>NZ_JBVJPE010000024.1:0-102330 GCF_055582805.1 Streptomyces sp. NPDC107498 | reverse complement strand
ACGACCGCGACGGAGACCCGCTGGTTCTCCTTCTGCGCGGCGTCCAGCGTCGCCTGCGCGGCCTGCGTGGCCGCCTCGATCGTCAGGTGCGTGGACGTCCGGAGGTTGCCGTTGTCCGCGTCGGCCGTGACGGCGGCGGGAGCGGCGGCCGGGGCGGCGGCGTTCGCGGAGACCACGCCGAAGGTACCGGCGGCGACGACGGCGGCGACGGTGGCACCGAGGAGGATCTTCTTCATGAGGGACTCCGTAGGGGTGAGGAGGAGAGGGGAGGAGAAGCCTTCGAGCCCGGGCGGACCACCGGGTCTCCCGCCCCGCTCGGTCCGTCCTTCGCTCTGCATCGATCCTCCGGCCGGAACCGGCGCCCACCGGTCCACGGTCCGGCTGTCCTCCGCGCGCGCACCGGACGACGGGTCCGTCAGCCGATCGGTTGATGCCCCCCTGGCCCCTCCGGGCCACCATGGACGGGTACACCCAGGTCAGGACGGCAGGGAGGCGGCACGGTGATCCGGCCCACGGAGCACGACCCGGACGCCCGCTGGCTCGCGCGGGTCATGCACACCGCGTTCTTCCTGCTGCTCGGCGCCTCCCTCGCCCGCTTCCTGCTGCGGCACCCGTGGGAGGCCCGCAGCCCCTGGATCGTCGCCCTCACCGGCGCGCTCGCCTCCCTCTACCTGCTCGGCCCGGTGCTCGGCACCCGCGCCACCCCGCGCCGGATCACCTGGCTCGGCACGGTCGTCACCGTCTGGGTCGTCCTCGTCGTCCTCGCGCCCAGCTTCGCCTGGTGCGCGGTGCCGCTCTTCTACACGGGCCTGCGCACCCTCCCGTCGCGCGCCGCGCTCGGCCTGGTGGCCCTGCTCACCGCGTTCGTGGTCTTCGCGCAGGTCCAGCTCTCGCACGGCGGCTGGGACCCGAACCTGATCGTCGCCCCGCCGGCCGTCGCCGCCCTCGCCACCGGCGTCTTCGTGCACTCCGACCGGCAGGCCGCCCGGCAGCGGGCGCTCATCGACGACCTGATCCGCACCCGACGCGAACTCGCCGCGATCGAACGCCGCGAGGGCACCCTCGCGGAGCGCCAGCGGCTGTCCATGGAGATCCACGACACCCTCGCGCAGGGCCTGTCCAGCCAGCAGATGCTGCTCCAGGCCGCCGACCGGCTCTGGGACGGCGATCCGTCCACCGCCCGCCGGCACGTCCGCACCGCCGAGTCCATCGCCGAGCACAACCTCGCCGAGGCCCGCCGCTTCGTGCAGGACCTCGCCCCCGCCGACCTCGCCGGGGGCGGCGGCCTCGAAGAGGCCCTGCGCACCCTCGCCGCCCGCGAGTCGGCGGCCTTCCGGGTCGACGGCACCCCGGTGCCGCTGCCCGACCGGGCGCAGTCGGCGCTGCTGCGGATCGCGCAGGGCGCCCTCGCCAACATCCGCGAGCACGCCGGCGCCGACTCCGCCGCCCTGACCCTGACCTACCTCGACGACCAGGTGGTCCTGGACATCGCCGACGACGGCCGCGGCTTCGACCCGGCGCTCGCGCGCGAGCAGGCCGAGCGGGGCCACGGCCTGCCCGCGATGCGCGTGCGCGCCCAGCAGCTCGGTGGCACCCTGACGGTCGAGTCCACCCCGGGCGAGGGCACGGTGCTCTCCGCCGCGATCCCGCTCTCCCTGGAGTCCTGATGTCCGTACGGATCCTCCTCTGCGACGACCACGTCGTCGTCCGTGCCGGTCTGCTCGCGCTGCTCGGCAGCACCCCCGACATCGAGGTGGTGGGCGAGGCGGGCAGCGGCGAGGAGGCCGTCGCGATGGCGGCGAAGCTGAAGCCGGACGTGGTCCTGATGGACCTTCAGCTCGGGGCGGGCATCGACGGCGTGGAGGCGACGCGGCGGATCGCGCCCACCGGCGTCCACGTCCTGGTCCTCACCACGTACGACACGGACGCGGACATCACGCGGGCGATCGAGGCGGGCGCGACGGGCTACCTGCTGAAGGCCGAGCGGCCCGAGGAGCTGTTCGCCGCGATCCACGCCGCCGCCCAGGGCCGCACGGCGCTCTCCCCGCCGGTCGCCAGCCGGGTCATGGACCGCATGCGGGGCGCGGCGGGCCCTTCGCTCACCGACCGGGAACGGGACATCCTCGGGCAGCTGGGGCACGGCCTCGGCAACCGGGAGATCGCGCGGGCGCTGTTCATCAGCGAGGCGACGGTGAAGACGCACCTGGGCCGCATCTACGCCAAGCTCGGCGTCGACACCCGCGCGGGCGCGGTCGCGGTGGCGAAGGAACGACGGCTGCTGCCGTAAGCCGTAGGGCTGGACTTGGGCGCCGTTCCCCCACGTCGGGCCGCCCCCGCTGCTACGTTGCGTCCTCACTCGACCGCACGGTGTCATGTCTCAGTGGGAGCGCACGTGAAGCTCGCGATCGTCGGCGGCGGCCCCGCCGGCCTCTACCTCTCGATCCTGCTGAAGCGGCAGGATCCCGCCCACGAGATCACCGTGTACGAACGGAACCCCGAGGGCTCCACGTACGGCTGGGGCGTGACGTACTGGGCGGGGCTCCTCGACAAGCTCCGCGCCGGCGACCCCGAGTCCGCGGCCGCCGTCGCCGAGGCGTCCGTGACCTGGACCGACGGGGTCGCCATCGTCCGCGACGAGCGGACCGTCCACCGCGGCGACGCGGGCTTCGGCATCGGGCGGCGGCGGATGCTCGCACTGCTCGCCGACCGCGCCGGGGAGCTCGGCGTGCGGGTCGGGTTCGCGCACGACGTCTCCGGCCCGGACGCGCCCGAACTGGCCGGGGCGGACCTGGTCGTCGCCGCCGACGGCGTCAACAGCGCGCTCCGCGAGGCGCACGCCGACCACTTCGGCAGCGAGGTCACCAGCGGCCGCAACCCGTACATCTGGCTCGGCACGACCAAGGTCTTCGACTCCTTCAGCTTCGCCTTCAAGGAGACCGAGCACGGCTGGATCTGGTGCTACGCCTACGGCTTCAGCGGCGAGCGCTCCACCTGCGTCGTCGAGTGCTCCCCGGAGACCTGGACCGGCCTCGGCCTCGACACGCGCGGCGAGGCCGACAGCCTGAACCTCCTGGAGAAGCTCTTCCACGACCTCCTCGACGGGCACGAGCTGATCGGCCGCGAACGCGCCGACGACGCCGCCCGGTGGCTGACCTTCCGCACCCTCACCAACCGGGTCTGGCACCGGGGCAACCTCGTCCTGCTCGGCGACGCCGCCCACACCACCCACTACTCGATCGGCGCGGGCACCACCCTCGCCCTGGAGGACGCGCTCGCCCTCGCGGACGCCCTGCGCGCCCCCGGCGACCTGGACGCCGCCCTCACCGCGTACGGGAAGCGGCGGCGCGCCGAACTCGTCTCCGCGCAGAGCGCCGCCCGCTACAGCGCCCAGTGGTACGAGAACCTGCCGCGCTACATGAACCTGGAGCCGGCCACGATGTTCGCGCTCCTCGGCCAACGCCACTCGCCGCTCCTCCCGCACGTCCCGCCGCAGCTGTACTACCGCATCGACCGGGCCGCCGGGCAACTGGAACCCCTGCGCCGCCTCAAGCGCTGGCTGGGCCCCCGGGTGGCACGAGCGGTGCACGGCCGCCGCTGACGCCACCGACGGACCCCTCCCCCGGGGCCCGCGTGACCCGGGCCCCCTCCTGTACGGGACGGGGCCGGTGACGCCCTCGTACGGGACGGGGCCGACGGTCGTCGCGTACGGGGCGGGGACGGGGCCGTGAGGGTGCGGCGGACGGTCCTCGCGTGCGGGGCGGGGACGGGGCCGTGACACCATCGGTCCCGTGCTCGACATCGGCTACTCCCTCTCGCGTCGCTTCCCCGACCCGCCGCAGACCGACTACCGCCACGCGGACGTCCACGCCCTGCGCCACGACCTGTTCTGCGGGGACGTGTACCTCGCCGACACGGAGGCCGACCGCGAGGTGTCCACGGCCTGGGGGTGGGTGCCGGTGCTCGACTTCGCGTGGGCCCTGTGCGACATCGTCGAGCAGCTCGACCGGGACCCGCGCGGCAGCCGCGCCGCGCAGCCGCAGTACGCGGAGCTCGACTTCACCGAGTCCACGGACCGGATGCTCTTCGAGCGCCGCTTCGGGTGGGTGGACGTCGAGGCCGACTGGATGCCGGGCGACGAGCCTCCGGTCACCTTCAACCACGCGGAACTGCGGCGCGAGGCGCGGGACTTCCTGCACGACCTGATCGCGGACCTCACGGACATGCACGAGGGCCTGGCGGACAACCCCGCCATCTGGACCCTCCAGTCCCGCTTCCCCCGCCTGCCCTAGGGCGGGCGGCGCGACCGCGGCTCACCCCTCCACCCGCACCCCCCACCGCGCCGCCAGCACCGGCGCCAGGTCCAGGAGCTGCGCCGCCGAGATCACCGCGCCCGCCAGCGACTCCACCCCCCGGGCGATCTCGAGGCGCTGCGCGCCGCGCAGGTCCACGTCCGTGAGCCGCGCCCCCGTGAAGTCCACGCCCGTGAGCACGCAGTCCACGAACTCGACCCGCTCCAGGACCGCGCCCCCGAAGTCCGGTTCGCTCAGCACGCACCCCTCGAAGACGACGTCCTTCAGCTTCGCCGCCCGCAGGTTGAGGTAGTCGCTCTTGCCGCCCCGGACGACGACCCGCTCCAGGACCGCCCCGTGCAGCTGCACCCCGCCGAGCCGCGCCTCCACGACCTCCACGTCCCGCAGCTGCGCCCCGGCGAGCTCCGTGCCCACTCCCCGCACCCCCGTCAGCACCGAGTCGAGGAACCGCGCCCCCGTCAGCCGCGTCCCGTCGAGCCCGCACTCCCGCAGCGCGCAGTCCAGGAACCGGGCCCCCTCGCCCGACTGGCCCGCCAGGTCGAGCCCGGCCAGTTCGAGGCCGTCGTAGTCCCCGTCCGGTGCGAGCCCGCCCCCGTACTCCTCCAGGGGAGGCAGCCGGACCTCCGGCCGTCGCGCCCCCGCCACCTTCTTCTTCCGTGTCACCGCCATGACCCCATCGTGAGGTACGCCACTGACAGCGCCCCCGGTGTCACATCCGCGCCCCCTCCCGCCGTCCCCCGTGTGAGACCGACACCAGGGAGACGGACATGCGGAAGCTCACGATCATCGGCGGCGGCTTCGCCGGACTGACCGCCGCCCTCACGGCCGCCGAGGCCGGCACCGAGGTGACCGTCCACGAGGCGCACCGGACGCTCGGCGGCCGGGCGCGGACGGCCGCCGGCCCGTACCGCACGAACGAGGGCCCGCACGCCCTCTACAGCGGCGGCCCCCACTGGACCTGGCTGAGGCAGCGCGGCCTCCTCGGGCCGCTCGCCGCGCTGCCGGCCGCCGAGGCCCTCCGGTTCCGCTTCCACCGCGGCGGCGCCCTGCGCCGCACCCCGCCGCTCGGCCTGCTGCGCCAGGCCCGCCGGGCGCCCGAGCAGGCCCCCGTGGACCTCGACTTCCGCACCTGGGCGACGGGACTCGCGGGCGAGCGCACCGCGCGCGCGGCCGCCGCCTACAGCGGGGTCGCGCTCTTCCACCACGACCCCGGCGCCCTCTCGGCCCGCTTCGTGCAGGAGCGGCTGCACCGGGCCGCCGCCCTGCCTCCCGAGGCGCACTACGTCCGGGGCGGCTGGGGCGAGCTGATCGAGCGGATGGCCACGCGCGCGAGGGAGCTGGGCGTACGGATCGAGACCTCGTCCCGGATCGACACCCTGCCGACCGGCGGAGGGCCGGTGATCGTCGCGACCGCCCTGCCCGCCGCCGCCCGGCTGCTCGGAGACCCGTCGCTGAGCCGGGAGAGCGGCCGCACGGTCCTGTTCGACCTGGCCCTGCGGACCCGGAAGGGCGACCCGTTCGTGGTCTCAGACCTGGACGCGCCCGGCTGGATCGAGCGGTTCACGGCGCAGGACCCCTCGTTGGCCCCGGCGGGGCAGCAGCTGGTCCAGGCGCAGTTGCCGATCGACCCCGGCGCCTCGAAGGCGGACGGCGTCGCCCACGCCGAGCACCTGCTCGACCTCGGCTTCCCCGGCTGGCGGGAGCGGACGGAGTGGCGGCGGGAGTCCGTCTCCCAGGGCCGTACGGGGGCGGTGGACCGGCCGGGCACGACCTGGCGCGACCGGCCGGCCGTCGACCGGGGCGACGGGGTGTACCTGGTGGGCGACCAGGTGGCGGCGCCGGGCGTGCTGTCGGAGGTGTCGTTCACGAGCGCGGTCGAGGCGGTGTCGCTGGCGCTGCGCGCGGACCTCGTGGACCGCCACCACCGGCACGGCCTTGACCTCAAGCGCGCTTGAGGTCAGAGGGTGGAGCCGAGGATCCACCCGTACGACGAACAGGGGAAACGTCATGCACGCCATCCGCCTCCACGCCTTCGGCCCCGCCGAGAACCTCACCTACGAGGAGACGCCCGACCCCGTGCCGGGCCCCGGCCAGGTCCGCGTCCGGGTCGCGGCGGCCGGCGTGCACCTCCTCGACACCGCCCTCCGCGAGGGCGCCACGGGCCCCTTCCCCGCGCCCACCGCACTGCCCACGATCCCCGGCCGCGAGGTCTCCGGCACCGTCGACGCCCTCGGCGAGGGCACCGACCCGTCCTGGCTCGGCCGGCGGGTCGTCGCCCACCTCGGCATGAACCCCGGCGGCTACGCCGAACTCGCCGTCACCGACGCCGCCCGCCTCCACGCCCTGCCCGACCACCTCGGCGAGGCGGAGGCCGTCGCCATGGTCGGCACCGGCCGCACGACCCTCGGCATCCTGGGGTTCACCTCACTCGGCCCCGACTCGGTCGCGATCGTCCCGGCCGCCGCCGGCGGCATCGGCACCCTGCTCGTCCAGTACGCCAAGAACGCCGGCGCCACCGTCGTCGGCCTCGCCGGCGGCCCCGCGAAGGTCGCCCTCGTCGAGGCGAACGGCGCCGACCTGGCCGTCGACTACAAGCGGCCCGACTGGCCGGAGGAGGTCCGCTCCCACCTGAACGGCCGCGCCGCGACCGTCGTCTTCGACTCGGTCGGCGGCGACACCGGCCGCGCCGCCGTCGACCTGCTCGGCAAGGGCGGACAGCACCTGGTCTTCGGCTGGTCCGGAGCCGGACTCCACGACGGCGAACCGCTCGCCTTCACCGAGGAGGAGCTCACCGCCCGCGGGATCACCTCGGAGTCCGTCCTCGGCCCCGTCATGATCCGGAAGGCGGGCGGCGACATCCGTGCGCTCGAACTCGCCGCCCTCGACGCCGCGGCCACCGGCACCCTGCGCCCGGCGGTCCACCGCTTCCCCCTCGCACGGGCGGCGGAGGCCCACCGCGCCCTGGAGAACCGGGGCACGACGGGCAAGGTGGTCCTGATCCCGTAGGGGAGCCGGACGCCCCCGCGGGGGACCCGGGCGTCCCCGCAGGAGACCCGGGCGTCCCCGCAAGAGACCCGGGCGTCCCCGTGGGGGGGCCGGGGCGTCACACCCCCAGCACGTCCCAGGAGTGCGCCTTGAACTCCTTCGTGAAGTCGGGGTGGTCCTCCCACATCCGGGCGATGGAGCGCAGCACGTCCCAGTTGTGCTCCAGGGCCTGGTCGACGACCTGCCGCAGCTCCGGCGCCGTCTCCCGCTTCTCCACGAGCCCGTTCACCGCCGACGCGGCCTGCACGGTGTAGCGCAGGGCCCGCAGCGCCCGCGACGTGTCGTCCATGCCGAACCCGTGGTCGCTGCCCTCGGCGGGGTCGAAGAGGGGCGTCAGCCGCGCCTCGATGAAGCCGGTCATGCGCTGGAACCGCTGCTCAATGTCCATGCCCCCTTCCTACACCGTCGCTCCGCCCAGCTCCGCCAGGGCCCCGTCCGTCAGCCGGTAGACCGTCCACTCGTCCTGCGGACGGGCGCCCAGGGACGCGTAGAAGTCGATCGAGGGACGGTTCCAGTTCAGTACGGACCACTCCAGGCGCTCGTAGCCGCGCTCGACGCAGAGGCGGGCCAGTTCGCGCAGCAGGGCCTTGCCGTGGCCGCCGCCCCGGGCCTCCGGGCGGACGTACAGGTCCTCCAGGAAGATGCCGTGGACCCCGCGCCAGGTCGAGAAGTTGAGGAACCAGAGCGCGAAGCCCACCGCCTCGCCCGTCTCCGTCTCGGCGATGTGCGCGAAGGCGGCGGGACGCTCGCCGAACAGGGCCTCGTGGAGCTGCTCGGGGGTCGTGCGGACCTCGTCGAGGGCCTTCTCGTACTCGGCGAGGTCGCGGATCAGGGCGTGGACGACGGGGACGTCGGCGGGCGTGGCTGTACGGATCATGCCCCCAGCCTGTCCCGCCTCAGGCCCTCCTGGCCAGCAGGATCCGTGCGGCGGCCACCTGCTCGCGGTCGAGCGCGGGCTCCCCGTCCCCGACGCCCCAGAGGCCGTTCTGAAGCACCCGGCCCAACGTCCGGGCGACTGCGCGCCGCCGGTCCCCGACGACCTCGGCGAGCAGGTCGAACCCCCACAGGAACCCGTCGGGTTCGAAACGGTCCATCAGCGCGGGAAGCAGTTCGAAGCCCGGGTCCCCGGCCAGGGGCTTCGGGTCGATCGCCGGCCAGGGTTCCCGCTCGCCCGCCAGGACGTTCCCGAAGTGCAGGTCCCAGTGGAGCAGCCGGCCCCCCGGCTCGCCCGCCACCTCCCGTACGGCCGCGGCGCAGTCCCGCAGCAACGCGGCGCCGTCCGCGTCGAGCCGCGCGGCGGCCGCGGGCACCCCGGCGAGCATCCCGGCGGCGATGTCGCCGAGCGTCCGGAGTCCTTCCGGCGCGGGGACGGCGACGAGCCGGGCGAGGAGTCCGGCGACGGTCCCGAGGGCCTCGCGGGTGTCCGCGACCACGGACAACGGCCGGGCCCCGTCGAGCCGTTCGAGGAGCATCGTGCCGGTCGCGGCGTCGTGATCGAGCAACCGCACCGCACCGCCCCCGTCCCAGACGCGCAGCCCGAGGGGCTCCCCCTCCGTCCCGTCGTCGAGGAGCTGCATCTTCAGGGCGGCGCGCGCACCGTCGGCGACCCGCTCCACGGGCAGCACGAGCGAGGCCGTCCCGTGCACCGAGGACCCGGTGGCCCGCAGCCCCCACCGCCCGAGGAACTCCTCGGCCCGCTCGGGCAGCCCGTCGACGAACGCCCGCCCGGCCTCGCCGTTGTACTTCGCCTGGGACCGGGCCAATTCCTCCGGTACGTGGATCACGCGGCGAGCGCAGTGACCGGACCGCGCCCCGCGCCTCCGGATTTCCCCCGTATCCACGGACCCCTGGCCAGGGGTAATCTCCGGCCACGCATCCGGAAGAGGGATAGAGATGAGCACGGTCAACGGCACCGTCAACGGCGGAATATCGTTCTGGTACGCGCAGGAGGGCGCCCCCGCGCCCCGCGAACCGCTCCCCGGCGACACCGGCGCCGACGTCTGCGTCGTCGGCGGCGGCTACACGGGACTGTGGACCGCCTACTACCTCAAGAAGGCCGTCCCCTTCCTCAACATCACCGTCCTCGAAGCCAAGTTCTGCGGCTACGGCGCCTCCGGCCGCAACGGCGGCTGGCTCTACAACGGCATCGCCGGCCGCGACCGCTACGCGAGGCTCCACGGCCACGAGGCCGCCGTCCGCCTCCAGCAGGCCATGAACGCCACCGTCACCGAGGTCCTCGACGTCTGCGACGCCGAGAAGATCGACGCCGACCAGCACCGCGGCGGCGTCCTGGAGGTGGCCCTCTCCCCCGCCCAGCTCGCCCGCCTCAAGGCCTTCCACGCCGCCGAGGTCGCCTTCGGCGAGACCGACCGCGAGCTCTACGGCGCCCGCGAGACCGCCGGACGCGTCCGGATCGCCGGAGCCGTCGGCTCCTCCTGGACCCCGCACGGCGCCCGCCTCCACCCGGTCAAGCTCGTCCAGGGCCTCGCGGCGGCCGTCGAGGCGCTCGGCGTCACGATCCACGAGTCGACCCCCGTCACCGCGATCAGGCCGAAGCACGCGATCACCCCGTACGGCACCGTCCGCGCCCCGTACGTCCTGCGCTGCACCGAGGGCTTCACCGCCTCCCTCGCCGACCAGCGCCGCACCTGGCTCCCCATGAACTCCTCGATGATCGCCACCGAGCCCCTCACCGACGCCCAGTGGGAGTCCATCGGCTGGGGCGGCCGCGAGACCCTCGGCGACATGGCCCACGCCTACATGTACGCCCAGCGCACCGCCGACGGCCGCATCGCGCTCGGCGGCCGGGGCGTCCCGTACCGCTTCGGCTCGAAGACCGACAACGACGGCCGCACCCAGCCGGACACCGTCGACGCCCTCCGCGAGATCCTGATCCGCTTCTTCCCGCAGCTCGCCGGCGTGCGGATCGACCACGCCTGGTCCGGCGTCCTCGGCGTCCCCCGCGACTGGTGCGCCACCGTCACCCTCGACCGCTCCACCGGCCTCGGCTGGGCCGGCGGCTACGTCGGCTCCGGCGTCGCCACCGCCAACCTCGCGGCCCGCACCCTCCGCGACCTGATCCAGCAGGACTCGGGCCAGTCGGGCCCCACCGACCTCACGGCCCTCCCCTGGGTCGACCACAAGGTCCGCAAGTGGGAACCGGAACCCCTGCGCTGGCTCGGCGTCCAGACCATGTACGCCGCCTTCCGGGGCGCCGACCGCCGCGAGGCCGTCGGCCGCACGGCGGAGACGGACCGCGTGGCGACCCTGGCGAACCGCCTGAGCGGCCGCTGAGAACGCGTCGGGCGGGGGCGCGCACCGCGCCCCCGCCCGACGGACGGCCGCTACTCCACCTCGATGCCGAAGTCCCCCACGAGTTCTTCGAGTCCGCCCCGGTACCCCTTCCCGCCGAGGACGAAGTCCCAGTCCCCGCCGGTCCGCCGCCGGAAGGACCCGAGGACGAGCGCCTTCTCCCCCGGCCGGCCGTCGGAGACCTCCAGACGGTCGAGCTCGGCGCCCGCGTCGTCCCGCAGCCGTATCCCGGCCTCCGTGAACCCGCCCAGATCCGCGTCGGGGTTCACCTCCGGGTCCACGGCCGCCACCAGGACCAGCCGGTCCGCCCGTGCGGGCAGCGCGTCGAAGCCGACCCGCACGGCCGCGCGGTCACCGGGCACGGCCGCCACCACGGCGACCGAACCGTCGGGCGTCGCGGGGTTGTTGAAGAAGACGAACCACTCGTCGCCGAGGACCCGGTTCCCCGCGCAGACCAGCGCGCAGACGTCGAGGGCGGCGGACCCCGACCACACCATCCCGAGCAGGTTGAAGTCCTCGGCGGCCTCGGCGGGGGCGGACACGGAACCGGACGCGGAGCCGGACACGGAACCGGACACGGAACCGGACGCGGAGCCGGACGCGGGCGCCGTCGCCGGGGCGGGCCCGCCCAACCGGCCCCGCAGACCGTGCTGGTGCAGCAGGTCCACCAGTTCGGTCCCCGGGATCAGGGTCAGCGGCTTGCCGTTGGCGAAGGTGTACGAACCGGGCCCGAACTTCGACGTCGTGACGAGGACGCCCTTGTTGGCCCCCTTGTCCTGCACGGTCCCGAACAGGTCCCGTACGGCGCTCGGCGGCACGGTGTTCCGGTACCGCTTCACCTGCACCACGATCGACCCGCCGCTGATCGGATCGGGATCCAGCGCCTCCACGTCCACCCCGCCGTCGCCCGACCGCCGCGTGGTCACCGCCTGGAGCCCCCGGGCCCGGAACAGCTCGGCCACGAGCCCCTCGAAGGCGATCGGATCCATGGCGAGGAGGTCCGGCTCCTCGCCGTCCCCCTGGGACACCACGTCCGAACCGACCCGGCCCGGCAGCATCAGCGGCTCCACCGCCGCCCGCTCCTCGGGCTTCGCCGACAGACGGCCCCCGAGCGCCCCCGTCAGGCACTCCACGGCCGCCACCAGTTCCAGGTTCAGCCGCTCGAAGGCCCGCCGCTCCACCAGCACGGACGCCACGCACACCCGTGCGTCCAGGCCCGTCGCCGGATCCACCCCGCTCACGTACCCGTTAAGGGCCACGGCGTCCAGCGCCCCGAACCGGTCCGCGGCGAACAGCTCCCGCACCGCGAGCAGCACGCTCTGCGCCAGCACGTCCCGGTAGAGCGCGCGCCGCTGCGTCACCGGCCGCGGGACCTCCTTCTCCTGGTCCGTGCCCGGCAGGTACTTGACGCCCTTCGCCTCCGGCACGACCTCGTACCCCGGCAGGCCCCAGTCGAGGACCAGGCTCCGGCCCGACCGGTCGTACGCCGCCGACACCTCGCGCGGAAAGCCCTCGGGCCACGAGGCGGACGCGAAGAGCACGGCGGAGAAGAACTCGACGACCGTCCCGGCCTCCCCCTCCCGCAAGGCCGCGACGGTCCCGTCGATCCCGCCGTTGTGGGCGCGCGTCTCGGCGCGGCGGGCAGCCGCCCAGTCGTCGTACGCGCGCCGGTACGCCGCCAGCTGCTCGACCCGCCGCGCCTCGGCAACCAGGGCCGCGTGCCGGTCCCGCTCGAACCGGGCCCGCGCGTCCCGCTCGGCCTGCGCGCGCCCGGACGCGGTCCAGGCCCCCTGCGGCTGGTAGGACCGCCGGTCCGGCATGGCGACGGGCTCCCCCAGCGGCCCGGGGGCGAACGGCGCGACGTCGTCCTCCCGCCGCAACGACTCCACGCCGAAGGCGGGCGCCCGGCAGCCCGTCGCGAGCAGGGACTCCAGCACGGCGACCCGCTGGTCGAGCTCCTGGGTCCGCCGCAGGGCGTCCGCGTCCCGCTGCTGCCGGTAGGCGGCCCGCTGCTCCCGCTGCGTCCGGGCCACGTCCCGCTCGTGCGCCCGCTGTGCCCGCTCCGCGTCCCGCTGCTGCCGCAGCGCCGCCTGGTGCTGCCCCTCCCGCTGCCGCTGCGCCACCCGCTGCTGCTCGGCCCACACCCCGATCAGCCCACCGGAACGCCGACCCATCCGCGCACCCCTCCCCGGAGAAACCCCACCTCACGGGCGCGCCCCCACCATGGGCGCACCGCACCCCCGCAACGCACAGGTGTCCCGGACCGAAGTGGTCCGGGACACCTGAACGATCAGAGCCGCCTGTCGGAATCGAACCGACGACCTCAAGATTACAAGTCAAGCGCTCTAGCCAACTGAGCTAAGGCGGCAGCGAGTGAAGTGTAACCAACCCGGCCGGGGCGACGGTCGGAAATCTCACGGGCCCGTGAGTGCTGACAGATCGGGCGGCGCGGGGTAGCGTCACCCGGAGTTCACCCTGGTGGACTAGACCTCAATCCTTCCTTTACTCGGATCGTCCGGCACGTTCCTGCCGGTGAAGGGACGCATCACCATGGCTTCCGTCACGTTCGACAAGGCCACCCGGGTCTACCCGGGTGCCACCAAGCCCTCCGTCGACCAGCTCGACATCGAGATCGCCGACGGCGAGTTCCTCGTCCTCGTCGGCCCCTCCGGCTGCGGCAAGTCGACCTCCCTGCGCATGCTCGCGGGTCTCGAGGACGTCAACGCCGGCTCCATCCGCATCGGTGACCGCGACGTCACGCACCTGCCGCCGAAGGACCGGGACATCGCCATGGTGTTCCAGAACTACGCGCTGTACCCGCACATGACCGTCGCCGACAACATGGGCTTCGCGCTCAAGATCGCGGGCGTCAACAAGTCCGAGATCCGCGCCAAGGTCGAGGAGGCCGCGAAGATCCTCGACCTCACCGAGTACCTGGACCGCAAGCCGAAGGCGCTCTCCGGCGGTCAGCGCCAGCGCGTCGCGATGGGCCGCGCCATCGTCCGCGAGCCGCAGGTCTTCCTCATGGACGAGCCGCTGTCGAACCTCGACGCCAAGCTCCGCGTCTCGACCCGTACGCAGATCGCGGGCCTCCAGCGCCGCCTGGGCATCACCACGGTCTACGTCACGCACGACCAGACCGAGGCGCTCACCATGGGCGACCGCGTCGCCGTCCTGAAGGACGGTCTGCTCCAGCAGGTCGACTCGCCGCGCAACATGTACGACAAGCCCGCCAACCTCTTCGTCGCCGGCTTCATCGGCTCCCCGGCCATGAACCTGGTCGAGGTCCCGATCACCGACGGCGGCGTGAAGTTCGGCAACAGCGTCGTCCCCGTCTCCCGCGACGCGATCGCCGCCGCGTCCGCCAAGGGCGACACCACGGTGACGGTCGGCGTCCGCCCCGAGCACTTCGACGTCTCGGGCCCGACGAGCAAGGACGGCCTGGCGGTCACGGTCAACGTCGTCGAGGAGCTCGGCTCGGACGGCTTCGTGTACGGCGCCACCCGCGTCGGCGGCGAGGACAAGGACCTGGTGGTCCGCGTCGGCGGCCGTGACGTGCCCGCCAAGGGCTCCACGCTGCACGTCGTCCCGCGCGCCGCCGAGCTGCACGTCTTCTCGACCTCCACGGGCGAGCGCCTCAGCGACTGAGACCGCCCCGAGCTCTGCCGTACGGCCCCGCGTCTGTTGCAGATGCGGGGCCGTTCGTTTAAACGGGCTTACTCCGGAAAACCCCGGCATTCAGGGCCCCGTCCGGGCCGCCGCGTCAACACGGAATTCGAAAAGGCGCCTCGAACCATCGCTCGCGAGAGTGACTAAATGTCGCCATATCACTACCGGCCGCTACGCTCGCCTGCGTGACGCACACTGCCCGCCGAATCGGCCGCTCTCTCGCCCTCGTCCTGCCCGTCGTCCTGGTGCTCTCGGGAACGCTCGCGGTGTCCGCCGTTCCGTGGGCCGGCCAGGACTCCGGGACCCAGCTCACGGCGTCCTCCACGGACGTCTCCACCCGGGCCAAGTCCCGTGCCCCGCAGGATGTTCTCCGCGACCAGCTCCTCGCAGAGCTTCAGGAGAAGGACCCCGGCACGGCCCTCACCCACCTCCAGCGCGAGGTGGAGAACCGGCCCTCCCTCGCCAGGCACTGCTTCTCCATCGCCCGCGCCCTCGGCCGCGCCGCCGTCGAGCACTACGGCCCCTCGCGCGCCCAGTCCTTCTCCCGCCCGGTCTGCGACACCTCGTACGCGACCGGCGTGATGCGCGCGAGCTGAAGGGCCGCGAGCTGAACGTCCGCGAGCCCGAGGGCCGCGAACCGAAGGGCCGCGAGCTGGAAGGTCGCGACCTGAAAGGCCTGGCGCGTACCGGGCCCCTATCGTTCCCCGTATGCACACCACTCCGACGCAGGCCGTGGTCCTGGCGGGCGGCCAGGGCTCACGGCTCCGCCCGTACACCGACGACCGCCCCAAGCCGATGGTCGAGATCCCGGGCACCGGGACCCCGATCATCGGCCATCAGCTTTCCTGGCTGGCCGCCGAGGGCGTGACGGACGCCGTCGTCTCCTGCGGCCACCTCGCCGAAGTGCTCCAGGAGTGGCTGGCCTCCGCGGACCTGCCGCTGAGGGTGACGACGGTCGTCGAGACCGAACCCCTCGGCCGCGGTGGCGGCCTCAAGCACGCCGCCGCGCACCTGCCCGCCCCGGACCGGCCCTGGTACGCCACCAACGGCGACATCTGGACCCGCTTCTCGCTGCGCGAGATGGCCGCCTTCCACACGGAGCGGGACGCCCTCGCGACGCTCGCCCTGGCCCGCCCCCGGATCCCGTGGGGCGCCGTCGAGACCGACACCTTCGGGAACATCACCGACTTCATCGAGGCGCCGCCCTCGCCGTTCCTGATCAACGCGGGCGTGTACGTCTTCTCCGCGTCCTTCACCGAGCTCCTCCCTGACGTCGGCGACCACGAGCGGGCCACCTTCCCGCGCCTCGCCCGCGAGCGCCGCCTGGCGGGCTTCCCGCTGCCCCAGGGCGCCTACTGGAGGGCCATCGACACCGCCAAGGACCTGACGGAGGCGGCCAAGGAACTGGCCGCCCAGAAGGCCTGACCGGAAGGCCTGACCGCGGTACGGACGCGGAAGGGCGGCACCGCCCCTCGCGGTGCCGCCCTTCCTCTTCTCCCGTACCGGCGTCAGCCCAGCAGGCCGCCGATCGGGTTCCGCGCGCCGCCCGTCGTCGAGCCGCCCTCGGACGGGGTGCTGGTGGAGCCGCCCGTCGAACCCCCGCTCGTCGTGCCCCCGGTGGTGCCGGCCGGGCTGTCGCTGGTGGTCGGCGGCGGCGCCGGCTTGGAGTGCGTGGGCGTACGGCTGGTGGTGCCGCCGGTGCTCGTGCCCTGGGTGGCGGTGGGGCGCTGCTCCCGGGTCCGGGTGGACTCGCGGGTCGTCTCGGTGGGCCGCGCGGCCTCCTGGGTCTCCTCCCTCCGCGCGGGCGCCTCGCTGGTCGCGGTCGCGGCGGCGGGCTCGGGCGCGGTGGAGGCGGCCTTCTTCGACGGGGCGCTGCGCGTCGGCTCCTCGGGGAGCGGTTGACCGGGGAGGTGGTTGATCGGGTCGTCGTTGGGGCCCGGGACGGTGACCATCTCGGTGGAGCGGACGGCTCCGCCGAGGACGGAGCCGACGAGGAGGGTGAGGCCGACGACGACGGCGGCGAGGAGGGTGCTGCGGCGGGTGACGCGGCGGCGGAGGTCCCAGAGTTCGGCGCGGGGGCCGAGGGTGCGCCAGGCCTCGCCGGCGAGGCGTCCGTCGAGGGAGTAGACGGGGGCGCCGGCGATGATCAGCGGGGACCAGGCGGCCAGGTAGATGATGTCGGCGGAGTCGTAGACCGGGACGGTCCTCCAGCTGACGGTCAGGAGGAGGGCGGCGGAGAGCAGGCCGCCGACGACGGCGGCGACGCGCTGCCAGAGGCCGAGGACCGTGAGGACGCCGACGACGACCTGGAGGAAGGCGACGGTGAGTCCGGCGCCGACGGGGTGCTGGAGGGCGAAGTCGCGCAGCGGTTCGGCGAGCGCCCAGGGGTGCAGGGAGTTGAGCCACTTCACCATGGAGCCGCGCTCGCCGCCGTCGAAGTAGACGGGGTCGCAGAGCTTGCCCATGCCCGCGTAGATGGAGATGAAGCCGAGGAAGACGCGGAGCGGGAGGAGGACGACTCCGAGGTTCATCCGGCGCCCGGGGTAGTAGGCGTGCCGGACGTTGTCCTGTCCGTGGCGCTGCGCGGCCCGGGCGCCCGGCTCGTCGTTCTCGTACGGCTCGACGGGCTCGGGCCCGAGGTCGTACAGCTCGTCGTAGGCGCCCTCGGCGCGGCGCATCGGCGGCAACAGGGGACCGGCCCCGGCGGGCACCACGGGAGCGGCCGTGGTGGCGTCGATGCGCGGGATGGCCTGGGTGTCCCCGACGCCGTGGCCGCCGGGCCCGGGGGGTTCGAGCGTGGAGACGGACGACTCGCGCACGGCCTGGAGGAGGCCGGTCGCGCCCGGCGTGGACTTTCCGGTCCACACGACGGGGCGACGGCGCGGGCCGGCCGCGCCCACTCCGGACAGGGCGGCGGTGCGGGCCGCGAACTTCGGCTGCGGGGCCGGCGCGAGCCGCACACGGAAGCTGGCGTGGTTCACGATCACCTGGGCGGGATCGGAATCCACCTTGACCATGCTCAGCGCGGGCTGATCGTCGAACCCCGGCCGGGGCGTTCTGGTGTCCACACTCATCTAACCGAGTGATGTGCGGTTAGGACACTGCCTTGACGGTTGCCAAATGTCCGAGGCCCGTCAAGATCACGGCCGGGGCGCGTCCCTCGTTCGGGTCAGCCCATGCGGCGGCGGGCCGCCTCGTAGAGCACGACGCCGGCGGCGACACCGGCGTTGAGCGACTCGGCGCCGCCCGGCATCGGGATGCGGACCAGGAAGTCGCAGGTCTCGCCGACGAGTCGGGAGAGGCCCTTGCCCTCGGAGCCGACGACGATGACGACCGGGCCGCCCAGCTCCTCCAGCTCGTGGACCTCGCGGTCGCCGTCGGCGGCGAGGCCGACGACCGTGAGACCGGCCTTCTGGTACTGCTCCAGGCAGCGGGTCAGGTTGGTGGCGCGGGCGACCGGGGTGCGGGCGGCGGTGCCGGCCGAGGTCTTCCAGGCGCCGGCGGTCATGCCGGCGGCGCGCCGCTCGGGGACGACGACGCCGTGGCCGCCGAAGGCGGAGACGGAGCGGACGACGGCGCCGAGGTTGCGCGGGTCGGTGACGCCGTCGAGGGCGACGATCAGCGGGTCGTCGTGGTCGTCGTAGGCGGCCGCGGCGAGGTCCTCGGGGTGCGCGTACTCGTACGGCGGGACCTGGAGGACGAGGCCCTGGTGGTTGAGGCCGTTCGTCATCCGGTCGAGCTCGGGGCGCGGCGCCTCCATGATGTGGATGTTGCCGCGGCCGGTGGCGAGGTTCAGGGCCTCGCGCACGCGCTCGTCGTTGTCGATGAACTGCTGCACGTACAGGGTCGTGGCGGGCACGCCGTCGCGCAGGGCCTCGAAGACCGGGTTGCGGCCGACGACCATCTCGGACAGGCCCTTGCCGCCGCGGCGGGCGACGGGCTTGCGCTTGGCCGCGTTCCGGGCCATCGCGTTGGAGACGCGGTACGCCTTGTGGCCCTTGCGGTCCTCGGCCTTGGGCGTCGGACCCTTGCCTTCGAGGCCCTTGCGCCGCTGGCCACCGCTGCCGACCGTCGCACCCTTCTTGTTGGACGTGCGACGGTTCCTGCGCTGGCTGTTCCCGGCCATGACTACCTGATTTCCTCTGCTGACGTACGAAGTCTGTAACTGAAGTGTGCCGCCCGGAGTCCCGAGCGGCACTTCTTCTAACGGTTGCCCAGCGTCCAGCGGGGGCCGTCGGGGCTGTCCTCGATGGCGAGGCCGGACTGGGACAGCTGGTCGCGGATCGCGTCCGCGGTCGCCCAGTCCTTGCGCTCGCGCGCCGACTCGCGCTGCTGGAGCACGAGGCGCACGAGGGTGTCGACGACGCCGTGGAGCTCCTCGCCGCCGCCGGACTCCTCGGCCCAGTGCGGGTCGAGCGGGTCCAGGCCGAGGACGCCGAGCATGGCACGGACCTCGGCGAGGCGGGCGATGGCCTCGTCCTTGTCGTCCGCGGCCAGCGCGCTGTTGCCCTGGCGGACGGTGGTGTGGATGATCGCGAGCGCGTGCGGCACGCCCAGGTCGTCGTCCATGGCCTCGGCGAAGGCCGGCGGCACCTCGTCGGCGGGGGCGACGGCCGCCCCGGCCTTCTCGGTGGCGCGCTGGACGAAGCCCTCGATGCGGGCGAACGCCGACTCGGCCTCGCGCAGGGACTCCTCGCTGTACTCGATCATCGAGCGGTAGTGCGGGGTGCCCAGGTAGTAGCGCAGGACGATGGGGCGCCAGTTCTTCACCATCTCGGACACCAGCACGCTGTTGCCGAGCGACTTCGACATCTTCTCGCCGCTCATGGTGACCCAGGCGTTGTGCACCCAGTACCGGGCGAACTCGTCGCCGAAGGCCTTGGCCTGGGCGATCTCGTTCTCGTGGTGCGGGAAGATCAGGTCGAGGCCGCCGCCGTGGATGTCGAAGGCGGAGCCCAGGTACTTGTGGGCCATGGCCGAGCACTCCAGGTGCCAGCCGGGACGGCCGCGGCCCCACGGGGTCTCCCAGTCGGGCTCGCCCGGCTTGGTCGCCTTCCACATGGCGAAGTCGCGCGGGTCGCGCTTGCCGGAGACGCCCTCGTCGGGCTGACGCAGGTCGTCGATGTCCTGGTTGGACAGCTCCAGGTACCCCGGGAAGGAGCGCACGTCGAAGTAGACGCTGCCGTCCGCCTCGTACGCGTGGCCGCGCTCGATCAGACCCCGCATCATCTCGATCATCTCGGGGACGTGGCCGGTGGCGCGGGGCTCGTAGGTCGGCGGGAGGCAACCGAGTGCCTCGTAACCGGCGTTGAACGCGCGCTCGTTCTCGTAGCCGATGGACCACCAGGAACGGCCCTGCTCGGCGCCCTTCCTGATGATCTTGTCGTCGATGTCGGTGACGTTGCGGACGAACGTGACGTCGTAGCCGCGGTACGCGAACCAGCGGCGCATGATGTCGAAGTTCAGCCCCGACCGGATGTGGCCGATGTGCGGGGCCGCCTGCACGGTGGCACCACAGAGGTAGATCGAGACGCAGCCCGGCGTGAGCGGGGTGAAGTCACGGATCTGCCGGGCGCTGGTGTCGTACAGGCGAATGGTCACCCCTCCAGGGTAGTGGGCGCGTGGTGGTGCCCCGCGACCTGATCGGGGTCACCGATGACGTTTTTCACCGCTCTCGGGGCGCTACGGGGTGACGACGGGGTACACGAGTGCGGTCGCGAGGGCGGCGAGGCCCTCTGCGCGGCCGGTGAGGCCGAGTCCGTCCGTGGTGGTGCCGGAGACGGAGACGGGCGCGCCCGCCGCCTCGCTCAGCGCCTTCTGGGCCTCGTCGCGCCGCTTGCCGATCTTGGGGCGCACGCCGACGACCTGCACGGCGACGTTCCCGATCTCGTACCCCTCGGCGCGGACGATCCGGGCGGCCTCGGCGAGCAGGGCGACGCCGGACGCGCCGGACCACTCGGGGCGCGAGGTGCCGAAGTGGGCGCCGAGGTCGCCGATGCCGGCGGCGGAGAAGAGCGCGTCGCAGGCGGCGTGGGCGGCGACGTCGCCGTCGGAGTGCCCGGCGAGGCCGTAGCCGTCGCTGTCGGAGTCCTCCCAGAGCAGGCCGGCGCACCACAGCTCCCGCCCCTTCTCGAAGGCGTGGACGTCGGTGCCGATGCCGGTACGGGGAAGAAGCGGCGGCTCAGAAGCCATCGTTGGCCCTCCTGCGGGCGAGTACGGCCTCGGCGAGGACGAGGTCGAGGGGGCGGGTCACCTTGAAGGCCTCTTCGTGGCCGGGCACGACGACGACGGGCGCGCCGAGCTTCTCGACCATGCCGGCGTCGTCGGTGGCGCCCTCACCGGTGAGGGCGACGGTGGCGTGGGCGTCGACCAGGGTGTCGCGGTCGAAGCCCTGCGGGGTCTGAACGGCGCGGAGGCGGGCGCGGACCGGGGTGGCGACGACCTGCTCGGGGCCGCCGGGCTCCTCGGCCGGCTCGACCTCCTTGACGGTGTCGGCGACGGGCAGCGCGGGGACGACGGCGACGGCTCCGTCCCGTACGGCCTCGATGACGGCGTCCACGGTCTCGACGGGGACCAGGGGGCGGGCCGCGTCGTGGACGAGGACGGTGGTGATGCCCTCGGGGAGCGCCTGGAGGCCGAGGTGGACGGACTCCTGGCGGGTCTCGCCGCCGGGGACGACGAGGTAGTCGGTCCGCTCGGGCAGGGCGTGGGCGTCGAGGAGGTTCTTGACCTCGGCGGCCCCGACACCGCCGTTGGGGGGCGCGACCACGACGACGAGCGAGACCGCGCGGGAGGCGGCCATCGCGCGGACGGCGTGGACGAGCATGGGGGTGCCGTTCAGCGCGCGGAGCGCCTTGGGGGCGCCCGGGCCGAGGCGTACGCCCCGCCCTGCGGCCGGGATCACCACGGCGGTACGACGGGGACGCTCTTCGTCTGACATCGGTTGCACTCCGGCAGGTTTGTTTCCGCGGCCGACATGGGTATGGCCTTCACCGTGCCGGACGCTCCGCCTTGACCGGGCCCTTTCCGTGACGACGGTCGAGGCGTGGCCGCGTCGGCACAGGGGCTCGGACGTGGAGAGAAAGTTCAGGGGGTGCGGGTTACTGCAGCGGTGCGGCCACAGGGCCGAGCCGCATACGTATGCGAACATGCCGCAGCGCCCGGCGACAGTACTGTGTGGATCACAGTACGCCAGCGGGCACCGCGGCATCGCTCACTACTTCGCCACTCCGCCGTGCTTCATCGCGGAGTGGCGGCTCAGGACGCGAGGACCTCGTCGAGGAGAGCCTCGGCCTTGTCCTCGTTCGTGTTCTCCGCGAGGGCCAGCTCGCTCACCAGAATCTGCCGAGCCTTGGCGAGCATGCGCTTCTCACCTGCGGAAAGTCCGCGCTCGCGCTCACGACGCCACAGGTCACGCACCACTTCGGCGACCTTGATGACATCGCCGGAGGCGAGCTTCTCGAGATTTGCCTTGTAGCGACGGGACCAGTTCGTCGGCTCTTCGGCGTACGGCGCACGCAGCACCTCGAAGACCCGGTCCAGCCCGTCCTGACCGACCACGTCGCGAACACCGACGAACTCCGCGTTGTCCGCCGGCACGCGAACCGTCAGGTCGCCCTGCGCGACCTTGAGCACCAAGTAGGTCTTGTCCACGCCTTTGATCTGGCGAGTTTCGATGGCCTCGATCAGCGCGGCCCCGTGATGGGGATAGACCACGGTGTCGCCAACCTTGAACGTCATGTGACAGGTACCCCTTCCGTGGCTATCCAGGGTAACACGGATTCGGCTTCTTCTGAATGGCGTTTTCGCAGGTCAGGGCATATCTCGGGGCTTGACAACGGTGACAGGGACGTGCTGCGGAGGCCTTGCGGAAGGCGGTATTCGCAGGTCGGAGCGGCTGTGCGGACGGAGAGAAACGCACACGTTACACATGCCCGGAGACCCCCCAAGGAGGGGTGATGTCCTGTTTTGTCGGGTTCGGAGTGGCCTTCTTCACGTACTCCGTTCGAGGATCGGTCACCCGTACGGATGCATGTGGGGGAGATTCCCGAAATTGATCAGTGGACATCAAGTGATGCCGGTGCGGGATTTTCCGCGCGGGCGGCTGCGGGGAATGCGGGGACGTCTCCGAATTGATCAAGGCGGTTATGTGAACACCGGGTCAATGGGGCGTGATCCGGCCACACGGGCCGATGTACGACGGGTGCGCGGGCGTCCCGGCGGTGCCTCCCGGGGGACGGCCGCGACCGGTTAGGGGCGGGTCGGGTGCGGGACGCGGAGGGAGGCTCGGTAACCTAAGCGCGCTGACACACCCTTAGCTGTCCCTCGGTTCCCACGCCCGTCCGTACGTCCTAGGAGATGCCGCCGCCGTGAGCCGCAGCCTTCGACGCGGCGCCCTCGCCGCCACCGCCCTCGTGTTCTCCATCGCCGCGCTGTCCGCCTGTGGTGCGGGCAACGACGCGCAGACGCTGGAGGTGCGGCCGGACAACGCCGCCGTCACGGTCGACGACGTCAAGATCCAGAACGCGCTGGTCGTCACCCAGCCCGAGCCCGGCGTCAAGGGCCCGGCCGCCGTCTCGGCCGCCGTCTTCAACAACGGCAGCCTGCCGCAGACCATCGACGCGATCAGCCTGCCCGGCACGACCGCCGTCGTGAAGCTGAAGGCGGCCGAGGGCACCGGCCCGATCACCGTCCCGGCCCACGGCTCCGTCCTGATCGGCGGCAAGGGCAACGCCTCCGCCGTCATCGAGAACGGCTCCGAGGCCGCCCGCAACGGCGACGCGCAGAAGGTCGTCTTCAAGCTGAGCAAGACCGGCGACGTGGCCCTGAACGCCTTCATCGTCCCGGCGACGAGCTACTTCGCGGACTTCGGCCCCGAGACCGTCCCGGCTCCTCCGGCCGCCACGCCGACCCCCGCGCCGACCGGCACGCCGGCCACCCCGGCCTCCCCCTCGGGCGAGGCCTCGCACGGTGCCGGGACCCCGGCGTCGGGCGAGGCGACGACCGCCGGCCACTGACGGCACGCGGTCACGCGCGAAGGGGCGCCCCCGTCCGGGGGCGCCCCTTCGGCGTACCGCACGCCTCGCGTGTCTACGGCTCGAACTTGTAGCCCAGGCCCCGCACCGTCACGAGGTACCGCGGCGCGCCGGGGTCGGGCTCGATCTTGGCGCGGAGGCGCTTGACGTGGACGTCGAGGGTCTTGGTGTCGCCGACGTAGTCCGCGCCCCACACCCGGTCGATGAGCTGCATGCGGGTCAGCACGCGGCCCGCGTTGCGCAGCAGCATCTCCAGCAGGTCGAACTCCTTCAGCGGCAGGTCGACCTTGCCGCCGGAGACCGTCACCACGTGGCGGTCGACGTCCATGCGGACCGGGCCGGCCTCCAGGGCCGCCGGGGTGACCTCCTCCGGCTCCCCGCGACGGCGCAGCACCGCACGGATGCGGGCGACCAGCTCGCGCGAGGAGAAGGGCTTGGTCACGTAGTCGTCGGCCCCTATCTCCAGGCCGACGACCTTGTCGATCTCGCTGTCCTTGGCGGTCACCATGATCACCGGGACGTTCGAGCGGCCGCGCAGCTGGCGGCACACCTCGGTACCGGGCAGGCCCGGAAGCATCAGGTCGAGGAGGACGAGGTCGGCTCCGTTGCGCTCGAACTCGTCGAGGCCGTCGGGCCCGGTCGCCGCGACGGCGACCTCGAACCCTTCCTTGCGGAGCATGTACGACAGGGCGTCGCTGAAGGATTCCTCATCCTCGACGACGAGCACTCGGGTCACGGAAGGACCTCCGGGGCGGGAAGCGGTTCGGTCATGAGATCTGGGGTGGGGGAAGAGTCGGACCGGCGGTCCCGTACGGCGCCCGCCTCGGGCAGCCGCAGGGTGAAGGTGGAGCCCTGACCCTCGGTGCTCCAGACGGTGACCTCCCCGCCGTGCGAGGCGGCCACGTGCTTGACGATGGCCAGGCCGAGTCCCGTACCGCCGGTGGCACGGGAGCGGGCCGGGTCGACGCGGTAGAAGCGCTCGAAGACGCGCTCCTTGTCCTTGTCGGGGATGCCGATGCCCTGGTCGGTGACGGCTATCTCGATCACGTCGCCGGAGGGCGCGGCGACGCGGCGGGCCGCGATGCCCACCCTCGTGCGGGCCGGCGAGTAGTTGACGGCGTTCTCGACGAGGTTGCCGAGGGCCGCGGCGAGCTGGCCCCGGCTGCCCCACACGTACAGGCCGGCGGCGCCGCCGGAGACCATGCTGATCTGCTTGGTGGAGGCGGGCTGCCGGGAGCGGTCGATCGCCTCGGCGACCAGCTCGTCCACCGACACCGGCTCGGAGTCCTCCAGCGGGTCGTCGTTCTGCACGCGGGAGAGGTCGATGAGCTCCTGTACGAGGTTGGTGAGCCGGGTCGCCTCGATCTGCATCCGGCCGGCGAAGCGGGTGACCGCCTCGGGGTCGTCCGAGGCGTCCATGACCGCCTCGGAGAGCAGGGAGAGCGCGCCGACGGGGGTCTTGAGCTCATGGCTCACGTTGGCGACGAAGTCGCGCCGCACCGCTTCGATGCGGCGGGCCTCGGTGAGGTCCTCGACCAGGAGCAGCACGAGCCGCGAGCCCAGCGGGGCGACCCGGGCGGAGACGGCGAGGACCTCGCCGCGTCCGGTGCCGCGCCGGGCCAGGTCCAGCTCCACCTGCCGTATCTCCCCGTCGCGGCGGGTGTCGCGGGCCATGTTGAGCATGGGCTCGACGGCCAGTTTGCCGCCGCGGACCAGGCCGAGCGCGTACGCCGCCGAGCTCGCCTTCACCACGGAGTCGCTCTCGTCGAGGACGACCGCGGAGGAGCGGAGCACGGACAGCACGGTGTCGACGCCGGGCGGGAGCACGGCGTCGGTGTGCAGTGAGGTACGGGTCGGTCGCGCCTGGTCGCGCTCGCTCCAGCGGAACGCCAGCACGGCGATCACGCCGGTGCACACTCCGGCGATCGCTGCCAATGCGGCGACCGCCGCGTTCACGTCCATGTCCCCAAGGTTATGCGGGGTCACGGACACTCTCCCAGCCGTCCGAGCGGCTGCTCGAACAGTCGTCGCCCAGAGTTCACCGAGGAGACCCGGGTGGTTCATTTGCCCCGGCGACCGGGGTGGCGCGTGTCGCCCAGAGTTCACCTGGGGGAAAGTGCCGGTTCACATCAGGGGGTGAAACCGGACGCACAGGGGGCCGAACGTGGGAGCGTGGGGGTCCGAGCCCCACCCGGACCCCGGAGCTTTGCGTAGAGAGGGACATCCATGCGGGACGCGTACCACGAGGAACTGGACTCGATCGGCGAGGGCCTGGTCGAGATGGCCCGGCTCGTCGGGTCGGCGATCGGGCGCGCCACGACGGCGATGCTCGACGCGGACCTCAAGCTCGCCGAGAGCGTGATCGCGGCGGACCAGAAGGTCGACGACCTCCAGCACGACCTGGAGGCGCGGGCGATAGCGCTGCTGGCCCGGCAGCAGCCGGTGGCGACGGATCTGCGGATCGTGGTGACCTCGCTGCGGATGAGCGCCGACCTGGAGCGCTCCGGCGACCTGGCGCAGCACGTGGCGAAGCTGGCGCGGCTGCGGTTCCCGGACACGGCGGTGCCGCGGGACCTGCACGCGACCATCCTGGAGATGGGCCAGCTGGCGCAGCGCCTGATGGCGAAGGCGGCGGAGGTCATCATCACGAAGGACGTCGACCTGGCGCTCCAGCTGGAGCAGGACGACGACGAGATGGACCTGCTGCACCGGGCGCTCTTCCAGCACCTGATGGACGACCGCTGGAAGCACGGCATCGAGACGGCCGTGGACGTGACGCTGCTCGGCCGGTACTACGAGCGGTTCGCGGACCACGCGGTGTCGGTGGCGAAGCGCGTCGTCTACCTGGTGACGGGCGAGCACGCGGACGAGCTGCAGGCGGCGGACGCGCCGGTGGAGGGCGCATAGGCGCACGGGCGCCGATGCGCCGTTGATGCGCCGGTCCGAGTGGGCATGCAATGGGGGGAGGCGAGACGCGCCTCGAAAGGGAGGGACCCCCATGGCCGAATCCCCCATGACGACCGGATCCGGGACGGAGGCGCCGCGTGAGGCGGTGTTCCTGCCCGTGCTCGGCGCCTGCGGCTGCGGCTCGGGCTGCGGCTGCGGCTGCCAGTCGGGCTCCCCGTGCCAGTGCGGGGGCTGCTCGGGCTGACCGGTGAGGGGCGGGGGCGGGGTGCGGGCACGCACCCCGCCCCCGCCCGCCCGCTCCTAGATGTCGAGCACGCCGACGGTCTGGCCGCCGCTGGTCTCGCCGGTCGTACGGAATCCCAGCCGCTCGTAGAAGGCGCCGGGGCCGTCCCCGCCGGGCTCCCAGGTCACGTGGAACCGCCGCTCGCCGCGTCGCCGCAGTTCGTCGCGCACGGCTTCGACGGCGAAGCGCCCGTACCCCTTGCCCTGGGCGTCGGCGGCGATGTTGAGCCGCCAGAGGCCGCTGCGCCGGTCGTCCGGGTCCTTCTCCTCGTTCCACCGGATGTCGAGGAAGGCCATCAGGAAGCCGACGAGCCGGTCGCCGTCGAAGATCAGCCGCGGCCAGGCGTTCTCTCCGAAGGCGTACGCCTCCGCGAGGGAGTGCGCGACGGGGGCGACGTTGCGCTCCTGATGGGGATGGACGCGCAGGGCGAGTGCGGCGTCGATGGTGGCGGGGGTGACCTGCTCCAGGCGAAGTGACGTGCTCATGCGGTGGACGGTAACGACGGACCCGCGGTCACCGCGCGCGAATATCGAGGCGCAGACGCGCGCGGCGACATCACGGTCGGCAGGTTTCGCCCTCGCCCGTCCGGCGCGAGGGCGGGGCTACGGTGCGTAGACCTCTTCGAGACGGTGGATCGCCCCGTCGTCCCCGGTCTCGTACCGGAAGACGAGCCCCGAGTCGGGGTGGGCGCGGACCCAGTCGATCAGCTCCTGCACGCCGATCCGGCGGTTCGTGGAGCTGCTGACGATCGGGTTGGTGACGGTGACGTACGCGGCCTGGTCGAGCGCCCAGCGGCTCTCCTCCCCGGTGCCGACGAACGGAACGCCGTCGGAGTCCGCCGAAGGGCAGCCCCAAGCCCCGTGCTGGACGACGAGGTTCACCTTCCCGGTGCTGCCGTCGAGCTCCTCGATCCGGTAGAGGGCGAACGCGGCGGGGTCGACGTCGTCGGGCCCGGGCGGCGAGTCGACACAGTCCCCACCGGCCGCGGCGGGCCCGGACGTCGGCGTGGACTTGGGCTTGGACTTGGGCTGGGGCTTGGACTTGGGCTGGGGCTTCGGCGCGGGCGGGGCCGTGGGCTCGGGAGCGTCGGTCTTCGGGGCGGCGGGCTTCTTCACGACCGGAGCGACGGTCGAAGCGGTGGAGGGGGCGGCGGGGGCGGAGCTCGGCCCGGCGTCCCCGCCCGCTCCGGCCGGCGCGGGGGCCGCGGTGCTCGCGGCGGGCGCGGGGCCGGCGGCGGTGCCGCCCTCCTGGCAGCCGGTGAGGACGACGGCCAGCGCGCCGGCGGCAAGCGCGAGGACAGCAGGTCTGAGACGGTCGGCGTTCATCGGAAGTCCCCCTCTTCACGGACGGCCCCACGCGGCCGCCCCCTCCGGGAAACGTAGCAACGGCCGCCCCCGGGCACAGCGCCCCAGCTCGCGATGTCACACACCTGGTACGCCCCCAGAACGCCCCCGGAACACCTGCGGAACGCCCCCGGAGCACGACGGACTCCCCGCGCCTGCGGCGCCGTCGCGCGGGAACCACGCACGCCGTCGCCGCGGGCCCGCGCGGCCGGGCTAGCCGGGCCCGGGTCCGTCGTGGATGGTCAGCGCTCCGGCGAGGTCGAGATCGGCACCCGTGCCCTGCGCTCCGGCGCGGACCAGCAGCACCGCGCCGAGCGCGGTGCTCCAGAACGTCCTGGCCTCCACGTCGAGCGGTCGGCGGGCGCTCCAGCCGCGACCGTCGACGAGCCGGCGCACGAAGTGCTCGGACTGCCGGAACAGCAACTGGAGGTGCCGGTCGACCACGGGGGCGAGTTCGGGCCTGGAGATCGCCGCGGCGAGCGCCCGCGCGACCGACGGGAGCGAGGGCATGGCCAGTACGGCGCGGGCGATGTTCCGCCGGAACGCGGCCGCGTCGGGGGCTTGGCGTCCGATGCGCTCGATGCGCCGGGCGTCGTGCAGCAGCCCGAGGAAGGCGGCGTGCACGAGCAGCGAGTCCTTGGAGCCGAAGTAGTAGGTGACCTGGTTGGGGAAGGCGCCCGCCGCGTTCGCGATCTCCGCGACGCTCACCTCGGCTCCGGGCCGCTCCTTGCAGAGCCGTGCGGTCGCCTCGATCAGCCGGCGCCTCGTCGCGCGACCGCGGTCACGTGGCCGCGCCGACGTCGCCCGGGCTTCGGTTCGCTTCTTCTCCACCCCCGAATTGTATGTGATACAACAAAGGCCTGTTCGCTTGTATCGCATACAAGAAAGGTGGAAAGGCATGCACCGGACCGAGGTCGTCGTGACCGGACTCGGCGCGATCACGCCACTCGGCGGAGACGTGGAGTCCACCTGGAAAGCCCTGCTCGCCGGCGAGTCCGGCATCCGCGCCGGCGCCCTGCGAGGCCACGGGGCCACCGGCCTTCCCGACGTCGCCGCGGGGACGATGGCGAGCGACCCCGCCGGGTCGCTGCCGCCGGCACGGGCCAGGCGGCTCGACCGCTCGCAGCAGGCGGCCCTCACCGCGGCGGCCGAGGCCTGGGCCGACGCCGGCGCCCCGGAGGTGGATCCGGACCGGCTCGCATCGGCGATCGGCACGGGCATCGGCGGTGTGGGCACGCTGTTGGAGCAGGACGACATATTGGAGACGACCGGGGTGCGGCGCGTCTCGCCACGCACGGTCCCGATGCTCATGCCCAATGCGGCGGCGGCGCTGATCAGCATCGAGTACGGCGCCCGGGCCGGGGTCTACACGCCCGTCTCGGCCTGCTCCTCCGGTGCCGAGGCGATCGCCCTGGGGGCCAGGCTCATCCGCGCCGGCGAGGCGGACGTGGTCATCGCGGGCGGGACCGAGGCCGCGATCACCCCGATCACCGTCGCCGGCTTCGCCCAGGCGCAGGCGCTGTCGCGGCACGCCGCCGAACCCGCCTCGGCGTCCCGGCCGTTCGCCGCGGACCGCAGCGGATTCGTCCTCGGCGAGGGCGCCGCCGTCGTGGTGCTCGAAAGCGCCGAGCACGCCGCCGCCCGGGGCGCCCGCGTCCACGCGGTGCTCGCGGGCGCCGGCATCGCCGCCGACGCCCACCACATCACGGCCCCCGCCGCCGACGGCTCCGGCCAGATCTCGGCCATGCGCAAGGCCCTCGCACAAGCCGGCCTGGCCCCCGAGCGGATCGGCCACGTCAACGCCCACGCCACCGGGACCCCGGTCGGCGACGTCGCGGAGGCGCGCGCGATCGGGGAGGTCTTCGGCCGCGCCACCGTGACGGCCCCCAAGGCCGCGCTCGGCCATCTCTTCGGCGCGGCCGGCGCGATCGAGGCGCTCATCGCCGTCCTCAGCGTGGAACACGGCGTCATCCCGCCGACCCGCAACCTCGCCGCGGCCGGCGTCGCACCCGACATCGACCTCGACGTCGTCACGGAGCGCCGGGACGTCCCCCAGGAGGCCGTGCTCAGCAACTCCTTCGGCTTCGGCGGCCAGAACGTCTCACTCGTCGTCACCGCCCCCCGCCCCCACGCGCCCCGCACGCCCTGACCCACGAAGAAGCCCCCTCCCAGCGGGGAAACCGCAGGGAGGGGGCTCTTTCGGAGATAAGAGAACAAAAGGGTTACTTCTTCTTGCCCTGGGTCTGGCGGGCCCGTTTTCCGCCCCTGGTCAGAGGGTCGCGCACCCCAAGTGACCTGCGGTCGAGCGGTCGTTGTTGGTCGCTGTTGGTCGTCACCGGTCACCCTCGGAGGGCCCAGAGAGGGCCCAGCCCAGGGCCCGCCAAAGCCGCTAGCGCTAGCGGTACGGCCCGCTAACGTTAGCGCCCCCGCTAGCGGGCCAAACCAGCCGTGAGCAGCGTGTTAGCCGTTAGCTGCCGTCCGACCGCCATGCCAAATCTCGGCGTGAGGCGGTGAGTGGAACCGGCCGGCGGGGCCGCTACCGCCGGCCGCCGAAGAAAGGCGAGCTGGAACGGAACACGCCTATGTAGGGTGCACGCTACCTGCGGTGGACGGTCTGTCCGCAGGATGCAAGGGGTGGGACGTATGAGAACGCTGTGGGCTTGTGGCGCGGTTCTGAGTGTGGTTGGTCTGGTGGGTTGCACAAGCACCTCGGAAGAAGCGGGAGGCACACCGCCGACCGCGACGCCCTCCCCCGTGATGCTCGCCATCAGCGGCGGGATCGACGTCATGCTGGCCAACAACGGTGCCGGTGCCGAGCTCAACGCACCGTGCACGCCCCCGCCGAACGCAAAAACACAGCTCGGGCAGGAGGTTCGCGTGACGGATGGCGAAGGCACCGTCCTCGGCACTGGAAAGATCGAAGGCGGCATCACGCGGGGCCACGCCTTGGTCAAGGGCTGTTCAGTCGACTTCTCGTTCAAGGTTCCCGGTGCATCTGAGAACTACCAGCTGATCATCGGCAACTTCGAGCCGATGCCGTACACCCGCGAGGACATCCGCCGCGGGCTGTCCTTCTACGAGACAGAACAGGGCACCCTAGCTGTGAACTGACCCACTGCCTGGCCCCGGGCACCTGCCGCTGCACGGAGCTCCGGGAGGGCTTTTCAAAGGGTCGGAGAACGGTGCGCACCCTCGGCCACCCCGCCACTGAAAAGCCTCTTCCTCTCGTCCTGGAAAGTTGAGGGAAAACAGCGTCCGCAGCGTCCGCAACCCGTCCCGTACGGTTCCTGACCTGCGACTCCCGTGCGGACGCTAAACAAGATTCATAGCGTCCGCCAGCATCCGCAGCGTCCGCGAGATCTACTCCCCTCTAAGCGCGTCACCCCAGGCCAGAGCGCTCTTAGGGCAGAACGGCCGTCGGACGCTGAACCTCCCGTGTCACGGAACTGCGTACAGGCAAGAGGAGCACCCCGGGCGGGCGCGGCGTGCTCCTCTTGTCTGTACGCGGCTACCGCTCAGGGCCCCTCGGTCCCGAGGACGGAGCGCTGACGCTTGTCTTGTCGCTTGTCTTGTCGCTTGTCGCCCCGCAGGTCAGAGGGCCCTTGGGCGCGCAAGGACCGATGTAGCGGGCGCCTCCGGATGGGCGACAAGACAAGCGACAAGGCGAAGAGCGCATACCGGCCCGCTTCCGACGGCGATCGCCGCAGCGCGAGCGGAGCGAGCTGCCAAAGGTCGCGTGCCCGCAGGGCACCCGTCTTCGATCTCTCTCCGATCGGAACACCGGGCCTGACAGCGGCCTGATGTCTGACACCGTCACGGGCCCCTGACACCCAAACCCTTAGGCGAACGTGGGTGTCACGCGCTCTGACACCTCGCGTGACACTGCCCTGACACCCGCGCATGACACCTCCTGACACCGCAGCGCCCCTGCTAGGTCTAGCAGCCGTTGCCGCTAGGTCTAGCAGGGGCGCTAGCAGGCGAATGGGCTCCTGACCTGCGATCTAGCGTCTAGCACTCAGTTTTCAGCCCAGCCCCTTCGAGCGCTTTCAGCACCGACTCGGGGTCACCTCTGTAGAGGACGTGAGGCTCCGCAGCCTCCGGGGGGACGAACCGGGTCCGGTAGCGGGCCAGGTCGTTCTCCGAGAAGTAGATCGAGTTCGGATCAGCTTCGTGCTGAGCGTTCCTCTGGCTCACCCGCGACCAGAGCTCTTCGTGACTCGCTTCGAGGTAGACCAGCAGCGGCAGGGCGCCGGCGTCCGTGGCAATCGCCATCCACCGGGCACGGTCGTCGGGAGTCCAGAATCCGTGGTCGACCACCACGTTGCGGCCGGCTCGGAGGTGGTCACCGAGCTCCACGGCGATCTCTTCGAGCACTGGGCGCTCCAGGGTCGGGAACGTGCCCCGCGGGAAGTCGACCCCGTACACGCCGTGTCGGCGGAACATCTCCTCGTCCGGGCACAGCCGGACGAACCCGCGAGCCGTGAGCGCGCGCGAGAGCGTCGTCTTGCCCGACCCGGGAAGCCCCGCCATGAGCACGCAGAAGGGCCCCGCGGCCTGGTCCGCCGTCACTGCGCGAGCTCCGACTCCGTGAGCCACGTCCGGCCCGGGCCGCCGAGGTCCACGCCGTACTCCACGACGTGGTCCCCGCTGTCGACGAACTTCGCGGTCATCACGACCACCGGTTCCGTGGGCGGATTTGCGGGGTCCAGCTCCAGGAGCTCCGCGTCCGCCGGCGTCAGGAGTCGGGCCGACGCGGTGTCGATCCGGCGGGTGATCGGCCGTCCCGTGGCTTGGGCGATGAGCTGGAGGGACGTTCCGCCGGTCAGACGCTCGCTCTCCGCAAGCTGGGCGACAAGCTTCCCGTACTGCACTGGGATCCACGACGTGGAGTGCGCGACGATGCCGTGCCGGTCACGGTAGACGCGGCTACGGCGGATCACGTCCGCGCCTGGCTCGATGTCGAGCACCTGCGCCACGTCGGCCGGCGCCGAGACCACCGCTGCTTTGTGGGAGTCGGATCGTTCGCCCGCTCCCCAGCTCGACCCACTACGGCGGCCCCGGTCCTGCCGCTGGGCGCCGGAGGACATGGGAGCGGGGCGGTCGATCACCTCAGTGCCGATGCCGTGGATACCCCGGACGAGCCCGTCAGTGCGGAGCTTCCGGAGTGCCTTCTCGGCGGTCGCGGTGCTGACGCTCCACTCCTGGGAGAGGGTCTTGATGCTGGGCAGCAGCTCGCCCGGCTGAAGCTGGCCGGACGTGATCAGTTCCTCGTAGTGCGCGGCGATCCGTGCGTACGGCGCCCGATGGCCGGCCTGATCCGACACCACGTCAACTCCCTTGCTCATTGGATGCGTTCCCTAGCGTACCGCTTGACACCCTAGGGTGCCCTAGGGAACCTTAGGGATGTGCCCGCCGGTCGGTTCGATCGAAGCGGGTACGGCTCCCTGCATGGGGGCTGAGGCATGGAAAAGTCCTGGTCAGTGGCCTAGGACGAAGCAGGGAGCGGCTCCCTACCGCCAAGCAGATAGCCGCTCCCCGACCCACGAAGGGGTATTCCCATGATGCCTGGATCTCTTGCTCTTGGGTTAGTCAGTCGCCCGGCCGGCGGTCACGTCGACGCGTTCGGCGACCCGGACCCGAACGAGCCGGTACGGATCAGCATCCCCGTCGCAGCGCATGTGTCGTTCGCGGAGCTGCTGACGCTGCTGGTGACGACGCCGGGCGTGTGCCTGGAGTACACGGACCTGGTCAGGGACGACGTCGTGCGCGACTCGGTTCGGTTCGCGCTGATCACCACGGATCTCCTCTCCCTGGACCAGCGGTCCGAACGCGTCATGGCCATCTACCGGGGCGACGCGCCCCGGAGCCACGCCATGCCGCCGTTCGAGTACCTGCGCTGCGTCGGCTCCGCGATCACCCGCGTGTTCGGGCTGGAGGCGGCGCTGTGACGATCACACCCGAGACCCCGTTGAAGCTGCCGACCCCCGTACTCGCCGAGGGGAACATGCGGCTGGCGGCGGCCGTCGTCGAAGCCGGTCTCACCTACGCCGAACTCGCCGAAGCGCTCCAGGTGGACCCCAAGACCGTCGAGCGGTGGGTGAACGAGCCCGGACGGCGCCCCTACGCCCGTCACGCCCACGCTGTCGCCCGCGTCTTGGGGACGACCGTGTGGGACCTGTGGCCCGCCATGCGCCCGAAGGAACTGGCCCCGCAGGCGCCCGCCGTGGTGCCGGTGCCGCCGGTCCTGCTGACGGCCGCCCGAGACGCGCTGAGCCGGGTCGAGAACCTCGACCTCGGCACGGCGAGCCCGACCGCCATGGCCATGCACCTGGGCTCCCTGTCCGCCGCGCTGCGGACCGTGCTCGACCTGGTCGACGTCTCCGGGGTGGCCCGGTGAGCCTGCACGCCTCTCCACGGCTCAACGCCGCCCGCCGCCGCGCCCGCAAGGTCCAGCTCGCGGCCCGCGACGGCTGGCGGTGCGCCTACTGCCGGCACCGCTTCCGCGATCTGCGTGAGGCGACGATGGATCACGTCGTGCCGATCTCGCTCTACCGGTCGTGGTCCGCGAACGCGCTCGTGCTCGCCTGCCAGCCCTGCAACCACGCCAAGGCCGACCGACTGTTCCTGTCGCTCGCGCTGCTGCTGGTCTGGTCGACCGACCCCGCGTTCAAGGGTGTTCAGCCGACCGACGCCCCGACCGACCTGCCGTCCCCTGCGCCCGACTCGTCGGCCGACTCGGAGCCGTTCCGGTTCGGGCCGGACCGGGTCGACTGGCTGATGCTCGCGCGGATTCTTCACGCCCGTTCATCGGCCGCACGGTCTACCGCTGACCAGGCAAAGCATCGCGAACCGGCCGAGCGTCGCGTGCGGGTCGGTCGACTCGACCAGCGGCGGCGTACGGCCCGGATGAACACCTGTGAGCAGTCGACCGATCGAGGGGTGAGCGCGTGAACAGCACCACCAAGCCGGTGAACGGAACCGCCCGACCGGTCGACTCCGCCCGGTCGACCGACCCGGCGCCCGTGAACACCGGGCAGTCGGCCGTGAACACCGGGAGGGGGTCCGTGAACACGCGCCCGCCGGTCGACGACGGGGGCAAGAAGCCGTCGGCCGCCGTGCGGCTGGTCGCCCTTGCTCGGGAGCGGTACCGGTTCGTCATGTCGACCGACGGCCGCCCCTACGCGGTCGCGATCGACGGCCCGAACATCGCCCTGCCTCTGCGCGGCCGGTCCGGCGTCCGGCAGCGTCTCGCCCGCCTGTACGCGGAGACGTTCGACGGGGACGTGGCCTCTCAGTCGGCTCTGGCGGACGCGATGACCGTGCTGGAGGGCATCGCGGAGTCGGACGACCCGGTGCCGGTGCACCTGCGGGTCGGGCACGACGACGCCGGAACGATCGTGGTCGACCTCGGCACCGCCGACGGCCGCGCGGTCACCGTCACCGCCGGCGGCTGGCACGTCGTCGAGCGCTCCCCGGTCCTCTTCCGCCGGTCCGGGGCCATGGCGCCCATGCCCGCACCGGTCCTTCTCGGGGACGGGCTGTCCATGCTCCACAGCCTGCTGAACATGAACGAGTCCGCCTTCCGGCAACTCGTCACATGGCTGATCGCCGCGTGGATGCCGACCATCCCCCACCCCGTCCTCACCTTCAAGGGCGAGCAGGGCACGGGGAAGTCCGCCGCCGCGCAGATGATGGTCAACCTGATCGACCCCTCCCCGGCCGCGAAACGCTCCCAGCCGAGGGACCACAAGGCGTGGGCGACACAGGCGTTCAGCTCCTGGGCCCTGTGCCTGGACAACATCTCCACCCTGCCGCAGTGGCTCTCCGACACCCTGTGCAAGGCGGTCACCGGAGACGGGATCGTCGACCGGGCCCTCTACACCGACGACGACGTCGTGGTCCTCTCCTTCCGCCGGGTGCTGGCCATGACGACCATCGACGCCGGAGCTCTCGCAGGGGACCTGGCGGAGCGGCTGCTCATGCTCGACCTGCAGTTGATCGAGCCGGAGCAGCGGCGTACGGAGGAGGAGTTGGCGACCGCGTTCGAGACCATCCGGCCGGCCGTTCTCGGTTCACTCTTCGACCTCCTCGCGTCCGTCCTCGCCGTCCTGCCTCACGTGAAGCTGGACTCGCTTCCCCGGATGGCCGACTTCGCCCGCATCCTCGCGGCCGTCGACCAGGTCATGGAGTGGACGACGCTGAACGACTACCTGGCCGCGTCCGCGAACGTCGCCGGGGACGCGTTGGAGGGCGACCCGTTCGGCTCGGCCGTCGCCGCGCTGGTCGAGCAGTGCGGCACCTGGACCGGGACCGCCGCGCAGCTCCTGGAGCACGCCCAGCCCCCGGGTGGCGGCATCCGGCCGCCCACGTGGCCCAAGGACGCCACCCGCGCCGGCGGGAAGGTCAAGCGTCTCGCCCCGCTCCTGCGGTCGATCGGCATCACCGTGGACGACACGCAACGCAGCCGGGACCGGCACCGACACAAGCTCCTCATCCTGACCCGGACCGACCTCCCGCAGGGGACAGCGTCCGAGCCCCAGACGGGCTCCCTGTGGCCCGACGTACCCCCGATCGGACAGGGCCACAAGCCCTCTGAGCAGTACTGACGATGCCGGACCGGGCCGCACACCAGCGGCCCGGACACGGCCGGAGCTGCGGACGCTACAGCCGTCCAGTTCCCGCAGCGTCCGCACCAGAGTCCGCAACCCTCACCCCATCCGACCTGCGAAGACTGGTCGGTGCGGACGCTGGGACGCTGCGGACGCTGAAATGCGGCAACTCTCCAGGACGGCCACCGGCACCACTCCCACCCTCCGCGCACCGGACACGAGGAGTCACCCAAACCCATGGCCAACGAGCCGATCGAGGCCCTGCGCGCCGGACTCCCGGACCGCTACCTCACCCCCGAGGACATCGCCGCGATGTTCTCCGTCCCCATCGAGACCGTCTACCGCTGGCGCAAGCAGCGCACCGGCCCGCCCGGCTTCCGCGTCGGCCGCCACGTCCGCTACGACCCCGCCGCCGTCCGCACCTGGGTCCAGCACCAGGAAGCCCACGACACCGCCGCATGACCCGCCGGCCGAGCGGGAGGTAAAGCCCCTCCCCGCTACCCGTGACGCCGTCACACCCCCCGTCACACCCCACCGTCACACCCCCCGCCTGAGCCCCTCAGGTAGAGGGAGCCCTCTACCCCGGTAGAGGGGGCGGTAAAGGCCGCTGACCTGCGAGGTAAGGCGGGTAAAGGGGGCCGTCACGGCCGTGACTCCCCCCGTCACGCCCCCGTCACGGTCAGGGAGGCGCCAGGGAGGCAGGGAGAACTCCCTCAGCGCCTCCCTGGCCCGCCTCCCTGCCGGTGACCTGCGCAGAACCCCATCCAGGGAGGCAGGGAGGCAACCTCCCCGGCCGCCCGAACACCCTCCACAGCCGCTTCCACGGCACCCCCATGCCTCCCTCCCTGAGGGCAGGCACACCACCAACCGAGAGGACACAGCCCAGATGGCTGGCAGCATCCAGGACCGCTGGTTCAAGACCGAGACCGACGCCGGCGGCAAGACCGTTCGCACCAAGACCGCCCGCCACGGCAGCGGTCTGCGCTACCGGGCCCGCTACTTCGCGCCGGACGGCAAGCGGAAGTCCAAGTCCTTCGCCGACGGGCAGAAGCGTCTCGCCGAGCAGTGGCTCAGCAGCATCAGCGCGGACGTGGCCCGGGGCCAGTACATCGACCCGAACGCAGCTCGGACGACCTTCCAGGAGTTCGCGGAACGGTGGCTGGCGAGCCAGAGCGGCGACCCGAACACCAAGGCGTCGATGCAGTCACAGCTCAAGCTGCACGCCTTCCCGCGGATCGGGACCCGGCCGCTGGGTTCGTTCCAGCCGAGCCACATCCGCGAGTTCGTGACGCAACTCGAAGCTTCCGGCATGTCCGGCTCGTACGCCCGCGTCATCTTCTCCAACGTGCGCGCCATCCTGAGCGCGGCCGTCGAGGACGGCTGCCTGCCCCGGAACCCCTGCAACTCGCGCACGGTGACGCTCCCGGAGATGGGCGCGCGGCGGGTGGTCCCCTGGACGCCGGAACGGGTCTTCGCCATGCGGGCGGCCCTGGTCGAGCGGTTCCAGCCCATGGTGGACGTGGGCGCCGGATGCGGTCTCCGGCAGGGCGAGATCCTCGGGCTGTCCGTCGAGGAGCTGGACTTCGAGAACGCCACGCTGCACGTCGTACAGCAGCTCAAGCTGAGCCTGAGTCAGCCGGTGTTCGCCCCGCCGAAGGGCGGCAAGCTGCGTGACGTACCCCTGCCCGACCCCGTGGCGGACGCGCTCAAGGCCCACATGAAGCTCTTCCCGCCAGTCGAGATCACGCTGCCCTGGATGCGCGCCGGCGGTCCGCCGGTGACCAAGCGGCTGCTCTTCACTGGACCGCTGGGCGGGCACGTCTGGCGCACGTCACTGAACGAGGACCACTGGAAGCCCGCGCTGGCCAAGGTGGGCGTCATTCCCACGGCAAAGAGCCGGGAGCACGCCGCCGCGCGGGAGCACGGCATGCACGCCCTGAGGCACTTCTACGCCTCGGTGCTGCTGGACGCCGGCGAGAGTATCAAGGCCGTGAGCGAGTACCTGGGCCACTCCGACCCGGGGCTCACGCTGAAGGTCTACGCCCACCTGATGCCGAGCAGCCGTGACCGCGCACGGCTTGCCCTCGGCAGGGCCCTGAGGCCGGACGACTCTCCGCGCTGAGGGCCCAGGGTGGGCCCAGGGCGCGAAAATGCCCCTGATCTGCGCCGTGTGCGCAGGTCAGGGGCATGATCACTATTCCTACTTCTTCTTGCCCTGGTTCTTGACGGCCTCGATGGCGGCGGCCGCGGCCTCCGGGTCGAGGTAGGTGCCGCCCGGGTTGAGGGGCTTGAAGTCCTCGTCGAGCTCGTAGGCGAGGGGGATGCCCGTCGGGATGTTGAGGCCCGCGATGTCGGCGTCCGAGATGCCGTCCAGGTGCTTCACCAGGGCGCGGAGGCTGTTGCCGTGGGCGGCGACCAGGACCGTGCGGCCGGCGAGGAGGTCCGGGACGATCGAGTCGTACCAGTAGGGGAGCATCCGCTCGACGACGTCCTTGAGGCACTCGGTCTGCGGGCGCAGCTCCGGCGGGATCGTCTGGTAGCGGGCGTCGTGGGCCTGCGAGTACTCGCTGTCGTCGGACAGGGCCGGCGGCGGGGTGTCGTACGAGCGGCGCCACAGCATGAACTGCTCCTCGCCGAACTCGGCGAGCGTCTGCGCCTTGTCCTTGCCCTGGAGGGCGCCGTAGTGGCGCTCGTTGAGGCGCCACGAGCGGTTGACCGGGATCCAGTGGCGGTCCGCCGACTCCAGGGCGAGCTGCGCGGTGCGGATGGCGCGCTTCTGGAGGGAGGTGTGCAGCACGTCGGGCAGCAGGCCGGCGTCCTTGAGCAGCTCGCCGCCGCGCGTCGCCTCCTTCTCGCCCTTGGCGGTGAGGTTCACGTCCACCCATCCGGTGAACAGATTCTTCTCGTTCCACTCGCTCTCGCCGTGGCGGAGGAGGATCAGCTTGTACGGTGCGTCGGCCATGCGCACGAGCCTAATCGACCGCTGACGATTGACGCGCGTCGTCAATTCGCTGGCGTCCGGCACCTGAGATGCGTAAGTTACGAGAGCCGGAAGCAGGGCTTACGTACAGCAGGGGGCCGCCACACATGTCCATCGATTCGCTCAGACGATCAGCCCGGGCGACGGTCTCCGGTCTTCCCCAAGGTTTCTGGTGGTTGTGGCTGTCGACCCTGGTCAATCGGACCGGGGCCTTCGTCCTCACCTTCCTCTCCCTCTACCTGACCGTCGAGCTCGGGCACTCCGCCTGGTTCGCCGGTCTCGTCGTCGCCCTCCACGGCCTCGGCGGTGTCGCCGGCTCCCCGCTCGGCGGCATGCTCACCGACCGCTGGGGCCGCCGCCCCACCATGGTCTCCATGCACCTCGCGGCCGCCGCCTGCGCCGCCGCCCTCGCCGTCGTCACCAGCGCCTGGGCCATCGCCGCCGTCGTCCTCCTCATGGGCGTCGCCATGCAGGCCGTCCGCCCCTCCATCAACGCGACCATCGCCGACATGGTCCCCGCCCACGAGGTGCGCCGGGCGTACGCCCTCAACTACTGGGCCCTCAACCTCGGCTTCGCCATCGCCTCCATCGGCGGCGGCGCCGCCGCCTTCCTCGGCTACCGCACCCTCTTCGTCGTCGACGCCGTCGCCACCACCCTCTGCGCCGTCATCGTCTTCCTCCGGCTCCCCGAGACCCGCCCCGAGGCCGCCGTCGGCGCACAGGGCGAGCCGGTCGCCGAGGAGAAGGTCAGCATGCTCACCGTGCTGCGCGACGCGCCCTTCCGCACGCTCGTGCTCCTCAACCTCCTCGTCTGCCTCGTCTTCACCGCCCCGTGGATCGGCCTGCCGCTCACCATGGCGGACCAGGGCCTCTCCCCCTCCTCGTACGGCGTCGTCATCGCCGTCAACGGCATCGTGATCGTCGGTTTCCAACTGCTCGTCAACAAGCTGACCGACAAGCGCTCCCCGGTCCTCCTGCTGACCCTCTCCGCCCTGCTCTTCGCCCTCGGCACCGGCGCCACCGCCCTCGCCGGCTCCTCCGTCGCCTTCGCCGCGACCGTGGTCGTCTGGACGGTCGGCGAGATGATCCACGTCCCGACGAACGCCGCCGCCACCGCCCGCCTCGCCCCGGAGCACGCCCGGGGCCGCTACCAGGGCGTGATGGGCATGTCCTGGGCCGTCGCCGGCTTCGTCGCCCCGATCGGCGCCGGCGCGATCGTCGACGGCCCCGGCCCCGACGTGCTGTGGGCCGCGACCACCGTGATCGGCGTCGTCGCCGCCGTCGGGTACTTCACCCGGCTGCGGAAGGCGCTCGCGGACGACCACGTCGAGACCGGGATCGAGACCGGGATCGAATCCAGGGCCGGGATCGAGGCCGAGGCAGCGGTCGCGGCCGAGGCAGCGGTCGCGGCCGTCGCTCCCGAGGCCCCCGTCGTCGCCCCGGCCCCCTCCGTCAGCGCCTGACCCCGTCCGCGCCCGTGCGGGCCGGCCCCCCGACGGCGCACCTCGCCCGGTGGTGGCCGGCCCGCCCCGCACGCCCCGTCACCCCTGGTGCGAGGACTTCCCGGTCAGGTTCTTGAACGCGTCCAGGTTGCGGGTCGACTCGCCGCGCGAGACCCGCCACTCGTACTCCCGGCGGATCGCCGACGCGAAGCCCAGCTCCAGGAGCGTGTTGAAGTCGCCGTCCGCCGCCTCCAGGACCGAGCCGAGCAGCCGGTCCAGCTCCTCCGGCGTGACGGCGGAGAGCGGGAGCTTGCCGGCGAGGTAGACGTCGCCGAGGCCGTCGACCGCGTAACTCACGCCGTACAGCCTGAGGTTGCGCTCAAGGAGCCAGCGGTGGACGCCCGCCTCGTTCTCGTCGGGGTGCCGGATGACGAAGGCGTTCAGGGAGAGGGAGTGGCGGCCCACCCGGAGCGACAGCGTGGTGAACAGCTTGCGCGTGCCCGGGAGCTTCACGACGTACGAGCCGGGCTCCGGGGACTCCCAGTCCAGCTCCGCGTCGTTGAACGTGTCCTCGATGATCCGCCGAACGTCCTCAGCCATGGTGCGAGCGTACGCGACGGCGGTTCTCGCGCAGCCGGTGGTCGTGCATGGCGGCCGTGTACACGTCCGCCGTGCCCGAGGCCGCCGTGTCCCAGCCGAAGGAGCCGGCGTGCAGCGCCGCCGCCTCCCCCATCCGGGCCGACAGCGACGGGTCCGCCACGAACCGGCCGAGCGCCCGGGCGTAGTCCGCCGGGTCGTGCCCCTGCACGAGGAAGCCGGTCACGTCGTCCCGTACGGCCACGGGCAGACCGCCCACCGCCGCCGCGACGACCGGGGTGCCGGCCGCCTGCGCCTCGATCGCGACCAGGCCGAAGGACTCGCTGTACGAGGGCATGACGAGGACGCTCGCCGCGCGGAACCAGTCGGCGAGACGGTCCTGCCCCACCGGCGGGTGGAAGCGCACGATGTCCGCGATGCCGAGCCGGGCGGCCAGCTTCTGCAGCTGTTCCGGCTTGGCCAGACCGCTGCCGCTCGGGCCGCCGACCACCGGGACGACCATCCGGGAGCGGAGCGAGGGGTCCTGCTCCAGCAGCCGGGCGGCGGCGCGCAGCAGGATGTCCGGGGCCTTCAGCGGCTGTATCCGGCCGGCGAAGACCGGGACGAACGCGTCCTGCGGGAGGCCGAGGCGGGCGCGGGCGGCGGCGCGGCCGTCGGCGGGGCGGAAGCGGTCGAGGTTGACGCCCGGGTGCACGACCGCGATCTTGCCGGCGTCGGCCTCGTAGAAGCGGGCGAGCTCGTCGGCCTCCTCCGCGGTGTTGGCGATCAGCCGGTCCGCCGCGGCGACGATCTGCGTCTCGCCGATCACCCGGGCCGCCGGCTCGGGCGTGTCACCCTCGGCGAGCGCGGCGTTCTTGACCTTCGCCATGGTGTGCATGGCGTGCACGAGCGGGACGCCCCAGCGCTCGGCGGCGAGCCAGCCGACGTGGCCGGAGAGCCAGTAGTGGGAGTGCACCAGGTCGTAGTGGCCGGGGCGGTGGCCCGCCCACGCCTGCATCACGCCGTGCGTGAAGGCGCAGAGCTGCGCCGGCAGCTCCTCCTTGGCCAGTCCCTCGTACGGACCGGCGTCCACGTGCCGCACGAGCACGCCCGGGGTCAGCTCGACGACCGGCGGGAGGCCGCCGGTGGTGGCCCGGGTGAAGATCTCCACCTCGACGTCGATGGCCGCGAGGCGTTTGGCCAGCTCGACGATGTAGACGTTCATGCCGCCCGCGTCGCCCGTGCCGGGCTGGTGCAGCGGCGAGGTGTGGACGCTGAGCATGGCCACGCGCCGGGGGGTGCGGTGCCGTCCGGGGAGCCGGAGCCTGGCCGGCGCCGGGTGCCGGTGCCGGGTACCGGTGAACCGGGACACGTACTGGCTCACGTCGGCGGTCCTTCCGCTCGGGGGCCGCTCACGGGCCCCGGGGGCTGAGCTGGGCGGGCAGGGCAGGTGGAGGGCGGGGTGCGTCCTCCAGCGGCGACAACATCGGAATCACCCCTTTCATTTCCATCGGCGGGGCGCTTTGCCAATTCGTTGCCGGGCCGCCGCCCCGCCCGGGGCCCTCCCCCGCACCCCTTACGCTCGTGGCATGGCCCCGCGCACCACCCGCCCCGTCGGCACCCCGACCCGCGGGACCACCAACCCGAACCGGCTGCGCCGCATGGACCGCTGGATCGCCGCCGTCCACGGCCCCGCCCTGCGCCGCTCCCCCGAGCCCCCGCTCGCCGTCGACCTCGGATACGGGGCCGCCCCCTGGACCGCCGTGGAGCTCCTGGCCCGGCTGCGCACCGCCGAGCCCCGCACCCGGCTCTACGGCATCGAGATCGAACCCGCCAGGGTCGAGGCCGCGAAGCCGTACGAGCGGGAGGGCCTCTCCTTCCTGCACGGCGGCTTCGAGGTGCCGGTGCCCGGCCGGGTCGCCCTGATCCGGGCGGCGAACGTGCTGCGCCAGTACGACGAGGACCAGGTCGCGGCCGTCTGGGCGAGGCTCCGCGGGCGGCTCGCGCCCGGCGGGCTGCTGGTGGAGGGGACCTGCGACGAGATCGGCCGCCGGCACGTGTGGGTGGCGCTCGACGCGGCCGGGCCGCGCACCGTGACCTTCGCGACCCGGCTCGGCTCGCTCGACCGGCCCTCGGACCTCGCGGAACGGCTGCCGAAGGCGCTGATCCACCGGAACGTGCCGGGCGAGCCGGTGCACGCCTTCCTGCGGGACTTCGACCGGGCGTGGGCCGCGGCCGCCCCGTACGCCTCGCTGGGCGCGCGGCAGCGCTGGATCCGCTCCGTCCGCGACCTCGCGGCGGACTGGCCGCTGACGGACGGCCCGCGCCGCTGGCGACAGGGCGAGGTGACGGTCCGCTGGGAGGCGCTGGCGCCGCGCGGGTGAGGGCCCGAAAGAAGCGGTGGCGCCGCGTGGGTGACGGTGCGGGGGGTAGCTGCGGCGGCACGTGGGTGACGGTGCGGGGGCACGTGCTTCCGCGGTGCGTCGGCAGGCGCTTCCGCCGGGGCTCTCCTCCCCCTTTTTCCCCAACTCCCACTGAATTTCCCGTGCGCAGGGAACGCCACACGCGCATCACTCGTCACCCGTGGGGGGAGCGGGCTCGCCAGGCCCCGGTTTCCCCTGTCGTTTTCCGGTTCCGCATGGCACTATCGCCAGGCCACCACCAAGTTACTGACGGTAAATCAGATATGGGTCACTCGAGGGGGAGCTCGTGAACCGACGCCGCCACGCCATCGCCGCGATCACCGTGATCTGCGCCCTGACCGTGCTGGCCTCTCCCGCGCTGACCCTCCAGGCCGCCGCCGCGCCGCTCCCGCCTCCCCCGCCGAGGAAGAGCCTGGAGGAGGTGCGCGCGGAGATCGACGACCTGTACCGCAAGGCCGCCGTCGCCACCGACGCGTACAACCTCGCCGAGGAGAAGACGAAGGAGCAGTCCGCCGAGATCGTCCGGCTCGCCCGGATGATCACGGACGGCCGCGAGAAGATCGAGAACCTCAAGGCCAAGGCCGGCGCCGCCGCCCGCGCCCAGTACCGCAACGGCGGACTCCCGGACGGCGCGCAGCTCGTCCTCACGAACGACCCGCAGCTCTTCCTCGACGCCACCGGACGGCTCCAGGCCGGCGCGAAGGCCACCCACGACCTCCTGGGCGAGATGGTCCGCGCCCAGGCCGAGTTGGACACGTACGCCAAGGACGCCGGCGCCAACTGGACCAAACTGGAGGCCAACCGCGTCCGGCAGGCGAAGGCGAAGAAGGAGATCAACGACAGGATCGCCGCCGCCGAGAAGCTGGAGTCCGAGCTCGCCGCCGAGGAGCGCGAGCGGCTGCGGCTCCTGGAGGAGCAGGCCCAGAACCGGGCCCAGACGACCTGGCTCGGCACCGGCGTCCTCAAGGGCCTGAAGGAGGGCGCGACCACGGAGGGCAGGAAGGCGGTCGAGTTCGCGACGGCCCAGATCGGCAAGCCGTACGTCTGGGGCGCCGAGGGACCGCTCTCGTACGACTGCTCCGGGCTGACCCAGAGCGCCTGGGGCGCGGCCGGCCAGGGCATCCCGCGCACCTCGCAGGAGCAGTGGCGGCTCCTGCCGCACGTGGACATCGGGGACATGCGGCCCGGCGACCTGATCGTCTACTTCAAGGACGCGAGCCACATCGGGATGTACGTCGGGAACGGGATGATCGTGCACGCGCCGCGCCCGGGGCGGAACGTGACCCTCGCGGGCGCGGGCTCGATGGAGATCCTGGGCGTGGTCCGTCCTTCGTGACGGGAGCCACCTCCGGCACCCGGGGCGCGTGACCGGCGCCACTGCCACCGCGTGACGTTTCTCATGGGTCCGGGGCCTCCTCGCGGGACCGCACGGGGCAAGTACCTCCCCTTCCGCGGCATATGCCAAGTCCGGCGCGCGCCCTCGGGGACTGATCACCATTCCGCTGCGCACCGCCCTACCGCTATGGTCCGGGACGGGCGGGACGCCACCCGGCGCCCTGCGCACCCTCGGGGGAGGGAAGGAAACCCGGACCGATGCCCGCATCCGTACCGCGTCAGAGAAACGTCTCTGCCGCTGCGGGACCCGGCGGGGCCACCCCAATGGACGCCACTCCCATGACAGGCACAGTCACCGGCACCGACCGTACCGATCTCACCCTCCTGGTCGTCGAGGACGACCCGGCGGGTGCCCTCGCCGTGCCCGAACTGCTCGACGCGGCCGACGCCGCCGGCACACGGGTCCGCATCCGCACCGCCCGGAACCTCACCGAGGCCGAGCGGCTCCTCACCGACGACGTCCACTGCGTCCTCGTCGACCTCTCCCTGCCCGGCCCCCGGGCCGCCGCCGGCGACGACCCGCTCGCCCCGCTGCGGCACATCCTGCGCCTCGCCCCGCGCCACGCCGTCCTCGCGCTCGCGGCCTCCGCCGACGCCGAACTGGCGGCCGAGGCGGTGCGCGTCGGGGCCCAGGACCACCTCTTCCGCGAGGAGCTCGACGGGCGGCTGCTCAGCCGGGCCATCCGGTACGCCGTGGAACGCAAGCGGGCCGACGCCGTCCAGGTGAAGCTCGCCGAGTCCCGGCTGCGCGCCCAGGAGAACGCCCGGCTCGAACGCGGGCTGCTGCCGACCCCGCTCCTGGAGGGCTCCGACCTGCGCTTCGCCGCCCACTACCGGCCCGGCCGCTCCCGCGCCCTGCTCGGCGGCGACTTCTACGACACCGTCCGCACCCCCGACGGCACCGTCCACGCCATGATCGGCGACGTCTGCGGGCACGGCCCCGACGAGGCCGCGCTCGGCGTCGAGCTGCGGATCGCCTGGCGGGCGCTGACCTTCGCGGGCCTCTGCGGGGACGAGCTGCTCTCCACGATGCAGCAGGTCCTGGAACACGAGCGGGAGAGCGACGAGATCTTCGCGACCCTCTGCACCGTCGACATCGCGCCCGACGGGCGCCGGGCCGGGCTCTGCCTGGCCGGGCACCCCTCGCCGCTGATCGCCCGGCAGGGGCGGGCCGCCCGTCTCCTCCCGTACGAGGACGGCGGCCCGGCCCTCGGGCTGCTGCCGCGCGCCCGCTGGCCGCGCCGGCAGGTCGAGCTGGGCGGGGCGTGGAGCCTGCTCATGTACACGGACGGCCTCATCGAGGGCCGCTCGGCGGGCCCCGACTCGCCGCGGCTCGGCCAGGACGGGATGGTCGAGATGATCAACCGCCAGCTGGCCTCGGGCCTGCGCGGCGAGGAGCTGCTCGAGGCGGCCGTGACGGAGGTCCGGTCCCTGAACGGCGGCGAGCTGACGGACGACGTCGCCGTCCTGGCCCTGGAAAGGGACAGGACCCGGGGGTAGCACCTCCCGGGTCCTTGTCCGTGTGAGCCGTACCGCCTAACGGCCGCCGTTGTACGGGCCGTACGGTCCGTCGCTGCTGGAGCCGCCGCGGCGGCCGCCCCGGCCGCCGCCGGAGACCTGCGCGAGCGCGGGCCGCACGTCCACCATGAAGACGATGGCGGCGATCAGCCCCGCGATCTGGAGGAACAGCATCGGCAGCAGCAGGTTCAGGACGAGGTTGATGCCCAGGACGATCAGCCAGAACTTCTTCGTCTGCTTGTCGGCGGCGCGGTAGGCGTCCTCGCGCGCCATGGCGGCGAAGACGAGCGCGGCGACGGCGAAGCCGGTGAAGACAAGGAAGATCACCAGGGAGAGAAGGGAGTCGAATCCCGCGCGCAACATGCTGAGCACCGCCTAGTGGGGATGGAGAGAGAGCGCCTCGCGGTCAAGGTACCCGGTACAACGCACCGGGTACCCCCAGGAGTGCCCGCCCTACTCCTTCTCGGCGGCGACGGGCGTCTTCTTGGCGGAGGCCTTGCGGGCGGTGGTCTTCCGCGCGGGCGCCTCCTCTTCCCCGGTCCCGGGCTCGGAGACGTCGGCGCTTCCGTCCGCCTTCGCCCCGGGCTCGGGCTTCGCCTCCGGCTCGGGCCTCGACTCCGGCTCGACGACGACGGCGATCTCGGTGATCTCGTCGGCGACCCCGCCGCGCCAGGCGCGGACGGCCTCCTCGCCGTGCGCGGCGACCTCCTCGTACTTCTCGCGCGCCTTGACCGCGTACTCGGCGGCGACGCCGACCCCGCGCAGAGCCAGGTCCTGGGCGGTCTCGCCGAGCTTCTTGAGGTCGGTGTCGAGGCCGCCGACGACCTCGGCGAACTTCGTCCGCGCGGTGGCCTGGGCCTCCTTGGCCTGCGCGGTCACCTTCTCCTGGACGGCCTTCGGGTCGGTCTTCCGTACGGCGTCGATGCGGGCGGGCGCCTCGGCGGCGATCTGCTCGATCAGGCCGGGAACCTTCCTGGCCTGCTGGACGGCGAGGTCGGCGGTGCCGGCGGCGAAGTAGAGGGGGGTACGCAGTTCGTCGATGATGGCCATGCTGGTGGTCCTCCCGGATGTGACGTACTGGTGCGGGCTAGCTCGAAGGCGGTGCGGCCTCCACGTCGGCCGTCGCGGTGGCGTCGGCGGCGTTCTCCTTGCGGAAGGAGTCGTAGATCTGGAGCAGCACCTGCTTCTGCCGCTCGTTGATCGAGGGATCGGCCAGGATGACGGCGCGCGTCTCCAGCTCGTCCCGCTCCTTCTCGTCGAGGATCCCGGCCCGTACGTAGAGCGTCTCGGCGGAGATCCGCAGCGCCTTCGCGACCTGCTGCAGGACCTCGGCGCTGGGCTTGCGCAGCCCGCGCTCGATCTGGCTGAGGTACGGGTTCGACACCCCGGCGGCGTCGGCGAGCTGACGCAGGGAGAGCTGCGCGGTCCGCCGCTGTTCGCGGAGGTACTCGCCGAGGTTGCCGACGTTGAGCGATGCCATGTCCTCGACCATGCCAGCCATTGCTAACTATTGCAAGCAGGCGCTTGCAAAAGTCGCGCCCAGGGTGGGGCGGGCCGTGCGATGCTGGGGGCGTGGACCTGGACGACCTGAGACGACTGCGCCGCGCGCGGGACACGATGGACCGCGACTACGCCTCGCCGCTGGACGTCCCGGCCCTGGCCAGGGTCGCCCTGATGTCGACGGGGCACTTCGCCCGCAGCTTCCGCACCGCGTTCGGCGAGACGCCGTACAGCTATCTGATGACCCGCCGCGTGGAGCGGGCGAAGGCGCTGCTGCGGCGGGGGGACCTGAGCGTCACCGAGGTCTGCTTCGAGGTCGGCTGCACGTCGCTCGGGTCGTTCAGCTCGCGCTTCACCGAACTGGTCGGCGAGACGCCGAGCGCGTACCGCGCGCGGAGCCACGAGGAGGGCGCCGCGATGCCGGCGTGCGTCGCCAAGGTGCTCACGCGGCCCGTGAAGAACGGCGGAAGCGCACGGGACGCCGCGCGTGGCGCCGAACCGGTCAGGAACGGAGAAGCGGGTTCGAGCGCCTCGCCGTAGCGTCGACGGCATGAACGACATCAAGCTCTCCCAGTGCTTCATCACCGTCGACGACGCCGACGAGGCGCTCGGTTTCTACCGGGACGCCCTCGGCCTGGAGGTCCGCAACGACGTCGGCTACGAGGGGATGCGCTGGGTGACCCTGGGCTCGCCCGCGCAGCCGGACGTGGCGGTCGTCCTCGAGACCCCGCTCCCCGACCCCGACGCCCCGGAGGCCGACCGCGAGGCGGTCAGGAACCTCCTCGCCAAGGGCCTGCTGCGCGGCGTGATCTTCTCCACCGAGGACGTCGACGCCACCTTCGAACGCGTCCGGGAGGCCGGCGGCGAGGTGCTCCAGGAGCCGGTCGACCAGCACTACGGCGTCCGCGACTGCGCCTTCCGCGACCCGGCCGGCAACGTGATCCGCTTCGCCCGGCCCAAGGCCTGAACTCCCGCGCCGGGCCCCCGCCGTGCCAGCATGTGCGGGGGCCCGACGAGGAGGAACGGCATGACGGTGGACGAGCGGGACGACCTCACGGGCCCCCGGCGGCGCGCGGACGTCCTCGACGAGACGGCGGCCCCGGGGCCGGGGCGCTTCACCGGCCCCGCGACCGGGGACGAGCTGCCGATGCTCGCCGAGTTCCTGGCGGACCAGCGGGCGACCCTGGTGCTGAAGTGCGCCGGCCTGGAGGGGGAGTTGGCCCTCAGGGCGGTGGAACCGTCCACCCTCTCCCTGCTCGGCCTGGTCCGGCACCTCGCCGACGTCGAGCGCCACTGGTTCCGCCGGGTGCTGGCCGGCGAGCAGGACGCGGGCCCCCTCTTCTCCTCCCCCGCCTCCCCGGACGGGGACTTCGACGAGGTCGCGTCGGACCCGGCGGCGGTCGCGGCGGCCTGGGAGGCCTGGCGGGCGGCGGTGGCCCACTCCGACCGCTTCACGGCCGGGGCCCCGCACCTCGACGTCTCGGGCGAGGACGCGTGGCGGGGGAAGGTCTCCCTGCGGTGGGTCCTCATCCACCTGATCGAGGAGTACGCCCGCCACAACGGCCACGCGGACCTCCTCCGCGAGCGCATCGACGGAACGCGGGGCGTGTAGGGGCCGCGCCACGGCAGACGGAGGGCGGGCGCGGCCACCGCCCCCCGCACTCGTCCCCGGCCACCGCCCCCGCACTCGTCCGCTTCGTGACGATCCGCGACGGGTCGGTCCTCGTTACGCTGGCACGCATGACCTCCATGGCCCCCACCCGCACCGAGCCCGACCTCTCCTACCTCCTCGACCACACCAGTCACGTCCTGCGGACGCGCATGGCGGCCGCGCTCGGGGAGATCGGGCTCACCGCGCGCATGCACTGCGTGCTGGTGCACGCCCTGGAGGAGGAGCGGACCCAGGCGCAGCTCGCCGAGATCGGGGACATGGACAAGACCACGATGGTGGTGACCGTCGACGCCCTGGAGAAGGCCGGACTCGCCGAGCGCAGGCCGTCCACCACCGACCGCCGGGCGCGGATCATCGCCGTCACCGAGGCGGGGGCCGAGGTGGCGCGGCAGAGCCAGGAGATCGTCGACGGCGTCCACGAGGGCGCCCTCTCCTCCCTCCCCGACGACGAGCGCGAGGTCCTGCTGCGCGCCCTGGACCGACTGGTCACCGGCCCTCTGGGGACCGCCGTCGAGAGCCCCAGGCCTGCCCGCCGGGCCCGTCAGCGGGCATGAGGCCGAACTCCTCCCGTAAAAAATAGTCTGCAACAAAACCATCTGCTAACGTCACTCCTGTCGCCTCCGTCGAACAGGAGAGATCCCCGTGCCCACCGCGCCCTCCGGTCCCCGCCTCGCCCTCGGCGTCCTCGCCACCGGCATGCTGATGACGGTCCTCGACGGCAGCATCGTCACCGTCGCCATGCCCGCCATCCAGGGCGACCTCGGCTTCACCCCCGCCGGCCTCAGCTGGGTCGTCAACGCCTACCTGATCGCCTTCGGCTCGCTCCTCCTCCTCGCCGGACGGTTCGGCGACCTCGTCGGCCGCAGACGGATGTTCCTCGCGGGCACCGGGATCTTCACCGCCGCCTCGCTCCTCGCAGGAGTCGCCGCCTCCCCCGCCGTCCTCGTCGCCGCACGCTTCCTCCAGGGCGTCGGCAGCGCGACGGCCTCCGCCGTCGGCCTCGGCATCCTCGTCACCCTCTTCACCGAGCCCCGCGAACGCGCCCGCGCCATCGCCGTGTTCAGCTTCACCGGCGCCGCCGGCGCCTCCCTCGGCCAGGTCCTCGGCGGCGTCCTCACCGACGCCCTCGCCTGGAACTGGATCTTCTTCATCAACCTGCCCATCGGCGTCGCCACCGTCCTCGTCGCCCTCCGCGCCCTCCCCGCCGACCGCGCCCCGGGCCTCGGGGCCGGCGCCGACGTCATCGGCGCGCTGCTCGTGACCGGCGGCCTCGTGGCCGGGATCTACGCCGTCGTCAGGATCGAGGCGCACGGGGCCGGTTCGGCGCACACCCTCGGCTTCGGGGGCCTGGCCCTCGCCCTCCTGGCCGGCTTCCTGCTCCGTCAGGCGAAGGCCGCGACCCCCCTCATGCCGCTGCGGATCCTCCACTCCCGCAGCGTCGCCGGCGCGAACGCCGTCCAGATGCTCATGGTCGCCGCGCTCTTCTCCTTCCAGGTCCTCGTCGCCCTCTACCTGCAGAAGGTCCTCGGGTACGGGGCCGCCGGGACCGGCTTCGCGATGCTGCCCGCCGCGCTCGTCATCGGCGCCGTCTCGCTCGGCGCCTCGGCCCCCCTCATCGCCCGCTTCGGCGAGCGGAACGTCCTGCTCGCCGGCCTCGTCCTGCTCGTCGGCGTCCTCGGCCTGCTGGCCCGCGTCCCCGTCCACGCCTCGTACGCCGCCGACCTGCTCCCCGTGATGCTGCTCGCCGCAGGCTTCGGCCTCGCGCTCCCCGCCCTCACCGGGCTCGCCATGTCCGGCGCGGAGGAGGCCGACGCGGGCCTGGCCTCCGGGCTCTTCAACACCACCCAGCAGATCGGCATGGCCCTCGGCGTCGCGGCCCTCTCCACCCTCGCCGCCGCCCGCACCGAGTCCCTCACGGCCGCCGGCCGGCCCGGGCCCGAGGCGCTGACGGGCGGCTACCACCTCGCCTTCGGCGTCGGCGCGGGTCTCCTCCTCCTCGCCCTGACCGTCGCCCTCACCGTCCTGCGCCCGGCCGCCACCGCCGAGTCCCGGGAGATGACCACGGCGGCGTGAGAGCCGGCCGGCCCGTCGCCGCCCCGCTGTTCCTCCGGACCCGGCGACGGGGCCACCGCCGCCGGACTCACGGGGTCGTACGGAGACACTCCGGCAGCTCCGCCGCGTGCACCAGCGCGAGGCGCGACACCGCCCGGGTGAGCACCACGTACAGCCGGTTCGGCCCGCGCGCCTCGGCCGCCACGATCGCGGCCGGTTCGACGACCACGACGTGGTCGAACTCCAGGCCCTTGACGACGGTGGCGGGCAGCACGGTCACCCGCTCCCCGCACCCCCTCACCTCCTCGGCCACCCCTGCGGCCACCGCGTCGACCAGCCCGTCCGCCGTGATGACTCCCACCGAGCCCTCCGCCGCGAGCGCGGCCCGCACGGCCTCGCGGGCCCCGGCGACCAGGTCCGTCGTCCGATGGACCGTCACCTCCCCGTCCCGGCGCACCGAACGTCCCGCGGGCACGTCGGCGCCGAGCCGTGGCAGGAGGCGGTTGGCGAGGTCGACGATCGCCGCCGGCACCCGGTAGCCGAGGGTCAGCGGCACGACCGGCGTCCCGGCCTTGCCCAGGTGCGCCAGCTGCTCGTCCCAGGCGCGGGCCGCCCACGGGGTGGTGCCCTGGGCGAGGTCCCCGAGGACGGTGAGCGAGCCGAACCCGGTGCGGCGGGCGATGGCCCGGCACTGCATGGGCGAGAGGTCCTGGGCCTCGTCGACGACGACGTGCCCGTAGCTCTCGGGGCGTTCGATCAGACCGGCGAGCTCGTCGAGGAGGACGAGGTCGGCGGCGGTCCAGCGCGCCGAACGGTACGAGCGCGGCGGCCGCGCCCAGCGGATCGCGGCGAGCTCCTCCTCGGTCAGGGCGGGGTCGGACGGATCCGTCAGGACCTCCGCGAGGACCTCCTCCGGCGTTGTCCTCGGCCAGCACGCGTCGAGGAACGCCGTCACCGCCCGCGCCCGTTCGATCCGCCGCGCCCAGGCCGCCCCCATGGGCCCCGAGCGGCGTTCGGCCCGGAGCTGGAGGGCCCGGAGGACCCGGGCGCGGACCCGTTCGCGGCCGGTCGCGTAGGGCGGGGCCTCCGCCCGTACCGCCGAGACGATCGCGGCGAGCTCCGCCGCCGGGAGCCGCCAGTGGTACGAGCCGTCGGGGACGGCCAGGTCCTCCGCCGGGGCCGGGTCGACCCTGCCGTACAGCGCGCGGTGCAGCACCCGCGCCATCCGGGGGTCGTGCTTGGTCCGGGCCGCCGCCTCGTCGTCCTCGGCCCGGACGGGGTGGCGGGCGATCTCCTCGTCGAGGGTGGCCTGCCGGATCCCGGTCTCGCCGAGCGAGGGCAGCACTTCGGCGATGTACGAGAGGAAGGCCCGGTGGGGGCCGAGGACGAGGAGGCCGGAGCGGCGGATCCGCTGCGGGTGTGTGTAGAGGAGGTACGCGGCCCGGTGCAGGCCCACGGCGGTCTTGCCGGTGCCGGGGGCGCCCTGCACGCACAGGGAGGCGGCCGGCCCGGAGCGCACGAGGTCGTCCTGCTCGGGCTGGATGGTGGCGGCGATGTCCCGCATGGGGCCGACCCGGGGGCGCTCGATCTCGCCGGCGAGGAGGGCGCTGACCGTTCCCGTGCCGCCGTCCGCGAGGCGTTCGTCCTCCAGGGCGGTCAGGTCCTCGGTCGCGCCCCGGCTGTTCGGGGCCCAGCCGAAGCGGCGGCGGCGCAGGACGCCCTGCGGGTCGTGCGCACCGGCCTGGTAGTAGGCGCGGGAGACGGGCGCGCGCCAGTCGACGACGAGCGGCGGGGCGGCCGGGTGCTCGGCGATCCGGCGGCGGCCGATGTGGTGGACCTGGCCGTCCTCGCGGTCGAGGCGGCCGAAGAACAGGGGGCCGGGCGGCTGCTCGCCCATCTCCTTGGCGCGGCTGCGCAGGTGGTGGCCGAGCACTTCGGCGTCGGCGCCGGAGGCGGCGACGTCCTCGCCGGTGACGACCTGCTCGGCCACGTCCTCGGTCATGCGGATCAGGGCGGCGCGGCAGGCGTCGTGGTGGGAGCGTTCGCGGGCGAGCTCGAGGTCCAGTGACGTCATTCCGCCAAGACTAACGGAAAGCGTTACCGGGTTACATTTTTTACTCAGGAACGCCGAGTGGTCGGCACGGCCGTTCCCCTCGGCGGTCGGTCAGTACGGCAGGCCCTCCCGCAGCGACCGGAACGCCGCCTCCGCCGCCGCCACCGCGTCCCCCGCCACCGCTTCCATCGCCTCGCCGGCCGTCAGCCGCGCCACGTTCTCGTTCGCCAGGACCCGCAGCACGGCCACGATCTGCCCGGCCGCGAGCCGCGCCGACAGCGGGTCGCCGCCGAGCGCCCGTGCGAGGGCCTCCTCCGACCGCTGCTGGTAGGCGTGGATCCCGGCGAGCAGGGCCGGCGTCCCGTACAGGAGCCGGTGGTACGCCAGGACCGCCGGCACGTCACAGAGCCCGGTGACCGGATCGCGCCGCGAGAGCCCGTCCGACAGGTGCGCGTGCAGCGCGTCGAGCGGCGCCGTGCCGCGGGCCCGCCCGGCCTCCACCACGCGCGCGGACTCGTCCTCGTGATCGGCGAACCGGTGCAGGACCAGGTCCTCCTTGGCGGGAAAGTAGCGGAAGAGGGTCGGCTTCGAGACCTCGGCGGCGGCGGCCACCTCCGCGACGGACACCGCGTCGAAACCCTTCTCCAGGAAGAGCGCGACGGCCGCGTCCGACAGGGCCTGCCGGGTCCGCGCCTTCTTCCGCTCGCGAAGACCGGCCGGCCCGGTCACACCGTCCTCCGCCACCGGGCGCCTCCTTCGTAGGACGCCCATCCTAGGACGCCCGCCCGGGAGCGCCCGGCCTCAGAAGACGTCGGGCGAGAAGGGCCGCAGCGGGGTGCGGAACAGCAGGTCGGCACGGACGGCCGCGCCGGGCGTCAGCTCCTCCACGCGCCCGAGCCGGGACAGCCGCACGGCCGACTCGTCACCGAACGCGAGCGTGCCCACCTCCGCGACGTCGAGGGCGAGATCGGCCACCCCGGTCGTACGGGCACAGGCCGCGCCCGTCGGGGAGGCGTCGAGCCGGAAGCGGCCGCCGGCCAACCCGTCGGCGTCCCGCACCTCCAGGACGAGGCCGTCCTCCACCGGATAGGTCCGGCCCTCCAGGACCCGGACCACGTCCAGGACCCGGACCCACAGCATGTCCACGTACGTCAGCGTCCTGGCCGCGCGCGGGTCGGGCAGCAGCAGCGGCAGCGGGTCGTCGGGCGCCCGGTGGCCGGACCGGACCGTGGCGATCCAGTCGACCGAGCAGAGGTAGTGCCACAGCGCGCGCTCGGCGGCCGGGGTGACGGCGATGAGGTCGCGCACGGTCGCCGTGTTCAGCGGGCGCTTCGCGTCGTCCCACCGGTCGTCGGCGGTGTACGCGACGTACCCCTCGACCTCGCCGGACTCCGACCGGTACACCGCGTAGTACGGCTCCTGCCACGGATGGCTCTGGTGGCCGAGGCCCGTGCCCTGCTCCCAGCCGCGCCGGTCGCGGTTCGTGACCCCGGCGCGGACGCCGGCCAGCCGGCGGTGCACCTCGGGGCCCACCTCGCGTATCTCGTCGCCGTCCGTCAGATCGATCCGGCCGCCGTCCTCCGGTCGACCCGATCGGCGCGGGTCGAGACCGGCCCGGTTCACGTCGACGCTCCACTCGGCGGCCCAGCTCGCCGGACCGAAGCCGAACCGCCCGTAGATCGGGTACTCGGCGGCGATCAGGGTCGCGACCGCGTCGCCCCGCTCCTTCGCCGCGGCGAGGTCCGCGGCCATCATGCGGCTGAGCAGCCCGCGCCTGCGGTGCGTCGGCGAGACCGTGACCTGGGTGATCGCGTCGGCGGCCAGAGCACCGCCGCCGACCGTGCTGACCTCCTGCCGGAAGGACCGGAAGGTGGCGACGATCCGGCCCCGGTCGAAGGCGCCGAGCGTCCGCGCGAGGTCCGCGTGGGCCAGCCGGTCCGCGACCTCCTCGTCGGAGACGACCGGAGTCCTGAGGAACCCGGTGCGCAGCGCCCGCTGCCAGTCGCGGAACTCGGGCTCCGTCACCGCGCGCACGTCGATACCCATCCCCCGACCCTACGCACGGCGCGATCGGCGCCGCACCCGACTTTTCCGGGCCCGGTCAGGCCAGCAGGTCGTCGACCTGGGCCTCGCCCTCCCGGTAGCGGCGGGCGATCTCCGCGCTGCAGTCGTCGGCGGTCCGCTGGAGGTGCTGACGGCGCCGCGAGACCTCCTGCTCGTGCCCCGCGAGCCTGCCCATCGCCGCGTGCAGCTCGTCGTCCGTCCGCGCCGTCAGGTCCGACAGCTCGACCTCCGACAGCATCTCGGTCGCGAGCGTCCGGTACTCCTCGCCGCGCGGGGTCGACAGCGTCACGTGCCGCGCCGAGCTGCGGTGCCGCGAGGGCACGTCGGCGAGGATCTCGGAGAGCCGGTCGAGGACCGGGGCCTCCGGATCGGTCCGCCGCGCCAGCTCGGCCCGCAGGATGTCGATCCGGCCCTGGAGCATCCGGCGCACGTAGCTCAGGTCGGCCTCGTCGCTCTGCGCGTCCCGGCGCAGCGCCCGCAACTCCGGCAGCCGCAGGGCACCGAGGTCGGGCCGCGTCCGGTCCGCCGGGTCGGCGGACCGCTGTGCGGGTGGGCGCGCCACGGGTCCTCCGCCCGGTCCTCCGCCCCGGGTTCCGGAGCGGATCAGCGGTACGGGACCGGACGGCGTCGGCCCGGTTCCAGGTGCACTCATGAGAATCGTCCCCTCGACCGGTGCGGTCGGCCGCACCGCCTCCCACGCATGGTGCCACCCCGCCCGCGCGCGTGCAGGCGCTCTGCACCCGTTCGGCCCCTCGTCCTTCGGCCCGCGACCCGCTCGGTAGGTTGGTGCGCATGCGAGCAGTGGTGCAGAGGGTCGACGGCGCGAGCGTCGTCGTCGCAGGGGAGACCGTCGGGGAGATCACCGGCGAGGGGCTGTGCGTCCTGGTCGGGGTGACCCACGACGACACCCCGGAGAAGGCCGCCCAATTGGCCAGAAAGCTCTGGTCCGTCCGAGTACTGGACGACGAGAAGTCGTGCTCCGACGTGAACGCGCCGCTGCTCGTCGTCTCCCAGTTCACCCTCTACGGAGACGCCCGCAAGGGCCGCCGCCCCACCTGGAACGCCGCGGCCCCCGGCCCGGTCGCCGAACCCCTCGTCGACGAGGTCGTCCGACAGCTCCGCGCCCTCGGCGCGCACGTGGAGACGGGCCGGTTCGGCGCGAAGATGAGCGTCTCCCTCACGAACAACGGCCCGTTCACGGTACTGATCGAGGTCTGAGCCCCGGGCCGCGACGGCCGCCCACGGCTCGACGACCGTCCACGGCCCGACGACCCTCTACGGCTCGACGACCGTCTCCTGTGCCGCCGCCGTCGTGCCGGCGATCAGCGGGGCGTCCACCGGGACGTTCCGCTTCACCAGGGCCAGGGCGATCGGCCCCAGTTCGTGGTGGCGGACGGCCGTCGTGACGAAGCCGAGCTGGCGGCCCTCCTCGCCGTCGGACGCGAGCCGGAGCGGGGTGCCGTGGGCGGGCAGCAGGACCTCGCTGCCGTCCAGGTGCAGGAAGACCAGGCGGCGCGGCGGCTTCCCCAGGTTCTGCACCCGGGCGACGGTCTCCTGCCCCCGGTAGCAGCCCTTCTGGAGGTGGACGGCGCTGCCGATGAGGCCGACCTCGTGCGGAATGGTCCGGTGGTCGGTCTCGAAGCCGAGCCGCGGCCGGTGCGCCTCGACCCGCAGCGCCTCGTACGCGAGGATCCCGGCGGCCGGCCCGTGCGAGGCCGCGAAGGACTCCAGGTCGGCACGGGGCAGGAACAGGTCGCGGCCGTGCGGGGTCTCCCGTACGACGACGCCCTCGGGCACCGCGGCGATGGAGCCGGCCGGGAGGTGGACGACCGCGAGGTCCTCCGTGCGGTCGGCGACCTCCACCCGGTAGAAGAACTTCATCGACTCCAGGTACGCGAGCAGCTCCTCGCGCGTTCCCGGCTCGACGTGCGCCCACACCGTCTCGCCGTCGTCGACGAGGTACAGGGCGTGCTCGATGTGCCCGTTCGCGGAGAGGATCAGCGCCTCGGTCGCCTGCCCGGGCGGCAGCTCGGTCAGGTGCTGGGTGACGAGCAGGTGCAGCCAGCTCAGCCGGTCGTCGCCGGAGACGGCGACGACCCCCCGGTGCGAGAGGTCGACGAAGCCGTCGCCTTCGGCGAGGGAGCGCTGCTCGCGGAACAGGTCGCCGTAGTGCGCGGCGACGCCTTCGTCGCGGCCTTCGGCGGGGACGGCGCCGGGCAGGGACAACAGAGGGCTCTTCATACGACAGAGCCTACGACTCGGCGGCAGCATCCCTGTTCGAGCAGTCCCGGCAGCGCCCGAAGATCGCGAAGTGCTTCATGTCCGTCTCGAACCCGAAGGTCTCGCGGAGCTTCCCGGTGAACTCGGCGGCCACCTCGACGTCCGCCTCGATCACCTCGGAGCAGTCCCGGCAGACCAGGTGCAGATGGTGGTGCCGGTCGGCGAGGTGGTACGTCGGGGCGCCGTGCCCCAGATGCGCGTGGCTGACCAGACCCAGCTCCTCCAGGAGCTCCAGGGTCCGGTACACGGTGGAGATGTTCACCCCGGAGGCCGTCCTGCGGACCTCGCCGAGGATGTCGTCCGGGGTCGCGTGCTCCAGCCTGTCCACGGCTTCCAGGACAAGCTGGCGCTGCGGCGTCAGCCGATAGCCGCGCTGCCGCAGGTCGCTCTTCCAGTCGGTGCTCACCACGCCCTCCAGTGTAGGAGGGCGCGGCGCGTCGCACCCCGGTGCGTCTAGCGGAAGAAGGCGATGCCGTCGTCCGGCATGTCGGGCAGGTTGCGGGCCATCTCCGCGACCTCCTCCGGCGTCACGACCTTCTTCAGGTGCGCCGACATGTACGGGCGGAGCGGGACCTCGGGGGTCGCCTTCTCGCCGACCCACATCAGGTCGCTCTTCACGTAGCCGTAGAGGCGCTTGCCGCCGCTGTACGCGTCCGAGGCCGCGGTCCGGGCGACGGCGTCCGTCGCCAGGTCGATCTGCGGCTTCTGGTCGGCGAGCTCGCCGTACCAGATCTCGACGATGCCCTGGTCACGGACCATGACGACCTCGACCTTGCGGTCCTTGTCGATCCGCCAGTAGCCGCTTTCGCTCTCCAGCGGGCGGACCTTGTTGCCGTCGTTGTCGAGGACCCAGGAGTGCGAGGTGTACTCGAGGAAGTCCCGGCCGTCGTGGCTGAAGGTCACGGACTGGCCGAAGTTGCACTTCTCGGCGCCGGGGAAGTCGGAGACGCCCGCGCCCTCCCACGTACCGAGCAGGAACGCGAGGGGGACGAGGTCCGGGTTGAGGTCGGACGGGATCTCGATCATGAGCAGCTCTGGCGTTCTCTAGAGGTGGTTACCGCTGGCCCTGGTACAGCTTCTTCACGGTCAGACCGGCGAAGGCGATCACGCCGACGGCGACCAGGACCAGGAGGGTTTCGAAGAAAGCGATCATGGGGTGCTCCTCGACTGAGCGGTGAAGGCGGAACGGGCCGGACCCCAGCTTAGTGGGCGGGAGTCCGGCCCACCCCGTGAGGTGGGTCTGGCGGGGCACGGCTAGCCGAGCAGCTGTGCCTGGAGCGCGACCGTCTGCGGGAACGGCACCGTGAGTGCGCCGCCCCTCCGGGTCTCGGCGGTGCCGCCGACGAGGCCGAGGACGGCGGCGACGGCGACCAGTCCGACGGTACGGAGGGCCCGGCGGCACGGTCGACGGACCGGAGGTGCGGGTTCCGCGACCGTCTCCGGCTCGGGTGGTGATGTGGTATCCGTATTTTGGATACTTTCTTCGATGCCCAAGAGTCCCCCCACGAGACCTGAAGCGCGGATTCCGTCACCCGCGCACACAGCCGACACGCGAGGGGCGCATGGGGTTCCAGTGCCGCGCATTACAGTTCGGCACATGGCGAAGAAGCTCGTGATCAAGGTGACCGCAGGGGCCGACGCCCCCGAACGCTGCTCCCAGGCCTTCACGGTGGCCGCCGTCGCCGTCGCCAGCGGCGTCGAGGTCTCGCTCTGGCTGACCGGCGAGTCCTCCTGGTTCGCCCTCCCCGGCCGCGCGGCGGAGTTCGAACTCCCGCACGCGGCGCCGCTGCCGGACCTGATCGACTCGATCCTGGCGGCCGGCCGCATCACGCTCTGCACGCAGTGCGCGGCCCGCCGCGAGATCACGGAGGAGGACGTCCTGGACGGCGTGCGCATCGCCGGCGCCCAGGTCTTCGTCCAGGAAGCGATGTCCGACGAGGCCCAGACCCTCGTCTACTGACGTCGACGCGCCCCCGCCCCGCTCACGGCTCCCGGCGCTTCTTGCCGTCCAGCTCGTCCCACCACTCGTCCGACTTCGGGTCGCCCGAAGGATCGTCCCACCAGCGGTCCTCCGGGCCCCGCCGGTTCGCGATCATCGCGGCGACCGGGGGGATGACCATGGCGACGACGCACATGCCGATGGCGACGGGCATCGAGAAGAGGCGCACGACGGCCCAGGCGCCCACGAAAAGCACCAGGCAGACGCCCATCATCCAGAAGTAGACGTGCCGACGTCGCGCGTACACACCTTCAGCGTACGACCGGAACGGAACAGACCGAAGGGCCGTGCCTCAGGTCCTGGAATGGCGTCCAACCCCCCAGGAGGCACGGCCCTCCGGCCGTTCGGGTGCGGTGCGTCACCGCGCTCGCGGATCAGACCGCGATGGCCACGTCCGTCAGGCCGCCGGCCTCGGTGACGACGACCTTGCGGTCGGCCTGGGCACCGGGGACCAGGGCGCGGAGGGTCCACTCGCCGGTCGCCGCGTAGAAGCGGAACTGACCGGTGGCCGAGGTCGGGACCTCGGCGGTGAACTCGCCGGAGCCGTCGAGGAGGCGCACGTAACCGGTGACGGGCTCGCCGTCCTTGGTCACCTGGCCCTGGATGGCCGTCTCACCGGGCTTGAGCGTGCTGACGTCGGGGCCGCCGACCTGAGCTCCACACATGTTCTCTGTCCTGTCCTAGGGGGTTCGGGGTCGCGCGACCGGATTACTTGTTGGCGCCGAGCTCGATCGGCACGCCGACGAGGGAGCCGTACTCGGTCCAGGAGCCGTCGTAGTTCTTGACGTTCGGGACCTCGAGCAGCTCGTGCAGGACGAACCAGGTCAGCGCGGAGCGCTCGCCGATGCGGCAGTAGGCGATGGTGTCCTTCGCCAGGTCGACCTGCTCGGCCTCGTAGAGGGCCTTGAGCTCGTCGTCCGACTTGAAGGTGCCGTCGTCGTTGGCGTTCTTCGACCACGGGATGTTGCGGGCGCTCGGCACGTGGCCGGGGCGCTGCGACTGCTCCTGCGGAAGGTGCGCCGGGGCGAGCAGCTTGCCGGAGAACTCGTCGGGCGAGCGGACGTCGACCAGGTTCTGGGCGCCGATCGCGGACACGACGTCGTCGCGGAAGGCGCGGATCGAGGCGTCCTGGGCCTTGGCCTTGTACTCGGTGGCCGGGCGGGTCGGGACCTCTGCGACGAGGTCGCGGGAGTCGAGCTCCCACTTCTTGCGGCCGCCGTCGAGGAGCTTGACGTCCTGGTGGCCGTAGAGCTTGAAGTACCAGTAGGCGTAGGAGGCGAACCAGTTGTTGTTGCCGCCGTAGAGGACGACCGTGGTGTCGTTCGCGATGCCCTTGGCCGAGAGGAGCTTCTCGAAGCCCTCCTGGTCGATGAAGTCGCGACGGACCGGGTCCTGCAGGTCCTTCGTCCAGTCGATGCGGATGGCGTTGCGGATGTGGTTCTTCTCGTAGGCCGAGGTGTCCTCGTCGACCTCGACGATGGCGACCTGCGGGTTGTCGAGGTTGGCCTCGACCCAGTCCGCGTCGACCAGGACGTCGCTGCGAGCCATGCTGTTCTCCTCCGGGGCAGTGTGCGGGGGTGTGCTGCGGTGGTGCGGGTGCGTGCTGCGGTACGCGTCGTCGCGTGGCGTACGGACAGCGGACGTGCGTACGGCTCTGCACAGGGCGGCCCCGACGTCGGTCGGTGGGGACTTCGGTCGACGGGCCTGGGGGATACGGGAGTCGGCGTCCCGCTCAGACCGAGCGACAGAGCATGGCGGCGACGCGGCACAGGTCTACTGCCCGCCGCTTCGTGAGATCCGCCTGTCGCTTCATGCCCTCGATCGTAGGGACGGACAGGCGGCCGTGTCACCGGTGTGTCGTATTTTGAGACGCGATCGTCCGAGATGCGAGACGTGATCACGGTACGGGTCGGCTCCGGACGCCTCCGCGCCGAGGCGTCCGCTTCGTCTTCTACGGATCGGACGGCCCCGTCTCAGCATGTGGCCGACGGGCACCGTCCGGGTCCCCGTCAGCCCTCCAGGGCGACGTCCTCGCCGCTCACGAGGACCGCCAGACCGTCCGGACGCGGCTCGACCTTCTCCACCTTCATGCCGGCGATCAGTCCGATCGGGCGGTCGAAGTCGGTGCGCGCCCGCACCAGGTCCTCCACGCCCGGAATGCCGGCACCCGGCACCTCGTCGGCGCGGACCCGGATGGTGCCGCCGTTCACGACGGTCACCGTGGACAGGACCGAACGGGTCAGGGTGCGGCCCAGGACGTTCACGCTGCCGGTGACCTTCACCTTGCCGTTCCCGCCGTAGGCGACGGTGGCCTCGTGGTCGGAGGCGGCGGTGAGGTCCGCGTACGAGATGAGGGCCGTGCCGCTCGCCGAGCCCGCCCTCGCGCCCGCCCAGTCGCCGGTCACGGTCACGTCCCGCAGGACCACGGTGAGCTCGCCGACCCGGACGTCCTTGTCGCCCGCCTTCGCCCGCACGCCGGTCGCCCGCACGTCGACCTCGTCGAACCGCTTGTCCGCGACCTGGGTGAGGAAGGGGAAGCCCTTGATGTCGACGTCGACGGAGTCGCTGGTGGCGGCCGAGAGCTTCACCCGGCTCGACGCCTCCGACTCGGCGTACGCCACGGCCAGCCGGTCGATCCCGACGAGGATCCCGCCCAGCACGACGGCCACGATCAACAGAATCCGCAGTGCTCGCATGGGCTGCGCGTCCCCCCGTAGTGGTTCCCTGAAAGTTCCGGCCCCCCGACACGAAGATCGACGTGTCGGGGGGCCGGTTGGTTCCCGTCCCCGGGACGGGCCGCAGGTCAGACCAGGGCCCGGCCCAGCAGGTAGACGGCGGGCGCGGCGGCGGTGAGCGGCAGCGCGACGCCCGCGGTCATGTGGACGAAGCGCGACGGGTAGTCGTAGCTGGCCGCCCGCAGGCCGACCAGCGCGCAGACCCCGGCACCGAGGCCGAGCAGCGCCCCGGAGGCGCCCAGGCCGGTGAGGCCGCCGGCCGCGATCCCGGCGCCCGCCGAGGCGAGCAGGGCCACGACCAGGGAGACCGGTCCGGGCAGCGGCAGCGCCCGGGCGAGGACGGCGGCGGCGACCGCGATCCCGCCGACGACCACGGCGTCCGGGGCGGCGCCGAGGTGCCCGGTGGCGACGACGGTCAGGGCGGCGGAGGCGATGGTGGCCATCAGGCCGTACATGCGCTCGTCGGGGTCGGCGTGGCTGCGCAGCTGGAGGACGAGGCAGAGCAGCACCCAGACGCCGAGGGTGCCCAGGATCGCGGCGGCCGCGTGCTCCCGGCCGGTGGCGAGCAGGGCGGCGTCGGCGACGAGACCGCCGAGGAAGGCGAGGGCGATGCCCTGCCGGGCGGGCCACATGCCGTTGAGCCGGAACCAGCCGGCGGCGGTGAGGCCCTGGAGCAGGACGAGCGGGACGAGGAGCCCGTACGGGCCGAGGGAGGCGCCGCCCGCGAGCAGCAGGCCGAGGACGGCGGTGAGGGCGGCGGGCCGCATGCCGGGCTCGATCACGGGCGAGCGGCCCTCGGCGCGGGCGCGCTGGGCGTCGGTGAGGCGGGTGTGCCCGGAGGTGGTGGGCGAGGAGTAGGCGGGCCCGGCGTCGGCCGCGGGGGCGGGCGGGGCCGCGGGGGCGGCCACCGGCGCGGGCTCCGGCTCGCCCACGGGCTCCGCGTAGTACGCGGCGGGCCCGCCGTGCGACGCGTACGGCTGCTCGTAAGGCTGCTCGTACGGCTGCCGGTGCGCCTCCTGGGTCCCGTGGTGGTGCGCGGGAGCCTGGGGCTGCGGCTGCGCCCGGGCGGCCTGGATCCGGTCGTACGAGACGGCCGGCTGGTACGAGGTGTCCCAGGTCTGGCCCTCCCACGTCTGGGTGACGTCGGGACCCTGTTCCTGCCCGTTCGCGTACGGGTCGTGCTGCTGCCCGCCGTAGTACTGGTCGTTGCTCATGCTCTGGGGTTCACCCTCCTGCGAACGGGGGGAGCACCTCGACCGTGCCGCCCTCGGCAAGCCGTACGGTCTCATGGCTCCGGGTCCCGACGGGGTCGCCGTCGACCAGGAACGAGCACCGCTTGAGGACCTGGACGAGCTCGCCCGGGTGCTGCGCGCGGGCCGCGTCGAGTGCCTCGGCCAGGGTTCCGGCGGTGTACGGCTCCTCGGCGACACCGGCGGCGGCCTTGGCCGCGGCCCAGTAGCGGATGGTTCCCGCTGCCATAGCGGCGCTCCCTTCGTTCGTGTGCGCGCCGCCCTCCATCATGAGCCATGCGCGCGCGGGCCGGTCCCGGCTACGCGCGCGTGAGCCAGTCCCCGAGGCGGGCGAGCAGCTTCTCGTCGGTCGCGTTCTCGGCGTGGCCCATGCCCCGCTCCAGCCAGAGCTCCGCGTCGCCCGCGGCGGCCAGCATGCGCGGGTGGTCGAGCGGGAAGTACGCGTCGCGGTCGCCGTGCACGATCAGCAGGGGGGTCGGCGCGATCAGCGGGACCGCCTCCACCGGGGACAGGGGCACGGGGTCCCAGGCCCTGCTGTCGATCCGGGTGCCGAACCCGTACCGGCCGACGAGGCGGCCCGCCGGCCGGGTGACCACCCAGTGGAGGCGGCGCATCGGGGCCGTGCCCCGGTAGTACCAGCGGGCGGGCGCGGACACGGCGGCCACCGCGTCGGCACGGGCCTCCGTCCCCCGCTCCAGGGCCGCGTGGCGCAGGACCACGGAGCCGCCCATGGAGAAGCCGAGCGTCACCACGCGCGCGTGGCCGAGCTCACGGGCCCAGCGGACGGCGGCGGACAGGTCGAGGACCTCCCGGTCGCCGACGGTGGAGCGGCCACCCGAACGGCCGTGTCCGCGGAAGGAGAAGGTGACGACGGCCGCACCCCGCTCCGCGAGGGCTCCGGCGGCGCGCCGGACCGCGGGCCGGTCGGCCGACCCGGTGAAGCCGTGGGCGAGGACGACGGCCGTATCGGTGACACTGGCCCGTGAGGGCTCGTAAACCGCCTCGATCCGGACACCGTCCTCGGTGTGCAGCATCGCGCGCCGGGGCATCCGGGGGTGGACGGAAGTGAGCGAGGAAACATCCACCATGTGAAATCGGCCCTCTGCCTCGGAACTCATGTGGGCTATTCTGCTTGCCAGAGGATCCGGGCAACGCAGCCCCCGGGTCCTTTTGTGTTTTCCGACCGTTGTTACGGATGGATGAACAAAAGCTCTCGGGGCGCGAGAGCCACACGTGAGCACACGTAGACGTCCTCGCAGGGACCGAGGAGGAACCGACGTCATGGACGAGCGAACGACGCACCACGGACCGAAGACGACCTGGGCAGGTGGCGCGCGATGAGTTCTCTGCTGCTCCTGACGAACGCCCTCCAGCCGTCGACCGAGGTGCTCCCCGCCCTCGGCCTGTTGCTGCACAACGTACGCGTGGCCCCCGCCGAGGGGCCCGCGCTCGTGGACACCCCCGGCGCGGACGTGATCCTCGTCGACGGCCGGCGCGACCTCCCGCAGGTGCGCTCGCTCTGCCAGCTGCTGCGCTCCACCGGGCCCGGCTGTCCGCTGGTCCTGGTCGTCACGGAGGGCGGTCTCGCGGCCGTCACCGCCGACTGGGGCATCGACGACGTCCTCCTCGACACGGCGGGCCCCGCCGAGGTCGAGGCGCGCCTCCGGCTCGCGACGGGCCGTCAGCAGATCGTCTCCGACGACTCCCCGATGGAGATCCGCAACGGCGACCTGTCGGTCGACGAGGCGACGTACAGCGCGAAGCTGAAGGGCCGGGTCCTGGACCTGACCTTCAAGGAGTTCGAGCTGCTCAAGTACCTGGCCCAGCACCCGGGCCGGGTCTTCACGCGCGCCCAGCTCCTCCAGGAGGTGTGGGGGTACGACTACTTCGGCGGCACCCGTACGGTCGACGTCCACGTGCGGCGGCTGCGGGCCAAGCTCGGCCCCGAGCACGAGTCCCTCATCGGCACCGTCCGGAACGTCGGCTACCGCTTCGTCGCGCCCGAGAAGGTGGAGCGGGCGGCGGAGGAGGCCCGTGCCAAGGAGGGGGCCCGTGCGGGCGGCCGCGTCAAGGGCGCCACGGAGGGCCTCACCCGCCCGGAGGACAGGAACGTGGCGGATGCCACAGTGCGACCTGCCGGTAGGTAGGTCCCCCCGCGTAGACTGCCGCGCGTGGCCAAGGTGACGCGGGATGACGTAGCTCGACTGGCAGGTACTTCTACCGCGGTCGTGAGCTACGTCATTAACAACGGACCCCGGCCGGTCGCCCCGGCCACGCGCGAGCGTGTCCTCGCCGCCATCAAGGAGCTGGGCTACCGGCCCGACCGGGTGGCCCAGGCGATGGCCTCCCGCCGCACCGACCTCATAGGCATGATCGTCCCGGACGCGCGGCAGCCGTTCTTCGCCGAGATGGCGCACGCGGTCGAGCAGGCCGCCGCCGAGCGCGGGAAGATGGTCCTCGTCGGCAACTCCGACTACCGGACCGAGCGCGAGGTCCACTACCTGCGGGCCTTCCTCGGGATGCGGGTCTCCGGGCTGATCCTGGTCAGCCAGGGCATGAGCGAGCAGGCCGCGAGCGAGATCGAGGCCTGGGACGCGCGCGTGGTGCTGCTGCACGAGCGGCCCGAGGCGATCGACGACGTGGCCGTCGTGACCGACGACATCGGCGGCGCCCAGCTCGCCACCCGGCACCTCCTGGAGCACGGCCACCCGTACGTGGCGTGCCTCGGCGGCGTCCCGAACACCCCGGCCGTCGGCGACCCGGTCGCCGACCACGTCGAGGGCTGGCGGCGCGCCATGCTGGAGGCGGGCCGCTCGACCGAGGGCCGGCTCTTCGAGGCCCCGTACAACCGGTACGACGCCTATCAGGTCGCCCTGAAGCTGCTCGCCGGACCCGACAGGCCGCCGGCCATCTTCTGCTCCACCGACGACCAGGCCTTCGGCGTCCTGCGGGCCGCCCGCGAGCTGCGCATCGAGGTGCCGACGGAGCTGGCGGTCGCGGGCTTCGACGACGTGAAGGAGGCGGCGCTCACCGATCCGCCGCTGACCACGATCTCCTCGGACCGCCCCGCGATGGCCCGGGCGGCCGTGGACCTGGTCCTCGACGACTCGGTCCGCGTGTCGGGCTCGCGCCGCGAGCGCGTGAAGCTCTTCCCGTCGGCCCTGATAGTCCGCCGCTCCTGCGGCTGCCACGAGTAGAAGACCCACGGGCCCCTCTTCATACGGGACATACGGGGTTCTGTCGGGCTTCTCAGCCGCTCCTCAGACGGTTCTCATGTACGGCTCCGAGAGTCATAGCCATGACGGACTTCCAGGAGCAGCAGCCCCAGCAGCCGTACCACCCGCCGAGGCCGCCGTACGAGCCGACGCGGCCGACGCAGGGGCCGTACGAGCCGACGCAGCCGATCACCACCGGGCCGGGCACGACCGTCTGGCCCTCCGGCGGTCACGTGCCGCCACCGGTGGACCCGCCCCTCGTCGCCGCCGTCCCCGCCCCGGCCCCCTCGCCCCGCCGCCGCACCAGGCGCGGGGTCGGGCTCATGGCGGCCGTGGCCATCGCGGCCGCGGCGGTCGGCGGCGGCACGGCCACGCTGGTGCAGCAGCTCACCTCCGACGCCCCGGCGAGCGCCTCCGCCCCCGTCGTGAGCGGCACCAACGTCTCCACCGGCACCAAGGGCACGGTCGCCGGGGTCGCCGAGGCGGTCTCCCCCTCCATCGTGGAGATCTCCGCGACCTCGGGCTCCGGCAAGTCCACCGGCTCGGGCGTGATCATCACCTCCGACGGCGAGATCGTCACCAACAACCACGTGGTCTCCGGCGCCTCCTCCGTCACGGTGCAGCTCAGCGACGGCAAGACCTACCGGGCCGAGGTCGTCGGCACGGACCCCGACAAGGACCTCGCCCTGATCAAGCTCCAGGGCGCCTCCGGGCTCAAGGCCGCCTCGCTCGGCGACTCCTCGAAGACCAGGGTCGGCGACGAGGTCGTCGCGATCGGCTCCCCCGAGGGCCTGACCGGCACCGTCACCAGCGGCATCGTCTCCGCGCTCGACCGGGACGTGACCGTGGCCAAGGACGACGACGGAAGCGGCCGGGACCAGCAGCAGGGCGGGCAGCAGTGGGACCCGCGGGAGGGCTGGCCGTTCGAGTTCGGCGGGCAGCAGTTCAACGGCGACACCGGCTCGTCGAAGACCACCTACAAGGCGATCCAGACCGACGCCTCGCTCAATCCGGGGAATTCCGGCGGCGCGTTGATCAATATGAACGGCGAGATCATCGGAATCAATTCGGCCATGTATTCGCCCAGTTCTTCGGGCGGCTCCACCGCCGGGAGCGTCGGCCTCGGATTCGCGATCCCGATCGACACGGTGAAGGCCGACCTGGACGCCCTCCGCTCGGGCGGCGACAACTGAACGCATGGGACGCTGCCCCCATGACGGGACAGCCCTTGCCGGGACAGCAGCACGAAGCCGAGCGCATCCTCATCGTCGACGACGAGCCCGCCGTGCGGGAGGCCCTGCGCCGCAGCCTCGCCTTCGAGGGGTACGCGACGCGGGACGCCGTCGACGGGCTCGACGCGCTCGCCGCGATGGAGTCGTACGCCCCCGATCTCGTCGTCCTCGACGTCCAGATGCCCCGCATGGACGGGCTGACGGCGGCCCGTCGGATCCGGGCCGCCGGCTCGACCGTGCCGATCCTGATGCTCACCGCCCGCGACACGGTCGGCGACCGGGTCACCGGGCTCGACGCCGGCGCGGACGACTACCTGGTGAAGCCCTTCGAGCTGGACGAGCTGTTCGCCCGCATCCGGGCCCTGCTCCGCCGCAGCTCCTACGCCTCGGCGTCCGCCGCCCCCGCCGAGGACGACGTCCTGGCCTTCGAGGACCTGCGGATGAACCTGGCCACGCGCGAGGTGACCCGGGGCGGGCGGACCGTGGAGCTGACGCGGACCGAGTTCACGCTCCTGGAGATGTTCCTCGCGCACCCGCGCCAGGTCCTGACCCGGGAGCAGATCCTGAAGGCCGTGTGGGGCTTCGACTTCGAGCCCAGTTCCAACTCCCTGGACGTGTACGTGATGTATCTGCGGCGCAAGACCGAGGCCGGCGGCGAGCCGCGCCTCGTCCACACCGTACGGGGCGTGGGCTACGCGCTGCGCGGAGGAGGCGGGGAGTGAAGGGGCCCGTGGCCTGGTTCCGCTCCCGCCCGCTGCGGTCACGGCTCGCGCTGCTCACCGCGTTCGCCGTGGCGGTGGCGGTGGCGGCGGTGTCGGCGGCCTGCTGGTTCGTGACGCGGGCGCAGCTGGAGACCGAGCTGGACTCCTCGCTGCACAGCACCCGGCTGGACGCGAACGGCGTGAACAGGCTGCTGGCGATGTGCCGGGAGGGCACGGCACCGCCGCCGGTGGGCGGCTCGTACACGGTGCAGGTCGTCCTCGCCGACGGCGGCGTGTGCACCTCGGGCGAGGCCGCGATCCCCGCCGGGGCCGGCGACCTCGCGGTGGCGCGCGGGCAGCTGGAGTACGTCCTGCACACGGTGAAGGACGCCTCCGGGCGCGAGATGCGGGTCTACACCTACCCGCAGGACAGCCCCGCCGGGCTGTTCGGGGTCTCCCTCGCCCGTCCGCTCTCCGAGATCGACAACTCGATGTCCACGCTCCGCTGGGTGCTGCTCCTGGTCTCCGGGATCGGCGTCGTCGGCGCGGGCGCGGTCGGCCTGTGGGTCGCGCGGACCGGACTCGAACCGGTGAACCGCCTGACCGGCGCGGTCGAGCACGTCGCCGCGACCGAGGACCTGACCGTCCGCATCCCGGTGGAGGGCGAGGACGAGATCGCCCGGCTGTCCCGCTCCTTCAACGCGATGACGGCGGCGCTCGCGAGCTCCCGGGACCGGCAGGCGCAGCTCATCGCGGACGCGGGCCACGAACTGCGGACGCCCCTGACCTCCCTCCGTACGAACGTCGAGCTCCTCGCGCGCAGCGAGGAGACCGGCCGGGCGATCCCGCCGGACGACCGGCGGGCCCTGATGGCCTCGGTGAAGGCGCAGATGACGGAGCTGGCCGCGCTGATCGGCGACCTCCAGGAGCTGGCCCGCCCGGACGCGGTGCAGCCGGGGCCCCTCGGAGTGGTGCCGCTCCACACGATCCTGCGGACGGCCCTGGACCGGGCGCGGCTGCGCGGTCCGGAGCTGACCTTCGTCACGGACCTCGCGCCCTGGTACGTACGGGCCGAGACGCCGGCGCTCGAACGGGCCCTGGTGAACGTCCTGGACAACGCGGTGAAGTTCTCGCCGCCCCGGGGCACGGTCGAGGTGACCCTGATGCGGGGCGAGCTGACCGTCCGCGACCACGGGCCCGGCATCGCCCCGGACGAACTCCCGCACGTCTTCGACCGCTTCTGGCGCTCCCCGTCGGCCCGGAGCCTGCCGGGCTCGGGCCTGGGCCTGTCAATCGTGGCGCGTACGGTCGGGCAGGCGGGCGGCACGGTGTCGCTGGAGCCGGCGGAGGGCGGCGGCACGGTGGCGCGGCTGCGCCTGCCGGGGGCACCGACGCCGCCGCCGGAGCTGTGAGGGCCGGCTCCACGGGCGACCACGGCCTAAACCCCGGCTGGCCCGGCTGCCCGGGTGCCCGGGTGCCGCCCCACGCCCCGGCACGCCCGCGGGAGGCCGCCCGCTAGTTGTGCCGGAGGAGGGCCTCGACCAGCCCCGCCCGGGTGTGGGGGAAGTCCAGGGGCACGATCCCGAGGCCGACGCGTCCGGCCAGTTCCGAGCCGTCCAGGAAGCCGTGGACCCAGGGGTTGAGCCGGTCGGAGTTCCAGCGGGGCGGCAGATAGGCGGAGGTGCTGACGAAGTTCACGTAGAGCCGGCCGGGCTGGGCGACGGCGGCGCGGAAGTGGGCCTGGATCTTGGGGTACTTGGCGTCGGGCAGCGCGTTCCAGTCGTCCTGGACGGCGAAGACGGCCGGGTCCGCCCACCTCAGCCCGGGGAGGCCGCCGTTGTCGGCGAGCAGCACGACCCGGCCCCGCGCCTCGCCGAGGAGGGGCAGGGTGTCGCCGATCCGGAACAGGGAGCGCCAGCCGCGCCGGTCGAGGTAGTCGTCGAAGACGGCGCGGAAGGTGGCGTCGGACTCCTCGGAGTACTCCTGCTTGACCCGCATGAGGACGGTCTCGGAGGGGTGGGCGGCGAGGAAGTCCCGGCAGGCGACGAGGACGTCGCCGAACATCATGTTCTGGTAGGAGGCCCCGTGGTGGATGGCGAAGGACCCACCGGTCACCCGGCACCGCACGTCCAGGAACCGGACACCGCTGTCCAGCTGCTGGGCGACGGTGGTGTTCTGGCACTCGCTCCAGGGGCCGCCGAACCGGGCTCCGGAGTCGTGCGTGCCGGGGATGGTGAGCTTCTGGAGCGGGGTGGGGTCGCCGTGGGCAGCCATCCAGTCCTGGGTCCCGAGGGCGGTGGCCGCCCGGGCGGAAGGGGTGCCCACCAGGAGGGCGGCACCGGCTGCGGCGGCGCCCGCGAGAAAGCGTCGTCGGTCCATGGCCCGCACTATGGCAGTGTTTGACGTGCCCCTGCCAGACCCGTGCACGCACCTTCCCGGACGATCGCCCTATACGGACGTATGGCACACGCGTCTTGCGCGGGTGCGCGGTCACGGCGCCGAAGGGCGGTCCGTGAGCGGAACGAGAAAGGGGCGGTCCGTGAGCGGAACGAGAAAGGGGCGGCGCCCGCCGAAGCGGACACCACCCCTCACGCCGGGACGGTTACTGCACGACCGTGATCCGGTTCGCGGCCGGCACCTGCAGCGGGGCCGCCGCCGAGGAGTGGCCCGCCAGGTAGGCGTTGAAGACGTCCAGGTCCGAGGCGCCGACCAGCTTGTTCGTGCCGGTGGCCAGGGCGCCGAAGCCGTCGCCGCCGCCCGCGAGGAACTCGTTCATCGCGACGCGGTAGGTCTTCGCCGGGTCGATCGCCTCGCCGTTCAGCCTGATCGTGCCGTCGACGACGCGGTCCGCGCCCGTCTTCGTCATGTCGAGCGTGTAGGTGAGGCCCTTCGAGACCTGGAGGATCTTGATCGAGTTCAGGTTCGAACCGCTGACCTGCTGCTTCAGCGCGGTGATCAGGTTCGCGCCGGACAGGTCGACCACGTTCATCATGTTGGTGAAGGGCTGCACGGTGAAGGACTCGCCGTACGTCACCACCCCGTCGCCCTCGGCGCCGGACGCCTTGTAGACGAGGTCGGAGCGGATGCCGCCCGGGTTCATCAGGGCCAGCTGCGCGCCGCCCTTGTCCGCCGGGGCCAGGCCCTCCAGCTGCGCGTCGGCGATCAGGTCGCCGAGCGGCTTCTCGTACGCCGTGGAGCCGCGGCCGTTGATGTCGGCGGCGATGAAGCCCTGCGGACGGTTCGCGACCGGGGCGGCGAGCGTGCGCCAGTCCTCGATCAGCTTCGTCATGTCCGCGGCCTTCGGCACGTCGCGCGAGACGACGTGGTTGGCGGAGGCGACCGCCGTGCGCACGATGTCCTTGGTGGCGCGGTCGTACGTCAGCGTCGTGTCGGTGTACAGCTTGCCGAACGAGGAGGCCGAGGTGACCAGACGCGGCTTGCCGGACGGGTCCGGGATGCTGCACACGTACGCCTGGTGCGTGTGGCCGGTGACCAGCGCGTCGACCTGCGGCGAGACGTTCTTGGCGATGTCGACGATCGCGCCGGACACGCCCTCGCCGTCACCGTCGCCGTCACCGTCGCAGTCGTAGTTCACGGACTGCGAGGCCGGCATGCCGCCCTCGTGGACCAGGGCGACGATGGACTTGACGCCCTTGCGCTCCAGGATCTTCGTGTACTTGTTGATCGTCTCGACCTCGTCGCCGAACTTCAGGCCCTTGACGCCCTCGGCGGTGACGACGTTCGGGGTGCCCTCCAGGGTCACGCCGATGAAACCGATCCTGACGCCGTCCTTCTCCCAGATGTAGTACGGGTCGAGCAGCGGCCTGCCGGTCTTCTCCACCGTCACGTTCGCCGTGAGGTACGGGAAGTCGGCGCCCTGGAACCGCTTGCCGTCGACGAAACAGCCGGCGGTCGGGTGACAGCCGCCGTTCTGCATCCGGGCCAGCTCGCGCGCGCCCTCGTCGAACTCGTGGTTGCCGACCGAGGTGACGTCCAGGTCCAGCTTGTTCAGGGCCTCGATCGTCGGCTCGTCGTGGAAGAGACCGGACAGCAGCGGCGAGGCGCCGATCATGTCGCCGGCCGCGGCCGTGATGGAGTAACGGTTCCCCTGACGGGCCTGGCGCAGGTGCGTGGCCATGTACTCCACACCACCGGCGTCGACCTTCTCCGTCGTCCCGTCCGGCTTGGTCCGGGTGACCTGCCCGGACGAACCGGCCGGCGGCTCCAGGTTGCCGTGCAGGTCGTTGAAGGACAGCAGCTGGACGTCGACCATCCGGCCCCATCCCTTGCCGTTCGTCCCCGGCCCCGCGGCGGACGGGTCCCCGGCCGCCCCGGCCGACGGCATCGTGGCGACGAGCGCCCCGACGGTCGCGATCCCCGCGCCGGCGGCGAGAATTCGCCGTACGGTCTTGTTCTTCCTCTGTGTCGCTGCCATCTCTCCCCTAGGCCCCTTGCCCCGTTTCGCGGCGTTGATCTGCTCCCCCGTTGCGCGTGCAGCCTAGAGTCAACGCGCGTAGCGCAACAGGGGGGAGTGGGTTACAAGACAGTTGCCCTTGGCTGACGAAGTGTCGCCGTAGGCTCGTAGCCATGACTTCCGACACGGCGCCGGCCCTCGAACCGGGACGGCAGATCCACACGTATGACGAGCTCACGCCCGAGCAGATCCAGGACGTACTGGAGCTGCTCGAGGCCGCCGACCAGGCCGACGGCATGCACGCCGTGTCCGAGCAGGGACGGCTCTACCTGCGCCACGGCAGGCGGGAGGGCGTGCGTCACTTCCTCCTCACCGTCGGCCCCCGCCTCTACGGCTACGCCCAGCTGGAGGAGACCGACCCGATCGAGGCCCCGGCCGCCGAACTGGTCGTCCACCCCTCCCACCGGGGCCGCGGCCACGGCCGGGCCCTCGGCACCGAACTGCTCAACGCCTCCGGCAAGCGGCTGCGCGTCTGGGCGCACGGCGGCAAGTCGGCGGCCCGGCACCTCGCCCAGGTCCTCGGCCTGACGCTCTTCCGCGAGCTGCGCCAGCTGCGCCGCCCCCTGGTGCCGCTCGACATCCCGGAGCCGGTGCTGCCCGAGGGCGTCACCGTCCGCACCTTCACGCCCGGGCAGGACGACGCGGCCTGGCTCGCCGTCAACGCCACCGCCTTCGCCCACCACCCGGAGCAGGGCTCGCTCACCCAGCGGGACCTGGACGACCGGATGGCCGAGCCGTGGTTCGACCCGAAGGGCTTCTTCCTCGCGGAGAAGGACGGCCGGCTGGTCGGCTTCCACTGGACGAAGACGCACGCCGAGGAGCAGCTCGGCGAGGTGTACGTGGTCGGCATCCTGCCGGACGCCCAGGGCGGCGGCCTCGGCAAGGCGCTGACCGCGATCGGCCTGCGGCACCTGGCGGCGCAGGGGCTGCCGACGGCGATGCTATACGTGGACGCGGACAACAAGGCGGCGGTGCGGGTCTACGAGGGGATCGGGTTCACGACGCACGAGGTGGACCTGATGTACCGCACGGAGTCCTAAGTCCCTCCGGGAAGGGGGCGGTTGACACCGCCCCCTTCTTTGCACCACCCTTTCACTACTTGATTAGCGAAAGGGTGGTGCACGAGATCGTGGTCGAGTACCGCATCGACCGGCGCAGTGGCGTCGCCACCTACCTCCAGATCGTCCAACAGACGAAGCAGGCCCTCCGGATGGGCCTCCTGGAACCCGGCGACCGGCTGCCCACCGCACGCGAGGTCGTCGAAGCGACGGCCATCAATCCCAACACGGTCCTCAAGGCCTACCGCGAGCTCGAACGCGAAGGCCTCGTCGAGGCCCGCCGCGGCCTCGGCACCTTCGTCCGCGCCACCCTCGGCACCGGCCCCGCCGACTCGCCCCTGCGCGGCGAACTCACCGACTGGGCCCGCCGGGCACGCGCGGCCGGACTGGAGCGGGAGGACGTGGCCGCGCTCTTCACATCCGTACTGAAGGAACATTTCGAGGGGGACGAATGACCGACCCGGTCATCGAGGCCGAGGGCCTCGGCCTGCGCTACCGACGACGCGGCAGGGCCTGGGCACTGAAGGACTGCACCTTAGCCCTGCCCGCCGGCCGCGTCGCCGCCGTCGTCGGCCCCAACGGGGCGGGGAAGTCGACCCTCCTCGGCCTGACCGCTGGCCTGCTGCGCCCCACGGAGGGCCGGATCACGGCCCCCGCGAGGGACCGCCTCGCGTACGTCGCCCAGGACAAACCCCTGTACGGGCAGCTCACCGTCGCCGAGACCCTGAGAATGGGCCGCGAGCTCAATCCGGACCGCTGGGACCCGCCCGTCGCCGAGAGCATCGTCGCGGCCGGCTCCCTGCCCGCGAACGCCCGGGTCCGCTCCCTCTCCGGCGGGCAGCGCACCCGTCTCGCGCTCGCCCTCGCCCTCGGCAAGCGGCCCGAACTGCTCCTCCTGGACGAGCCGATGGCGGACCTCGACCCCCTCGCCCGGCACGAACTCATGGGTGTCCTCCTGGCCGACGCCGCCGAGCGCGGCACGACCGTCGTCATGTCCTCGCACATCCTCACCGAGCTCGAGAACGCCTGCGACCACCTGATCCTCGTGCAGGACGGCCGCATCCGCCTCGACGGCGCGATCGACGGCCTGCTCGCCGCGCACACCCTGCTGACCGGCCCGGTCGCCGACCTCGCCCCGCACACCGTCGTCGAGTCCCGCACGACGGGCCGTCAGCTCACCGCCCTCGTCCGCCGCGAGGGCCCCGTCGAAGGCCCGTGGGTGGCCACCGAACCCTCTCTGGAGGAACTCCTCCTCGCCCACCTCCGCACCACCGAAGGAGCCTCCGCATGAGCGCCCTCGCCCTCAGGGGCCCGTACTGGGTGACGTCCCGTCAGCACCGGCGGGCGCTGTGGTGGTCGCTCGCCCTCGCGGCCGTCGCGGTGACGGTCCTGGTCGCCTCACGGCTGTGGTCGGACGGCGCGGTGGACACGCTGCGGGCGGCGGGCTGCACCGCCGACGGCCTGGACGACTCCTGCTTCCAGGCCCAGACCGTCTACGTCAACGACCGGTGGTTCGCCCGGCATCTCGTCGAGTACGCCGCCCTGGGCATGCTCGTCCTGCCCGTGCTGCTCGGCGCCTTCGTCGCGGGCCCGATGCTCGCCCGTGAGCTGGAGTCCGGCACGTACCGGCTGGCGTGGACCCAGTCCGTCAGCCCGGCGCGTTGGCTCGCCGCCAAGGTCTCGGTCCCCGCCGCACTCACGGTCGCGGTCGTCTCCCTGCTGAGCCTGGTCTTCCACTGGTCCTGGTCGACGGGCCCCGCCGACGACTTCCCCACCTACTGGTACGAGCCGACCATGTTCGTCTCGTTCGGCACCGTGCCGGTGGCGCACGCCCTCCTGGGCCTCGCCCTGGGCACGGCCGCCGGCGTCCTCGCCCGGCGCACCGTCGTCGCGATGGGGGTCGCTGCCCTCGCCATCGGGGCGGCCCTGGCGGCCCTCTCCCGACTGCGCGACGACCTCTGGCCGGCCCGTACCCTGACCGGCACCGGACTGTCGGCCGAAGGCCACGCCTGGCCACTGGACCGGGGCATGCTCACGGCATCCGGTGAGCGCATCCTCTGGAAGGACTGCCTCGCCGCCCAGCCGGACACCGTCGAGCGGTGCATGACCGACCGCGGCGGGGTCACCGGGTTCCTCGACGTCCACCCCGCCTCGCACTACTGGCCCCTCCAGCTCGTCGAGACCGGCATCTGCCTCGCCCTCGCCGCCCTCGTCGCCCTCGTCGCCTTCCGGGTGCTGCGCGCCCAGCACCCGTGGCACCGACCCGGAGGGCGCCCGTAGAGGACACGCGTAGACGAAGAGGGGGGCGGGGCCGACAAGGGCCCCGCCCCCGATTCCCGTACGACATGTCGTCGTTACCGGCCATTCAGACGCGCTTGCGACGCTCACGCAATGAAGCGCTCCGTGACCGCTCTCCCCAAGGGGAGACTTCCCTCCCCCACGGCCCGCTCCGACGCGCCCGCCCACCCCTTCGCGCGGAAGAATGGGGCCATGAGCCAGCAGCCCGCCGAGGTCCCGGTCCAGCCCTCCGCCACGCCGTCCGTCCTGTCCTCCGAGACGTCGTCCACCGCGCCGTCCCTCGGTTCCATAACGGCGCACCGCGCGCACGTGGTGAACGGGGCCGTCGTGACCGACATCGATCCCGACCTGGACGCCGATCCCGACACGTACGAGGACGACGGCGCGCTCGGCGACGACCTGCCGCAGGGGCGTTTCCTCGACCGGGAACGCAGCTGGCTCGCCTTCAACGAGCGCGTCCTCGAACTCGCCGAGGACCCGACGACCCCCCTCCTCGAACGGGCGAACTTCCTCGCGATCTTCGCCTCGAACCTCGACGAGTTCTTCATGGTCCGCGTCGCGGGACTGAAGCGCCGCATCGCCACCGGCGTCGCCACCCGCTCCGCCTCCGGCCTCCAGCCCCGCGAGGTCCTCGACCTCATCTGGACCCGCTCGCGCGAGCTCATGGCCCGGCACGCCGCCTGCTACCAGCAGGACGTGGCCCCGGCCCTCGCCGACGAGGGCATCCACCTGATCCGCTGGCCCGAGCTCACGGAGAAGGAGCAGGCGCGGCTCTTCACCCTCTTCCGGCAGCAGATCTTCCCGGTCCTCACCCCGCTGGCCGTGGACCCGGCCCACCCCTTCCCGTACATCTCCGGCCTCAGCCTCAACCTCGCCGTGGTCGTGCGCAACCCGGTCAGCGGCCACCGCCACTTCGCGCGCGTGAAGGTGCCGCCGCTGCTCACCCGCTTCCTGGAGGCCTCCCCGCAGCGGTACGTCCCCCTGGAGGACGTCATCGCCGCGCACCTGGAGGAGCTGTTCCCCGGCATGGAGGTGCTCGCGCACCACATGTTCCGGGTGACCAGGAACGAGGACCTGGAGGTCGAGGAGGACGACACCGAGAACCTGCTCATGGCCCTGGAGAAGGAGCTCATGCGGCGCCGCTTCGGGCCCCCGGTGCGCCTGGAGGTCGAGGAGTCCATCGACCCGTACGTCCTCGACCTGCTGGTGCGCGAGCTGAAGGTCTCCGACGCCGAGGTCTATCCGCTGCCCGGCCCGCTCGACCTCACCGGCCTCTTCGGGATCGCCGGACAGGACCGGCCGGAGCTGAAGTACCCGAAGTTCGTCGCCGGCACCCACCGGGACCTCGCCGAGGTCGAGTCCGCGTCCGCGCCCGACGTCTTCGCCGCGCTGCGCGAACGGGACGTGCTCCTGCACCACCCGTACGACTCCTTCTCCACGTCCGTGCAGGCCTTCCTGGAGCAGGCCGCCGCCGACCCGGACGTCCTCGCGATCAAGCAGACGCTGTACCGGACCTCCGGCGACTCCCCGATAGTGGACGCCCTCATCGACGCCGCCGAGTCCGGCAAGCAGGTCCTCGTCCTCGTCGAGATCAAGGCCCGCTTCGACGAACAGGCCAACATCAAGTGGGCGCGCAAGCTGGAGGAGGCCGGCTGCCACGTCGTCTACGGCCTCGTCGGCCTGAAGACCCACTGCAAGCTGTCGCTGGTCGTACGGCAGGAGGGCGAGCTGCTCCGCCGCTACTCGCACGTCGGCACCGGCAACTACCACCCGAAGACGGCCCGGCTCTACGAGGACCTGGGCCTGCTCACCGCCGACCCGCAGGTCGGCGCCGACCTCTCCGACCTGTTCAACCGGCTCTCCGGCTACTCCCGCCGCGAGACGTACCGCCGCCTGCTCACCGCCCCCAAGTCCCTCCGGGACGGGCTGGTCTCCCGGATCACCAAGGAGATCGCGCACCACCGCGCCGGGCGGCCCGCGTACGTACGGATCAAGGTCAACTCGATGGTCGACGAGGCCGTCGTCGACGCCTGCTACCAGGCCTCCCGGGCCGGCGTCCCCGTCGACATCTGGGTCCGCGGCATCTGCGCCGTGCGCCCCGGCGTCACCGGCCTCTCGGAGAACATCCGGGTCCGCTCGATCCTCGGCCGCTTCCTGGAGCACTCCCGGGTCTTCGCCTTCGGCAACGGCGGCGAACCCGAGGTCTGGCTCGGCAGCGCCGACATGATGCACCGCAACCTGGACCGCCGGATCGAGGCCCTCGTGCGGGTCTCCGACCCGGCGCACCGGGCGGCGCTCACCCGGCTCCTGGAGACCGGGATGTCCGACACCACCTCCTCCTGGCACCTCGGCCCCGACGGGAACTGGACGCGGCACGCGACCGATCCCGAGGGCCGGCCCCTGCGGCACGTCCAGGAGATGCTCATCGACGCGCGGAGGCGCCGGCGTGCACAACCCTGACCACTCTGACCACGGCCGGGACGTCACGGCCGGCGAGGTCCTGGCCCCCTACCTGCACGCGCGGGCCGCGGACTTCCTCCGCGGCCTGCGCCTGCACACCGAGAGCGGCTCCGACACGGCCGGAGCGGAGGAGGCCGTCCGTACGCTGCGGGGCGCGGCCCGCCGGATCGGCGGCACCCTCCACACCTTCCGGCCGCTGCTCGACACGGCCTGGGCCGACCAGCTGCGCACCGAGCTCGCCTGGCTCTCCGGCACGCTGGCCCTGGAGCAGGCCTGCACCTCCCGGCTCGTCCGGCTGGTGGACGCGCTGTCCCGCCTGTCGCACGGCAGCGGGCCGGTGCCGGCGGCCCGGGGCGCGGAGGGCGCCGGCCTCACGGTCGGCGCCGCCCGGGCCGGCGCGCTCCTCGAACGCCAGCTGACCCTGGCCCGTACGCGCGCCCACTCCGCCTCCCTCCAGGCGCTCGGGTCCGCCCGCTTCCACGCGATCGCCGACGCCGTCGCCCTGCTCGCCTCCGAGGTGCCGCTCGGGCCCGTCGGCGAGGCCCCCGCCGTCGAGGTCCTCGACGGCCCGGCCGAGCTCGCCGAACGCCGCCTCCTCGACGCGGTCGCCGCGCTCCCCCTCTCCCGGGCGGCGCACCCGTACAACGCGGACGCCCTCGCCCTCGCCGCCGGTGAGAGCCAGGACGCGCCCTGGCACCAGACCCGGCTCCTGCTGCGCCTGCACCGGTACGCCACCGAGGCCCTGCACACCGGCGGCGAACCGGACTCCGTCCTGTACGAGGCCGCCCGCGCCCTCGACCGGCACCGCGACGCCGCCGAGGCCGCGACGGCCGCCGCCACCGCCGCCCGCACCCCGCGCATCGCCCCGGCGACCGCCTACGCCCTGGGCGTCCTCCACGCCGACCAGCGCCACGAGGTCGAGGCCGCGCGCTTCGCCTTCCAGCGCGCCTGGCGCAGAACGACGGCCCCGGTCCCATGAGCACCCTCGAACCCATCCTGGCGGCGGGCTGCGTCCTGTGGCGCCCGGCGATTTCCGGCCACGGCATCGAGATCGCCCTCGTCCACCGGCCGAAGTGGGACGACTGGTCGCACCCGAAGGGCAAGCGGAAACGCGGCGAGACCGCGGAGGCGTGCGCGATGCGGGAGGTCCTGGAGGAGACGGGCCGCCGCTGCGAGCTCGGCCCCCGCCTGCCGACGGTCCGCTACACGGTGGACGGCCGGCCCAAGGAGGTCGTGTACTGGTCGGCCCGCGCCCTGGACGGCGGCTTCGTCCCGACGAAGGAGATCGACGCCCTCCTCTGGCTCCCGCCCTCGGCGGCCCACCACCGCCTCACCCAACCGAGGGACCGCGCCCTCCTGGCCACAGCCCTCACCACAACCCCCCTCTGACCCCGTCCCCCGTGCGGGCCACACCCTGCGGGGCGGCGCCCCGGCCCCCCCCGTGTGGGCAATCGTCCCGCAGGGCGGGACGGGTGGGCACACGGGACGGCGCCCCTGGCGGCGCCTCCGCGTTCCGCGCCCGGACCCGCACCGACAGCGCGGCGCGCAACAGGGTGCGGGTCAGGGCGCGGGAGCCTCGGGCGCCGGCAGGGGCGCCGTTCCGTTGCGCCCACCCTCCCCCAAGCTCTCGGCTTCGCTCGAGCAGGGGGCCCCCTTCGCCCCAGCGGAACAGTTGCCCACAACGGGGTAGGCGGGAGCGCCGCCCCGGCGGGTGCGGCCCGCAGCAGGGTGGGCACCGCCCACCACAGGGGCACCGCCCGCAACGGCGCACGAGGGCGCCACCGCCCCGGCGGAACGACCGCCCGTCACCGGAGCCAAGGCCGCCGCCCGCCCAAGGGCCCCGCACCCGCGCTTCCGGCACGGTTCACTTTCCGTTCACCCTCCCCCGTCGACCGCTTCACCTGTTCTGCCTAATTTCGGCCTTACACGGTGCAAGGAGCACAAGGACGCACCGACCAACCGACACACGCCGCCGTAGAACGGTCAGGACATCACGGTCCGCGACAAGGCGGCTTCTGGAAGGAACACCCGAAAGTGAAGCTTTCGCGCAAGAACGGGCTTCGCGCCTCCGCGATCGGTGCCCTCGTCGTCTCCGGTGCGCTCGTCCTCTCGGCGTGTGGCTCGGACAACAACACGGACACCCCGACCAAGGACGGCGGCACCAAGTCCTCCTCCGCCGCCGCGTCGAACATCGCGTGCGACGGTGCCAAGGGCCAGCTCCTCGCCGCCGGCTCCAGCGCGCAGAAGAACGCCATGGACCTGTGGGTCAAGAACTTCCAGGCCGCGTGCTCCGGCGTCGAGGTCAACTACCAGGCCATCGGCTCCGGCGGCGGCATCACCAAGTTCAACCAGGGCCAGGTCACCTTCGCCGGCTCCGACTCCGCCCTCAAGGACGAAGAGGTCGCCGAGTCGCAGAAGATCTGCAAGGGCGGCAAGGGCGTCAACCTGCCGATGGTCGGCGGCCCCATCGCCATCGGCTACAAGCTGGACGGCGTGGACAACCTCGTCCTGGACGCCCCCACCCTGGCCAAGATCTTCGACACGAAGATCACCAAGTGGAACGACCCGGCGATCGCCAAGCTGAACCCGGGCGCGAAGCTCCCCGACACCACCATCCAGGCCTTCCACCGCTCGGACGAGTCGGGCACCACCCAGAACCTGGGCAAGTACCTCTCGGCCACCGCGAAGGACGCCTGGAAGTACGACCCGAAGACGAAGTCGTGGCCCGCCCCGGGCGGCCAGGCCGCCAACGGCTCCTCCGGCGTCGCCACCGCGGTCAAGGACGCCGAGGGCTCCATCGGCTACTTCGAGCTCTCCTATGCCACGGCCAACAAGATCTCCACGGTCAGCATCAACACCGGCGCCTCCGCCCCGGTCGCCGCCAGCACGGAGAACGCCTCGAAGGCCATCGCCGCCGCCAAGGTCAAGGGCACCGGCAGCGACCTGGCCCTCTCCCTCGACTACACCACCAAGGCCGAGGGCGCCTACCCGCTGACCCTCGTCACGTACGAGATCGCCTGCGACAAGGGCAACAAGGCGGAGACCCTGCCGACCCTGAAGGCGTTCCTCACCTACACCGCCAGCGAGGAGGGCCAGAAGGTCCTCGCCGACGCCGGCTACGCCCCGCTCCCGGCCGAGATCGCGGCCAAGGTCCGCGCGATCGTCCCCACCCTGTCCTGACCCCCGGCCGGGGGCGGCCCCTCACCTCCCGTGGAGGGGCCGCCCCCGGCATCCGGTGCACCGCCGCCAGGGCCCCCGTACCCCCGCAGGGGACGTACGGGACCCGCAGACCGGAGAAAACCGATGGCTACCACCACACCTGACATACAAGGGAGCCGGCGCGCCAAGAGCGCGACCCGCCCCGGGGACCGCATCTTCAGCGGCCTGTCCCGAGGTTCCGGCATCACCCTCCTCGTGATCATGGCCGCGATCGCGGTCTTCCTGACCTACCGTGCCGTCCTCGCCATCTCGGACGACAGCACCAACTTCTTCACCACCTTCGAGTGGAACCCGGCCGGAAACCCGCCGGTCTTCGGCATCGCCGTCCTCGCCTTCGGCACGGTCGTCTCCTCGGTCATCGCGATGCTCATCGCCGTGCCGGTCGCGATCGGGATCGCCCTCTTCATCTCGCACTACGCGCCGCGCAAGCTGGCCAAGCCGCTCGCGTACGTCGTGGACCTGCTCGCCGCCGTGCCCAGCATCATCTACGGCCTCTGGGGCGCGATCTTCCTCGTCCCGTACCTGGACGGCCTCAACAAGTGGCTCGACCAGTACTTCGGCTGGACGTACGTCTTCGACAAGTCCAGCGACGGCGTCGCCCGCAACCTCTTCACCGTGGGCATCCTGCTGGCGATCATGATCCTTCCGATCATCACCAACGTGACCCGTGAGGTCTTCCTCCAGGTCCCGCGGATGCACGAGGAAGCCGCCCTCGCCCTCGGCGCCACGCGCTGGGAGGTCATCCGCATGTCGGTGCTGCCCTTCGGCCGCTCCGGCATCATCTCCGCCTCCATGCTGGGCCTCGGCCGCGCCCTCGGCGAGACGATGGCCGTCGCCGTCGTCCTCTCCCCCAGCTTCGTGCTCTCGGGCCACCTGCTCGACCCGGGCGGCGGCACCTTCGCGCAGAACATCGCCGCCAAGTTCAACGAGGCCAACGCATACGGCCGGGACGCCCTGATCGCCTCCGGTCTCGTCCTCTTCGTCATCACCCTGCTGGTCAACGGCGCCGCCCGCTGGATCATCGGCCGCCGCAAGGAGTACTCGGGGGCCGCGGCATGAGCCACGCCATACAGGACCGTCCGGTCTCGACCGCCCCGCGCCGCGGGTCGCTCTCCCACGCCCGGCTCCCCCGCTGGACCCCGGCCGCCGTCGCCGCGGCCTCGATCGCCGGAGGCATCGGCATCGGCCTCGGCGCCGGCTGGCACAGCAAGGTCCAGTGGGGCCTGATCGCCGCGCTGCTCTTCGTCGTCGTCACCTTCGCCGTGACCACCAAGGTCGAGGGCAGCCGCCAGGCCAGGGACCGCGTCGCCACCAGCCTGATCTGGGTGAGCTTCGTCCTCGCCGTCGTGCCGCTGCTCTCCCTCGCCTGGGTCACGATCAGCAAGGGCGTGCAGGTCCTCGACGGCTACTTCCTGACCCACTCGATGAACGGCGTCCTCGACGCCGAGGCCGGCGGCGGCGTCTACCACGCGCTGCTCGGCACCATCGAGCAGGTCGGCATCGCGACCCTGATCGCCGCGCCGATCGGCCTCCTCACCGCCGTCTACCTCGTCGAGTACGGCAACGGGAAGCTCGCCAAGGCCGTCACCTTCTTCGTCGACGTCATGACGGGCATCCCGTCGATCGTCGCCGGCCTCTTCGTCCTCGCCACCTGGAACCTGATCCTGGGCTTCGGCCCCTCCGGTTTCGCCGGCGCGATGGCCCTCGCCATCCTGATGATGCCGGTCGTGGTCCGCTCCACCGAGGAGATGCTCAAGCTCGTCCCGAACGAGCTCCGCGAGGCCTCCCTCGCCCTCGGCATCCCCAAGTGGCGCACCATCCTGAAGGTGGTCCTGCCCACCGCGATCGGCGGCATCACCACGGGCGTCATGCTCGCGGTCGCCCGCATCACCGGTGAGACGGCCCCGGTCCTGCTCCTCGTGTTCGGCACGAAGCTCATCAACCCGAACCCCTTCGAAGGCGCCCAGTCCTCCCTGCCGCTCTACGTGTACGAGCAGTACGCGGTCGGCACCGACGCCGCCGTGGCCCGCGCCTGGGCCGCCGCGCTCGTCCTGATCGCCTTCGTCATGATCCTCAACCTGGTGGCCCGCGGCATCGCCCGCTGGAAGGCCCCCAAGACCGGCCGCTGACGCGGCACACTGGAAGTGATTGATATGGCCAAGCGAATCGACGTCAGCGGCCTCTCCGCCTACTACGGCGCCCACAAGGCGATCGACGACATCTCGATGACCGTCGAGCCCCGCTCCGTGACGGCCTTCATCGGCCCGTCCGGCTGCGGCAAGTCCACCTTCCTGCGCACCCTGAACCGCATGCACGAGGTCACCCCCGGCGGTCGCGTCGAGGGCAAGGTGATGCTGGACGACGAGAACCTGTACGGGACGAACGTCGACCCGGTCGCCGTGCGCCGCACGGTCGGCATGGTCTTCCAGCGCCCGAACCCCTTCCCCACCATGTCGATCTTCGACAACGTGGCGGCGGGCCTGCGCCTCAACGGCACCTACAAGAAGTCCCAGCTCGCCGACATCGTCGAGCGCTCCCTCAAGGGCGCCAACCTCTGGAACGAGGTCAAGGACCGCCTCAACAAGCCGGGCTCCGGCCTCTCCGGCGGCCAGCAGCAGCGTCTGTGCATCGCCCGCGCGATCGCGGTCGAGCCGGACGTCCTGCTGATGGACGAGCCCTGCTCGGCGCTCGACCCGATCTCCACCCTCGCCATCGAGGACCTCATCGGCGAGCTGAAGGAGCGCTTCACGATCGTCATCGTGACGCACAACATGCAGCAGGCCGCCCGCGTCTCGGACCGTACGGCCTTCTTCAACCTGGCGGCCGTCGGCCAGCCCGGCAAGCTGATCGAGCTGGACGACACCGAGCGCATCTTCTCCAACCCGAGCGTCCAGGCGACCGAGGACTACATCTCCGGCCGCTTCGGCTAAGACCCGTCTTGTGGTGCTGCATGGCGGTGCCACCGCAAGACGAAGGGCCCGGCTCCCCCACAGGGGGAGCCGGGCCCATTTCCGTACGGAAGCAACTACCCGAAGACCAGCTGCACGACGTAGTAGCTCACGGCGGCGACCAGTGCCGCCGCCGGCATCGTGATGAACCAGCCCATGACGATGTTCTTGGCGACGCCCCAGCGGACCGCGTTGACCCGCTTGGTCGCGCCCACGCCCATGATCGCCGAGGTGATGACGTGGGTCGTGGAGATCGGCGCCTTGAAGAGGAAGGCGGTGACGAACATGATCGACGCGCCCGTCGTCTCCGCGGCGAAGCCCTGCGGCGGGTCCAGCTCGATGATCTTGCGACCGAGGGTCCGCATGATCCGCCAGCCGCCCGCGTACGTACCGAGCGAGAGCATCACCGCGCAGGCGAACTTCACCCACACCGGGATCGGCGCGTCCGCGCTCTGCACGTCTCCGATGACCAGGGCCATCACCACGATGCCCATCGTCTTCTGCGCGTCCTGGAGGCCGTGGCCCAGCGCCATGCCGGCCGCCGAGACGGTCTGCGCGATGCGGAAGCCGCGCTTGGCCTTGTGCGGATTGGACTTGCGGAACATCCACAGGATCGCGGTCATCACCAGGTAACCGGCGATGAGGCCGACGGTCGGCGAGAGGAACATCGGGATGACGACCTTCTCGAGGACGCCCGACCAGATGACCTCCGTGCCACCCGCGAGCGCCGCGCCCACCATGCCGCCGAAGAGCGCGTGCGAGGAGGACGAGGGAAGACCGAAGTACCAGGTGACCAGGTTCCAGACGATCGCGCCGAGCAGCGCGGCGAAGAGGATGCCCATCCCCGAGTTGCCCGTCGGCGTCTCGATCAGGCCCTTGCTGACGGTGTGCGCGACGCCGCTGCCGAGGAAGGCGCCCGCGAGGTTCATGACCGCCGCCATCGCCAGCGCCGCCCGGGGGGTCAGCGCCCGGGTCGACACCGAGGTGGCGATGGCGTTGGCGGAGTCGTGGAAGCCGTTCGTATACGTGAAGCCGAGCGCGACACCGATGGTCACGATCAGAGCGAAGGTGTCCACGAAGCTCAGGACTCCTTGACCGCGATGGTCTCCACCGTGTTGGCCACGTGCTCGAAGGCGTCGGCCGCCTCCTCCAGTACGTCCACGACCTGCTTGAGCTTCAGCACCTCGATGGCGTCGTACTTGCCGTTGAAGAGGTGGGCGAGCAGCTTGCGGTGGATCTGGTCCGCCTGGTTCTCGAGGCGGTTGACCTCGATCCAGTACTCGGTGAGGTTCGACATCGTCCGCAGGTTCGGCATGGCCTCGGCGGTCAGCTCCGCCGCCCGGGCCAGGACCTCGATCTGCTGCTCGACACCCTTGGGGAGCTCTTCGATGTTGTAGAGGACGACCAGGTCGACGGCCTCTTCCATGAAGTCCATGATGTCGTCGAGGGACGAAGCGAGGGAGTAGATGTCCTCGCGGTCGAAGGGTGTGATGAAGGAGGAGTTCAGCTGGTGGAAGATCGCGTGGGTGGCGTCGTCACCGGCGTGCTCCGCTGCCCGCATCCGCTCCGCGATCTCGGCCCGGGCGGAAGGCTCCGCTCCGAGCAGTTCCATCAGGAGCTTGGAGCCCGTGACGATGTTGTCCGCGGACGCGGCGAACATGTCGTAGAAGCTCGTCTCCCTGGGGGTCAGACGAAATCGCACGTGAGGTCCTCGGGGTGCTGGGTTTCGGTCAGGCTGATGCTAGGCGCATCATCCGGCCACGGCTAACCGGCGTCTCTCAGTGTCGCCCATCGGGCACAGTGAACTGCACGGACCCCCGCCCGGATCGGCGAGGATCGGTACCATATACCCACGAGGGGTATACACCCCCTTTTCTGGACAACGGGAGGACGCGATGACGACCACCGAGGCGGACCAGGTCACCCCCGAGGCCGTCGGGGCCGTCGAGCCGGCCGACCACGCGCACGGGCACGACCACGGCGTGCACGGCTACCACAAGCAGAAGGACGAGCACCTCAAGCGGCTGCGCCGGATCGAGGGCCAGATCCGCGGTCTCCAGCGGATGGTCGACGAGGACGTCTACTGCATCGACATACTCACGCAGGTCTCGGCCTCGACGAAGGCGCTCCAGTCCTTCGCCCTCCAGCTCCTGGAGGAGCACCTGCGGCACTGCGTCGCGGACGCGGCGGCCACCGGCTCGGGCATCGACGAGAAGGTCGAGGAGGCCACGAAGGCCATCGCCCGCATGATGCGCACCTGAGGCGGGCGGAGCGGGACCGTGCCGTCAGAGCTCCTCCGCGGCCCGCTCCGCCTCCACCCGCAGCACCTCGTCGATCCGGTCGTCGCTGAGCCGCTCCCCGTCCGCGGCCGACGCCGCGATGATCAGCTCGCCGCAGAGCTCGATCTCCGCGAGGGCGACGCAGTCCGGGTCTGCGGGCACGGTTGCTGTACCGGGCGGGGCCACGCGCATCCACCTCTTCCTGCCGGCGTCGGTCTCCCAGCGGTCTCCCAGCGTAGGTACGGCGGGGCGCACGGCGCATGACACGTCTGGACCATTTGCCGATGGTCCGTGCCGTCGCGGGGCCGGTTCAGGCCTCGATCTTCCCGGCGTAGATGTCCCGGCGGTCCGGCAGCTTCACCTCGACGGGGGCCCCGAAGCCGTACAGCAGCGTCGTCGAGGCGACCGCGACCGTCCGGCCCTGGTTGCTGAAGCTGAACTGGTGGCGCACCTTCCGCAGCCGCCCCTCGCCGTCGAGGTACGCGTCGAAGGGCACCGCGTCCTCGGCGAACCCTTTCGCCGCCGCGGCGAGCGCCCCGCGCAGCTGCGGCGAGGCGGCCCGGGCGGCGTGCGCGATGTCGGCGACGCCCCGGTAGTGGCCGACTTTCACCCCTGCCAGATCGATCTCGCCGAGGTACGTGACCTCGCGGGCGCCCCGCAGCAGCTCCGCCGCGACGGCCGGATCGGTGGCGCCGTTGGTGACGAGGTTCCCGTCGTCGAGGGCGGCGGTGTCGACGCGGACCCACTTGTCGGCGGGCACCCCGGCGCCCCGGTTCTTCATGTAGAGCGCGCCGGGGGTGAGGAGCTCGGTGATCGGCCGGTGCTCGCTCGCCCCCGCCGGGTCCTTCGGCAGCAGCACCTGGAGCCGCCCGGTGCGGCGCCGGAAGTCGTAGCCGCCCTCGCCCCGGATGGTGACCCGGGTCCCGCCGGCGGCCATCTCCATGGAGGTGCTCGCCTTGGAGGTGCCGGCCCTCGCCAGGGCGTCGGCGGCGTTCCGCACGACGAGGGCGGGGTCGGCGGCCATCGCCTCCGGGTCCCCGGGGGCGGCGCAGCCCGTGACCGCCGCGGTCCCGACGAGGGAGCCGACCAGGACGGCGGCGGCGAACGCCCCGCCCCCGAAGCCCCGCGGACGCCCGTACCGCTGCACCACCATCGCCGCCAACCCCCAACGCCTCACCGCTGTTTGCCCGGCACCGCCTCCCCGGGGCCCGCGGGCCCCGGGGACACCCGATCCGCATAACGACGGTCGGGGCGTGCCGTCACGCGCAGTACGGTGGTGGGGTGCACGCGCAGGCTTCCTCCCACACCACCACGACGACGGAGCGCGGCTCGTTCGCGCTGGCACGGTGCAGCTGCGGCTGGACGGGCCCGGCCCGCAGATCCCGCGACAAGGCCCGTACGGACGCGGCCGAACACCTGCGCACGAACGGCTCCTAGGGCCGCCCCGGATCGGCCCTGGGGACTGTCGTCACCTTCCCGCCGTCGCCCGAAGGGCGGGGCAGACGGGAAGGTGACGACAGGCCCTAGGCCGCGAGGTCGCTCTGACCGGCGGCGGGGCCGCCGAGCCGGGGCTCGGGGATGCCGACGGCCTCGGGGCGGCGCGCCGCGTCGACCCGGCGGGAGCGGACGAGCCGGGCGCCGCGGCCGGAGCGGGCGACGGCGGAGACGACGGGCGTCAGCAGGGCGAGCGCGACCGGGGCGAGGAGCAGCGCCACGGCCGTGCCGAGGGCGAAGCCGCCGATCACGTCGGTCGGGTAGTGGACGCCCATGTAGACCCGGACGAAGCCCTCCGCGAGGGCGAGGCCGAGGGCGGCGAGGCCGAAGCGGCGGTGGGCGACGAAGATTCCGACGCCGAGCGCCATCGTCAGCGTGGCGTGGTCGCTGACGAAGGAGAAGTCGGTCTTCCCGTCGACGAGGACCTCCAGGCCCTGGTGGTCCCTGAAGGGTCTGGGGCGCTCGACGAAGCCGCGGATGGGGACGTTGACCAGGAGGGCGATGCCGGCCGCCAGCGGGGCCCACACGAGCCCGGCGACGGCCGAGACGGAGTCGGCGGGGGTGCCGCGCCGGCGGACGCTCCACCAGCACCAGAGCACGACGAGGACCGTGGCGAGCACGATCCCGTACTCGCCGACGAACTCCATGACGCGGTCGAACCACGGCGGAGCGGCCCTGGCCAGTCCGTTGATGTCGTAGAGCAGGCCGACATCGGGGTTCGAGCCGTCCGATGCGAGTCCAGCCATCTGCTGCGGCCCCTTGCTCTCGTGTCTGGTTTCCAACCCCCGTGGTCAGAGCGGTCGGATCAGGGAACGAACCGCCTGAGGCGTACGTTCCGCTCTCTCCGGTGGATCATGCCGACGTTATCGAAGAGTGACGGCCCGCCGCAGCCCAGGGCCCGGGCATGACGGAGAGTTCCGGCCATGCCCGATACGCCCCGAAGCCCGTCCGACGGCCCGTCTGCTCCCCTCAGGCCCGCGGAAGACGGGTGGGCAGCGCCGCCGCGCCCTCCTGGGTGACCCGGGTGGCGCCGAAGTAGTCCGGGGTGTCGATCCGGTCGAAGCGGATCACGGCCCCGGTGCGCGGGGCGTCGATCATGTAGCCGCCGCCGACGTAGATGCCGACGTGCCGGATGGCCCGGGAGTTGGTCAGGTCGTCCGAGAAGAACACCAGGTCGCCCGGGAGCAGCTCGTCCCGGCTCGGGTGCGGCCCGGCGTTGTACTGGTCGTTGGCGACGCGCGGCAGCCGCACGCCGACGCCGTCGTACGCGGCCTGGGTGAGCCCGGAGCAGTCGAAGCGCCCGTTCTCCGCGGCCGTGCCCGTACCGCCCCAGAGGTACGGGGTGCCCAGCTTCTGCTGCGCGTAGTGGATGGCGGCGGCGGCCTGCTGCGAGGGCGCGACGCGGCCCACCGGCCGGGCGAAGCTCTTCTCCAGGGACCGGATGATGCGGACGTAGTTCTGCGTCTCGCTGATGGGCGGCACCCCGCCGTGCCTGATGACCCGGTACGCACCCGCGTTGTACGCGGCCAGCATGTTGCTCGCCGGGTCCCCGGGGACGTCCTTCACGTAGCCGGCGAGTTCGCAGTCGTACGAGGCGGCGGACGGGATCGCGTCCTGCGGGTCCCAGATGTCCCGGTCCCCGTCCCCGTCCCCGTCGATGCCGTGCCCGGCCCAGGTGCCGGGGATGAACTGGGCGATGCCCCGGGCGTCGGCCGGGGAGACGGCCCGCGGGTTCCAGCCGCTCTCCTGGTACAGCTGGGCGGCGAGCAGCGCCGGGTTGATGGCGGGGCAGAGGTTCCCCCACCGCTGCACGAGCCCCTGGTAGAGGGCGGGAACGGCCCCCTTGGCGAGGGCGACGGCACCGTTCCTGGCGCCCGCTCCGCCGGCGATGCCGGCCGCCGCGGAGTACGTGCCGACGACGAGCAGCGCGACGAGGCCGAGACAGACCCCCAGCCCCCCACCGGCCCACAGCCACGCCTTGCCAGCCCTACGCACCGTCAACCACCCCTCGGTTCATGGCAGTACGCCCGGGCGGTCAGTCTAGGCGTCGGGGCGCCCCGGGGGGATGGCGCCTGACGCCGCCCCAAGAGTGCAACAACGACAATCATTGCCCGGAGTCACTCTCCGTGATACACAGAGTGACCATACGCTTCTTCGCATGGAAACCGGTCACACCACCGCAGGTCAAGACGGTCAGACCGGTCAAGTGTGCGGGGATCGGGTAAAGAGAGCCGCCAAGCCGTCGCACGTGGGCGGTTTCATCAGCGAAGATAGGGCGATGACCCATGCCGTCCGGCAGGGGCGCACAAGTACCCAACAGGGGCGGTGAGTTATATGTACCTGGCGGCCGAAAAGGGCGACATCACCACCATCATCGGTGGAATCGCCCCCAACTGGGGACCTTTCGGGAGCCTGGGCAACGAGGCCAAGGTGATGATCGAGGTCGTGATGGCCGTGGCCATCCTGCTCTGCCTCGGCATCGCCATCTGGGGAGCGGCCAAGCAGCGCATCGGCGCGACCGCCCTCCGGGACACGTTCAGCGCGGAGCAGGGCAAGGGCCTGATCGTCGCCGGCCTGACCGGCGTCTTCATCATCGGATCGCTGGGGACGCTGTTCACCATCGTGTACGGGATGGCCGTCTGATCTCCCGTCGGACCGACCTTCCTGAGAATGCGTTCCCTGATGCCCAGTCATGTTGAAGCACGGCCGTACCCGCGAACGAGTGAGGGGGCGCACCCGGCATGAGTCCCGGCGACGAGCACGACAGCTTCGGCGGCGTGGGCGGCTCGGGCCAGACCCGGACCCGCCTGCCCGAGGGCAACGGCGGCGACGTCTACGGCGGCGCCCGCCGCCCCGTCCGCAGTTCCCGATCCCTCATCACGGTCGTGGGCGTGGTGGTCCTCCTCATCGCCGCGATCGCCTTCGCCAACCGCGGCGGCGGCGAACCGGCGGACGCGGACGGTGCCGGACCCCGCTCCGGCACCCCGGGCAAGGCCGCCCCCACCGCCGCGACGGGCGTCCGCCCGGTCACCGGCAAGAACGGCGCGATCCCCACCGGCTACACCCACGACGACCAGGGCGCCCAGAGCGCGGCGACGAACTACGCGGTGGCGCTGGGGTCGGCGGAGATGTTCAACACCGCGACACGGAACGAGATCGTGCACGCCGTGTACGCGCCCGCCGTGGTCGCCGCCCGCCAGGACGACCTCGACAAGGTCTACGCCGACAAGGGGTTCCTCAGCCGGATCGGACTCCAGGACGACGGCTCCGCCCCGCAGGGCATGACGTTCATCTCCCGCATCGTCCCCGTGGGATCGAAGGTCGACGACTACACGGACGACAAGGCCACGGTGGCGGTCTGGTACTCCTCCCTCTTCGGCATGGCCGGCGAGGGTTCCAAGAACCCCGTCTCCGAGGCCTGGTACACCGGCTCGTACGAGCTGCAGTGGGTCGACGGCGACTGGAAGGTCACCGGGTTCGACCAGAAGGACGGCCCGGTGCCCGTCGGCCGGGACCAGCGGGCGTCCACGGCGGAAGAGATGAGCGACGCGGTCGGTCAGTTCGGAGGCTTCACCTATGCCCGGTAAGCGCCTCCCGCGCGGCACCAGGATCGCCGCTGCGCTCGGCGCGGCACAGACGGCCGCCGTGCTCTTCGCCGGCCGCGCCCTCGCCGCCCCCACGCCCACTCCCAGCCCCGGCCCGAGCGGCAGCAACAACCCCTGCGACCTCATCCGCGGCCCCGCACGGGACTACTGCGAGAACGGCCGCGCCGGAACCGGCGGCGCCGACAAGACCCCCGCAACCGACCCCACCACCGCCCTCGACCCCCTCACCTCCCTCTCCCGCGGCTTCGCCGACGCCGCCATCAAGGTCGTCGACGAGCTCTCCAAGGCCGTCAAGGCGACCGCCGACGTCGACTTCACCAACATGCAGTTCCTCGGCCGCTACGCGATCGTCTTCGCCGCCGCCACCTTCCTCACCCTCCTCCTCTGGCTCCTCGCCGTCGCCAAGCGGGCCGTCCGCGGCGTCCCCCTCACCACGGCCCTCTCGGAAGCCATCGGCTTCCTCTGGCTGACGGTCCTCGCCTCCGCGTTCACGCCCCTGATCCTCTACACCGTCGTCAACGCCACCGACGCCATCACCGAGGTCATCGCCTCCGGAACCGGCAAACAGACCGACATCTTCTTCGGCAGCTTCAAGGAGGCCCTCCAGAAGGGCGACAGCATCGGTGGCGGCCCCATCATGCTGATCATCGTGTCCCTGGTGACCGTCCTCGCCGCCGGCGTCCTCTACCTGGAGCTGTTCCTCCGCGCCGTCCTGCTGTACGTCGGCGCCCTCCTCGGCGTCGTCGTCTACTCCGGCCTCGTCGACAAGAACATGTGGGGCCACGTCCGCCGCTGGGCCGGCATCATGATCGCGATCATCCTGGTCAAACCGGTCATCGTGATCGTCCTCGGCCTGGCCGGCGCGCTCTCCTCCGGCACCGGCCCCGACTCGGTCTCCGCCGTCGTCTCCGGCCTCTCGATCATCCTGCTGGCCATCTTCGCCTCCGCGATGATCTACCGCTTCGTCCCCGGCTTCGGCGACGAGATCGCCGCCTCCCGCGACAACCGCCTCCACCGCGCCGGCGAGAACGCGGCCGCGGCCGTCATCTCCTCCCCCGCGTCCCTCGTCTCCCAGGGCATCAAGACCCACAGCACCCGCGACAGCGGCGGAGGCCAGTCCCAGGGCTCCGCCCCCCGCCCCGCCAACCCCGTCTCCGGCGGCATGGCCGCGCACAGCAGCCGCGGCGGAGGCGGCGGCACCGGAGGCACCGGCGGCGCGACGCCCCCGCCCCGTAGCAGCAGCCCCACCGCGGGCACCCCGCACAGCAACCGCAAGAACTCAGGAGGTGCAGGGCGTTGACGACCCAGTCCCAGCCGGTCACGCCCCGCCGCACGTATCTCGTCGGCCGTGCCCGGCCGAACGCGATCGTCGGCAAGAACCGCGAGACCGGCGAGATCGCCCTGATCATCGTCGGCGCCTTCCTCGGCATGATGAGCGGACTCCTCGTCCCCCTCCTCCCCCTGCGGATCGCCCTCCTCGCGGGCCTGCCCATGCTCGCGATCGCCGCCGTGTACCTCCCGTACAAGCACCGCACCTTCTACAAGTGGTTCGAGATCAACCGCAGCTACAAGCGGATGCTCAAGCGCGGCACGACCTACCGTTCCGTCGCCCACGAGGCCGGCACCCGCCTCGACGGCCGCGAGGTCGAGGTCGGCCCGCCCCCCGGCATCGGCAACGTCGGCTGGCTCGCCGCCCCCTTCGGCCCCGACGAGATCGCCGTCCTGCTGCACGCCGACCGCCGCACCGTCACCGCCGCCATCGAGATCGAGGGCCCCGGCGTCGGCCTGCGCGACAGCGAGGACCAGGAAGCCCTGGTCGACCGCTTCGGCACCCTCCTCAAGCACGTCGCCAACGGCGACGGCTTCGTGACCCGCCTCCAGATGCTCGCCCGCACGCTCCCCGCCGACCCCGACGCCCACGCCAAGGACGTCGGCCAGCGCGGCGACCCGCACGCGCCCGCGTGGCTCCAGGAGTCCTACGACCAGCTCCAGTCGATGGTCTCCACCTCCAGCGAGCAGCACCGCGCCTACCTCGTCGCCTGCATGCACTACACCCGCGAGCTCGCCGCCGAGGCCAACGCCATGGCCCGCGCCGCCCGCCACGCCTCCGGCGCCCGCAAGCTCGACCGCGACGCCGGCCTCGCCGTCGTCATGGCCCGCGAACTCACCGACATCTGCGCCCGCCTCGCCGAGGCCGACATCCGCGTCCGCCAGCCCCTCGGACAGTCCCGCCTCGCCTCCCTCGTGCACTCCATGTACGACCCGGACCACCCCATCGACCACATCCAGGCCATGACGAAGCGGAACGCCTGGCCCGCCGAACTCGACGCGATGGAACCGACCTACCTCCAGGCCAAGACCCGCGAGTCCTCCACCCGCGCCCCCTGGTGCCACGCCACCGCCTGGGTGAAGGAGTGGCCGATGACCCCGGTCGGCGTCAACTTCCTCGCCCCGCTCCTCGTCCACACCCCCGACGTCATCCGCACGGTCGCCGTCACCATGGACCTGGAGCCCACCGAGGTCGCCATCGAGCGCATGCTCACCGAGAAGACCAACGACGAGGCCGACGCCAGCCGCGCCGCCAAGATGAACCGCACGGTCGACCCGCGCGACATCGCCGCCCACGGACGACTCGACCAGCGGGGTGAAGATCTCGCCAGCGGCGCGGCAGGAGTGAACCTCGTCGGGTACATCACGGTGTCGTCGCGTTCGCCCGAGGCCCTCGCCCGGGACAAGCGCACGATCAGGGCCTCCGCCGGCAAGTCGTACCTGAAGCTGGAGTGGTGCGACCGCGAGCACCACCGGGCCTTTGTGAACACCTTGCCGTTCGCGACCGGCATCCGCCGCTAGGGCCGAAGGGGCACAGACCCATGCGAGATCCGCTGTCCGTCCTCACCGAAGCCTTCACCTCCTTCCTCTTCGGGAAGGTCGAGACGACCCGTCTGCCCGTCCGCACCTCCACCGGGCAGGCCCAGGCCGTCTACCTGCCGACCGCCGCGCCGGGCCTCGGCGACTCCGGCGTCATCATCGGCCGCGAGGTCTACAGCGGGAAGGGCTACATCTACGACCCCTTCCAGCTGTACGGGCAGCAGCTCCCCGCCCCGCACTGGCTGGTCCTCGGCGAGTCCGGCAACGGCAAGTCGGCCCTGGAGAAGACGTACGTGCTCCGCCAGCTCCGCTTCCGCGACCGGCAGGTCGTCGTCCTCGACGCCCAGGGCGAGGACGGCGTCGGCGAATGGAACCTCATCGCCCAGGAGCTGGGGATAACCCCCATCCGCCTGGACCCGATGGTCGCCAACGACGCCGGAATCCGCCTCAACCCCCTCGACCCCTCGATCACCACCACGGGCCAGCTCGCGCTGCTCCGCACGATCATCGAGGTGGCGATGGGCCACGGCCTCGACGAGCGCTCCGGCTTCGCGCTCAAGGTCGCCCACGCCCACGTCACCGAGCACACCACCGACCGGCAGCCGATCCTCACCGACATCGTCGAGCGCCTGCGCCACCCGGAGGCCGAATCGGCCGAGTCGATGAACGTCGACATAGACGACGTGCGGGCCTGGGGCCTGGACGTCGCCCTCGTCCTCGACCGCCTCGTCGACGGCGACCTGCGCGGCATGTTCGACGGCCCGACCACGGTCGGCATCGACCTGGACGCCCCGCTCATCGTCTTCGACCTCTCCCACATCGACCGCAACTCCATCGCCATGCCGATCCTCATGGCGATCGTCGGCGTCTGGCTGGAACACACCTGGATCCGCCCCGACCGGAAGAAGCGCATCTTCCTGGTCGAGGAGGCCTGGCACATCATCAACAGCCCCTTCGTGGCGCAGCTGTTCCAGCGGCTCCTGAAGTTCGGCCGCCGTCTCGGCCTGTCCTTCGTCGCGGTCGTCCACCACCTCTCCGACGTGGTCGACGGAGCGGCGGCGAAGGAGGCCGCGGCCATCCTCAAGATGGCCTCCACCCGGACCATCTACGCCCAGAAGGCCGACGAGGCACGCAACACGGGCCGCGTCCTGGGCCTGCCCCGCTGGGCGGTCGAGATCATCCCGACCCTCACCCCCGGCATCGCGGTCTGGGACGTCAACGGCAACGTGCAGGTGGTCAAGCACCTCATCACCGAGAAGGAACGCCCGCTCGTCTACACCGACCGCGCCATGACGGAGTCCTCCGTCGCGGACCCGGAACTGGAGTGGGAGACGGAGCAGCGGGCGATGCTCGTCGAGCAGCAGATGAACGGCACTTCGCAGTCGACGGTGGCATAGATGGAACAGGCGCGGAAGGGAGGCGGAGGGATCTCCGACGGGCTGCTCCTCAGCCTGTTCGCCCTCCTCCTCGGCCTCACGGTCCTGGTGTGGACGGCGACCGGCCTCGCCGGCCTCTTCGCCCACGGAGCCTGGCCGCGGGGAGTCGCCTTCACGGGCACCCCGTCGGCCCTGCGCTCCCTGGCGACCGCCCCGACCGACCTCCCGGCGGCCTGGCCGGCGACCCCGCCGGACCAGCTGTCGGGACACGGCCTCTTCTGGGGCCTGGTGATCGGCGAGGCGATGATCCTGATGGTCCTCGCCGTCTTCGTCCTCGGCACCCTGGCCCGCTGGCGCGCGGTCCGCGCGAAGCGCAAGGCGGGCACGTACGAGGGGACGCCCGTAGGGGTACGGGAGGAGCCCGCCGCGCCCCCGGCCCCGCGCCGCCCGACGGAGGAACTCCCCCCAAAGCTGAAGCCGACACCGACACCGACAGCAACGGCGGCACCGGCACCAGCACCAGCACCAGCACCAGCACCAGCACCAGCACCAGCACCAGCGATCGAACCCGCCACCGCCCCTGCCCCCATAGCCGCCCCCCGCACCGTCTACGCCCCCCGGGAGACCCGCCGCCCGGCCGCCGTGCAGGCGATCCTGGACGCCGAGGGCCCGGTCCTGGCCGTCACCTCCGACCCCGCCGTCTGGTCCGCCACCAAGGACGCGCGCGGCAAACTCGGCCCCGTCCTGGTGCACGACCCCGGCCACCTCTGCGACACCCCCGCCCGGCTCCACTGGTCACCGTCCGAACGCTGCGAGGACCCGGCGGTGGCGCAGGAACGCGCGATCGCCCTGCTCGCCCCCGTACGCCCGCACTCCCGCCTCGACGCGGCCACCGCCGACACCGCCGAGACGCTCCTGCGCTGCTGGCTGCACGCCGCCGCCGTCGACGGCCGGCCCTTCCGACAGGTCCACCGCTGGGCGCAGGGCGCGGGCGCCCACGAGCCCGTACGCATCCTCCGCAGCCACCCGAAGGCCGCCTCGGGCCTGGCGGGCCTCCTGGAGTCGGCGCTCACCGCCCACCCCGAAAGCCGCCGTCTGGCACAGGAACTGACGGCACGTGCGCTCGCGGCCCTCTCCTCGATCCACATCAGGGAGGCATGCGTACCGAATCGAACTGATTCGCTGGCACTCGCATCTTTCCTCGCCGAAGGGGGCACGCTCTACGTGGTGGGCGAGGCGATCGAGGATCCCCGCACCCACCCCGGCGCGATGCCGCTCCTCACGGCCCTCGCCGCAGACGTGGTCGAGCACGGCCGCCGCATGGCCGCACGGTCATCCGACGGTCGGCTCGACCCACCACTGACCCTCGTCCTCGACGACGTCGCCGCCGTGGCCCCGCTCCCCCAGCTCCCGGACCTCCTCGCCACGGGCCACACCCAGGGCCTCCCGACCCTGGCCCTGATGCGCTCCGAACAACAGGCGAGATCCCGCTGGCCGGACTCCGTCGTGGGCAGTCCTTCCGCCGGGGCGGAACGGGTGGGCACGACGGAACGGCGCCCCTAGCCGCGCCTAGGCTCCCGCGCCCCGACCCGCACCGGACGAAGGCCGCACCACCTCGTACTCCACCTCCATCGCCCCGTCACCCCCCGGCACCGCCACCACGTCCCCCGTCGCCACGAACCCGAACCGCCGATAGAACGCCGCGGCCCGCCCGTTCCCCTCGTGCACGTACAACCGCACCCGCGCGACCTCCGGCTCCGGCAGCGCCCAGGACCACTCCACCCCCGCCTGGAACAGCGCGTCGATCACACCGGTCCCACGCGCCTCGGGACGCACGTAGACGCCGACGATGTGCGTCTGGTCGACCTTCGCCGCCTCCCCGAACCGCACCTCGTCCGACGGCCGCTCCACCAGCAGCGAGATCGTGCCCGCCCAACTGCCGTCCGGGGCCTCGGCCACGAACTGCCGCACCTTCCCGTCACCGCTCTCGGACGCGCCCTCCGCCCGCTCCTTCCAGAAGGAGTCGGGCCGCTCGACGGCCGCCTCGTACGTGTCGAGGAACGCCAGGTGGGCGATCGGGTCACGGAGGGCCGCCAGCCGGATCTCGCGGGTCTTCTCCCACTCGTCGGCGCGGACGGTGCGTATCGAATAGTCCATGCCGCCGATCCTGGCGAGCCCCGCACCCCTTGACAAGGCGATTTCCCGAGAGCACGCACGCCGACCGCCGTACCCGGGTACGACGCCCGGCCGCCGCCCGCTCCCTGGCGTCGAAGGCGTGATCCGAGCAGAGAACCTCACCAAGCGGTACGGGGACACCACCGTCGTCCAGGACCTCGGCTTCACCGCCCGCCCCGGCTCCGCCACCGGCTTCCTCGACGATCCGGTCAACGGCCTCGACCCGGAAGGCGTCCTCCGGATCCGCACGCTCCTGAAGGACCTGGCGGCGGAGGGCCGCACCGTCCTCGTCTCCTCCCACCTCATGAGCGAGACGGCCCTCACCGCCGACCACCTGATCGTCATCGGCAAGGGCCGCCTCCTCGCCGACACCACCGCCGACGAACTCGTCCGCGCCTCGGGCGGCACGAGCGTCAAGGTCGTCACCCCGGAGGCGGACCGCCTCCGCCGCGCTCCTCCTCGGCGTCGGCGTCCTCATGGGCGCCACCTACACCTCCGGCGGCGGCGACTCCGACGTCGACACCGTCGTCCTCACCCGGTACGGCTCCCGGCTCGGCGGCATCGCCCTCGCCATCCTCGGCATCCTCGTCACCGCCGGCGAGTACGCGACGGGCATGATCCGCGCGACCCTCACCGCCGCCCCGAGCCGCACCCCGGTCCTGTGGGCGAAGGCCGCGATCTACACGCCACCGTCTTCACGGTCTCCCTCCTCACCGACGACGGCGTCCTCGCCGCCCTCGCCGGCAACGCCGCCGGCGTCACCCTCCTGGGCCTGATCGCCCTCGGCCTCGACGCCGCCCTCCGCTCGGTGCCGGGCGCGATCGGCGCCTTCGTCGGCGGGATCCTGATCCTCCCGGAGATCCTCGGGACGCTCCCGTACGAGGTGAGGGACACCGTCGCCCGGTACTTCCCCACCCACGCAGGCGGCCGGCGCCCTCGGCTCCGCGAGCCCGCTCCCGGACACGGCCCCGCCCGGCGCGGCCCTCCTGGCCCTGCTCCTGTGGGCGGCCGCGGCGCTCGCCGTCCCCGCGCTGTTGCTCACGCACCGGGACGCATGAGGGTGATGACGGCGTGACCACCGAGGAGACACCGCAGCCGCCCGCGACGACGGGCCCGAGCAGACACGCCCAACGCCTCCTCACCCGCGCACGGGCCTTCGCCACGGCCCGCCCCTGGGCGTGGGACACCGCGGTGACCCTCCTCTGGACGACCGCGGCCCTCGTGGACGCGGTCGGCGGGTGGCGGAACACCGCCCGCGACCCGTCCGTCCCCACCTGGCTCGTGGTCACCCTGTCCCTGGCCCTCGTCCTACCGCTCCACCGGCGCCGACGCCACCCCACGGCCGTCCTGGCCGTGATGGCCGGCGCGACGCTGGTCAGCGACGGCTCGGGAGCCTTCCTCCAGGAGGTCCGGCTCGCGGCGGCCGCCGAACGCACCCGCATCGCCCGTGAGATGCACGACATCTTCGGCCACAACCTGTCCGTCATCACCGGCCTGGCGGACGGCGGCCGCTACGCGGCGGCCAGGAACCCGGAACGCGCCGCCCAGGCCCTCGAAGCGATCGGCACCACGAGCCGCCAGGCCCTCGCCGAACTCCGCGGTCTCCTCGTCGTCCTGCGCGACGACGAGGAGACCGCGGCCCGCGACCCCCAACCCACCCTGGCCGACCTCGACGCCCTGATCACCGGCGTACGCAAGGCAGGCCTGCCGGTACGGTTCGAGACCCACGACGACCCGACCGCGCGACGGCTCCCCCCAGGAGCCCAACTGACGGTCTACCGCGTCGTCCAGGAAGCCCTGACGAACACCCTGAAACACGCGGGCGCAGGAGCGAAGGCGCGGGTGCCCCTCGCCCACACCCCATGGACATCCGGATGTCCGCTCTGGACGGCATCGAGGCCACCCGCCGCGTCATCGCCACCGGTGCCCGGAGCCGGATCCTGATCGTCACGACCTTCGACCTCGACGAGTACGCGGACGACGGCCTCCGCGCCGGCGCGAGCGGCTTCCTGGTGAAGGACGCCGAGCCGGAGGAACTCCTCGCGGGCATCCGCGCGGTGGCAGCCGGCGACGCGGTCGTCGCCCCGAGCCTCACCCGCCGCCTCCTGGACGCCTCCATCCACCACCTGCCGCCGTCTCCGACGGCATCCCCACCTCCCGAGGACCCCGTCTCGCTTCCCTCACCGACCGGGAACGCGAAATCCTCACGGCCATCGGAAAGGGCTGGAGCCACACAGAGATTGCGGAACGCCTCCACCTGGCGGAATCCACGGTCAAGATCCACGTGGGCCGCATCCTCGCCAAGACCGGCGCCCGGGACCCCGGATCCAGGCGGTCATCCTGGCCTACGACACCCATCTGGTCGCTCCGGCCTGAATTGGCCCAGAACGCAAAAATGCCTCAACCCCCGGACGGAGTCCGGGGGTTGAGGCTAAAAATTGTTCGGCGGTGTCCTACTCTCCCACAGGGTCCCCCC
>NZ_JBVJPE010000023.1:0-102434 GCF_055582805.1 Streptomyces sp. NPDC107498 | reverse complement strand
TCGAGGAGTCCGGCGGAGCGGTGGATCACGCGCTGGAGCTCGGCCGGGTCGTAGAACTCCATGTGCGCGGTGAAGCCGAAGCGGTCGCGCAGCGGCGGGAGCAGCAGGCCGGCCCGGACGGTGGCGCCGACCAGGGTGAACGGCGGCAGTTCGAGGGACATGGAGCTCGCGTCGAGACCGGTGCCGACGACGATGTCGACGCGGAAGTCCTCCATGGCCAGGTAGAGCATCTCCTCGGCGGGCCGGGACATGCGGTGGATCTCGTCGAGGAAGAGGACTTCGCCCCCGGTGAGGGAGGCCAGGACCGCCGCCAGGTCTCCGGGGTGCTGGATGGCGGGGCCGGAGGTGATGCGCAGCGGGGCTCCCATCTCCGCGGCGATGATCATCGCCAGGGTGGTCTTGCCGAGGCCGGGGGCGCCGGAGAGCAGTACGTGGTCGGCGGTGGCGCTTCGCTGCCGCGCGGCCCTGAGGACGAGGTCGAGCTGTTCGCGGACCCGTTCCTGGCCGATGAACCCGTCCAGGGCTTTGGGGCGCAACGCCGCCTCGGTGGCCCGGTCCCGGCCGTCTGCGGGGGTGGTGACCGGTCGGCGGGCCGGCTCCGCCGCGGTGGGCCGGCCGGTGGCGGCCCTGTGCGGAGCAGGTGTCTCGTTTCGGGGCGTGGCGGTACTGGAGAGCATGGTGCCGTCCCGGGGCGTGGGGGTGCTGGAGAGCGTGGCGCCGTCCCGGTCGACCGGCGTTCGCCTCGTGCCGGGGTGGGGGAGCGGCGGGCCGGTCTTCACGGTCCGGCCGGGCTGCTGTCGAGGAGGATCCGGGGGACCGGATTGCTCGGGGTCGGGGCCGGTGGAGTCGGTCCGGTGGGGCGCCGGCCGGCCGCGGCCGGGTCGAACGGCACGGTGCCGGGTACGGCCACCGGGCTCGCCGCGTCCGCCAGGGGCTCCGCCACCGGGGTCTCCGGCTTCGTTCCGATCCCCAGCTTCTCCCTGGTCCTCTTCTCGATCTCGTCGGCGAGGTCGGGGTGGCCCTTCAGGAAGGCGCGGGCGTTCTCCTTGCCCTGGCCGAGCCGGTCGCCCCCGTACGTGTACCAGGTGCCGGACCTGCGGACGAAGCCGTGCTCCACGCCCATGTCGATCAGCTCGCCCTCGCGGCTGATGCCCCGGCCGTAGAGGATGTCGAACTCGGCCTGCCTGAACGGCGGGGCGACCTTGTTCTTGGCCACCTTGACGCGGGTGCGGTTGCCCACCGGTTCGGTGCCGTCCTTGAGGGTCTCGATGCGGCGGATGTCCAGCCGGACCGAGGCGTAGAACTTCAGTGCCCGGCCGCCGGGAGTGGTCTCCGGAGAGCCGAAGATCACGCCGATCTTCTCGCGGAGCTGGTTGATGAAGACCAACGTGGTTCCGGCGTGCCCCAGCGCGCCGGCGGTCTTCCGGAGCGCCTGGCTCATCAGCCGGGCCTGCAGGCCGACGTGCGGGTCGCCCATCTCGCCCTCGATCTCCGCGCGCGGGACGAGCGCGGCGACGGAGTCGACGACGATGAGGCCCAGGGCGCCGGAGTGGATGAGGGTGTCGGCGATCTGCAGTGCCTGCTCGCCGTTGTCCGGCTGGCAGACCAGCAGGGCGTCGGTGTCGACGCCGAGGCGCCTGGCGTACTCGAGGTCGAGGCCGTACTCGGCGTCGATGAACGCCGCGGTCTTGCCCGCCTTTTGCGCGTTGGCCATGGCGTGCAGGGCCAGGGTGGTCTTGCCGGAGGACTCCGGGCCGTAGATCTCCACCACGCGGCCGCCCGGCAGGCCGCCGACGCCGAGGGCGAGGTCCAGGGCGATCGAGCCGGTGGGGATGACCTCGACGGGGGCCTCCGGCTCGTCGCCCAGGCGCATCACCGAGCCCGTGCCGAACCTTTTTTCGATCTGGGCGAGGGCGATTTCGAGCGCTTCCTCGCGGTCCTGTTCCTTCATGGGGTCCGCCTCGGATGGGTGCGGTGTGCGGTCGCGGTCGGCGTACGGGTGCGCCGACCCGTCAGAAGGGCTCCGTCTCCTCCCGGGGGACACGTCGTCCGCCCTCGGCGGGGACCGGCCGTTCGCCGTCGCCGGACCGGGTGAACAGGTCCTCGGCGGCGGGACGGGGGCCGCCGCGGGAACCGGCGGGGACGCCGGCGTGCGGGGGCTTGGTGATCGTCACGGCGGTGAACCGCAGCGACGGTCCGATCTCGTCGGCCTCCAGCTCGACGACGGTCCGCTTCTCGCCCTCCCGGGTCTCGTACGTCCGCTGGCGCAGCCGCCCCTGGACGATGACGCGGGTGCCGCGGGTCAGGGACTCGGCGGCGTGCTCCGCCTCCTGGCGCCAGATCGAGCAGCGCAGGAACAGCGTCTCCGCGTCCCGCCATTCGTTGCTCTGCCGGTCGAAGGTGCGGGGCGTGGACGCGACGGTGAAGTGCGCGACCGTGTCGCCGGACGGGGTGAGGCGCAGCTCGGGATCGTCGGTCAGGTTGCCGACGACGGTGACGACGGTTTCACCGACCATGGCGGTTCTCCTCTCGTGCGACGGGTGGTTGCCCACCCGTGCCTGTGCGGGTTCGAGGGGCGGCCTCGTACCGGTGGTGCTGCCGCCCGTGGGGGACGCCGCGCCGCTCCGGGCAGGTGTGAGGGGTGGACCGGGCGGCGCGGGTCTCCGGGGGAGCGGCGGTGGCGGGGGACGGCAGGGATCCGGTGCGGCGGCCTTCGCGGCACCCGCTCATCGGACGGGGGCGATCATCGGGTTCACCTCGCTCGCCCCTCCTCCCTCGGCCCGGGCTCGGCGAGCCCGGCGGCGAGGAGCCGTGCCTGGTGGGCGGGGGCCCTCCTCAGCGGGATGCCGAGCCGGGGGACGGTGCAGGGGCGGCCTGCGGCGGCCCCGCACCAGGGACAGGGCACGCGCAGGGAGCGGACGCGCGGGTCGCGCTTCGAGCCGGTGGGGTGGGAGGGCGGGCCGCCCGGGGCGGCGGGTGCGCGCTGAACCCGCTGTCCTGAGGCGATCGCGGTCACCAGCGCGAGGAGTTCCGCACGATAACGGCGCGGGTCGTCGGGGTCGCTGTCCGGCAGGGGCAGCGGGTTGCGGGCGAGCCGCTCCTCCCGGATCGCGCGCACCTCGGCGCGGATGTCGGCGGCGGCGATACGGGACCGCTGTCTGCCCAGCCGGGTGACGGCCGCCCGCACATCGGCGACGTCCAGGTCGGCGAGCAGCAGGTGCCAGGCGTCCGTCGTGGTGTCCTCCAGGTGCATCGACGGGCACATCGCCGCGACCAGGGCGACGAGTTGGGCCGTCTCGGCCGGCAGCATGGGCTCTTCCCTTCCGCGGGGGAGCGGCCCGGGCGACGCCGGTGCACCGCTTCCCGCCGCTTCCGCCGGCTGCCGGTACACGTACAGGACGGCCCCGCAGGCGCACCGCAGCCGCTTGTCGTCCTCGCACGTCCAGCGGCCGCAATCGAGGTGACCGGCTTGGGAGACCAGGAACCACACCGTGCCGAGCGCGTCCCGGTCGGGGTGGGTGACGACGGCGGTCACGGATCCTCGCCGCCCTCCAGGGGGAGCAGACGGCGCAGGTCGAGCGTGCCGGTGTGCAGGGCGCGGGCGATCCGTTCCCGCCCGCCGGGCAGGGGGCGCAGGCTGAACGAGCGCGGTTCGGAGGACGACAGCACGCCCAGCCCCGGGATCGTCTCGCCGGTGTACGGGTCGGCGACCGGATCGAGGCGGGTCAGCCGGGCGAGGAACCGCCGCTGCCAGTCGGGGCGCACCCGGACCAGCGTCTCCACCTCGCCGGGGTGGTTGGCGGCCACCCAGGCGGTGAAGGCCTCTTCGTCGGCGACCACGACCGTCGGTTCGGGGTCGACGAGGGTGAGGGTCGCGACCGGTGTGTCGTCCGGCAGGGCCACCCGGACCGACTTCAGGTTCAGTTCGGCGCGGGCCGCGCGCAGCTCCTCGAGGACCTCGTGGCGCTCGGTCTGGTACTCGGCGTCGACGGCGTCGCGCAGCACCCGGAGCACGGCGACCCGGGTGGCGTGCTCCTTGAGGTTCATGCGGCCTTGCCCTTCCGTTCGGTCCCGTTCTCCCGCCCGGTCCCGGCCCCGGACTCGATGTCCTCGGCGACCCTGTTCCTCGCCGCCGCGGTGCCGTAGCGCACGATCAGCTGGCCGAGCGTGCGGGTCTCCCCGGTGTCGTCCAGGACGGCGGCGCCGAGCAGGTTGTGCCGGCGGGCCTCCTCGTACAGGGAGCGCAGCTCCTCGTGGCTGACGCCCGGCGCGGTGGCCGCCGTGACGTAGTCGGAGACGGAGGGGGCGGGCTTGCCGGCCTCCAGCCAGTCGAGGACGGCCTCGGCGAACTCCGGGCCCGGCCTGTGGAGCACCGTCCCGGACAGCGGCTTCGCCCGGGACTTGGAGATCACCAGGGTGTTCTCGTGGTCGAGGTCGCCGACGATGTCGAATTCGTACTCGATGCCCTCCCGCTGCTCGGGCTTGAGCCCGATCTTGCGCGGCACCTTGCGGCCGCGCTCGTCGGCCTCCACGACGTACTCGGTCTTGGTGCGCATGGTGACGATGAGGTGGCCGGGGTAGGCGAGCAGGGCGTCGATCATCGCCCGCTCCTGGGGGCGCGCCTCCTTCCAGCCGGCGAAGCTGCCGCCCGCCCCGAGGCGCTTGGCCGCGTTGTCGACCTGCTCCAGCATCCCTCCGGTGCCGGACCAGAAGTGACTCAGGGAATCGACGATCATGACGTCGTAGCCCTCGTGGGCCGCCACCGCGAGCGCGTCGACGAGGGTGGTGGGCTGGAACGTCGTGAGCGGGAGGGTGTCGAAGGCGAACTCGTCGGCGTACTTGGCGGCGCTGCCGTGCTCGGTGTCGATCAGGGCGACCCGCTCGCCGAGTCCGGCGGCGGTGACCAGGGCGGTGTAGGTCTTGCCCGACCCGGTGGGGCCCGCGAGCGCGATGCGGGCCTTGGCCTGTTCCTTGGTGGCGGTGGTGAAGGTGAGGTTCACGCCGTTCTCCTGGCGTCTGCGACGGCGGTTCCGGGTGGGCCTGGCCGGCAGGGGACGCGGTCCTCGTCCGGCAGGACGTGCTCCCGCGCGGCCGCCGCTCGGATCGAATGTGCATTCGAATTGCTGTCTGCGTCCACGCTAGGCGCACCAGAGGAAATAATCCACCCTTTTCGTGAGGAAAATACCACAAAGGGCAGAAATGTCGGCAAGAAGGCGTACAATACCTCCCGCGCAGATGTGGGCACCGCGCGCCTGCGGCCTCGGCCGGTGTCGACGGCTCGCAGCACTTCGTGCGGACGAAGGCGCACTCGGCCCGGGCTCGCACCCGCCGGTGCTCGGCGCCGTCCCCCTTCCCGCCCGACAGCAGGGCCCGACCGGGACGCCTGCCGTGCGGGGCGACGATCACCTGGGCGGCGCCGGGGGCGACGCCCAGGCGCCGAACACATGCAGCACCGGTGCCTCGCCGCCGCCGGCGCCGGCGATGCCGACCGCGACGGCGGCGAGCGTGCTGACCGCTCCGTTGAAGGAGGCGACCCGGCGTTCGGCCCCCTCGGACGTCGCCCGGTGGTCGAGCAGCGAGGACATTGGGTCGATCAGGGGGTAGGCGACCGGCAGCGTGATCGCCACGGTGTCGATTTCTTCATGGGCGCGGGCGAACGCCAGGGCCCATGGCGCGGCCAGGACGCCGCGGGCGAGGTGGAGCCTCGGCAGGGAGGAGCGTTCGTCCCCGGCCGCTCCGTTCGGCGGTGTCGAGGTCTGCGTGCTCATGAGGGTTCGGCCCTTCCCGGGTACGGCGGGTCTCGTCGGCTCGGTCAGCGGCGGTTCGGGGAGACGCAGCGGAAGCCGGCGGTGTCGGCGGCGTCACCGTGGCCTCGGTGGCGGGAGACCGCGGGGTAGCGGCACAGGTCGCGCTCGAACTTCTCGCCCTTGCCGTTGACCAGGGTGGCGGGCAGGGTCTTGGGGGCCTTGCCCCGCTCGACCCAGTCGACGAGGGCGGAGAGGCCGTCGGCGGATCCGTCGGTGCCGTTCAGGCCGCAGTGGTCGGTGCCGGGGGCGAGGAAGAGGCGGTAGAAGTCGTCGACCTTCTTGGTGCCGCCCATGACCCGCTCGACCTGCCGGCGGTAGAGCACGCTGCCCTGGGTGGGGATGAAGGGGTCGGCCTGGCCGTGCCACGTCAGCAGTTTGCCGCCGGACTCGCGGAAGGCGGACAGGTCGGGGTCGTCGGTGCCGATGATCCGGTCGTACTCGGCCTGGGACTGCTCGAACAGCTGGGTGAACCGGCCGTAGGTGATCGACGAGAGGTCGAAGGACGGGTCCTTCTTCACCCAGGACCGGACCCAGTGTGCGGGCACCGGGAAGGGCGCGCCCTTGAGGTTGCCCTCACTGTCGGGAAGGGTGCCGGCCAGACCCTTGAGGTCCGCGCCGACTGGGACGCCGGGCCACAGCTTCTCGCCGGAGGCGGTGCGCGGGCCGTCCCAGATCTTGCGGACCACGGCCGCGTCGGCCGCGGTGACGGTCAGTTCCCCGCCCTCGCACAGCACCTTGGTGCCGATGAGCCGGCGCTGGTCGAAGTCGCAGCGGGAGGCGTCGTTGACGAGGCCGTCCACGAGGCCGTCACGCCTGTCGCAGGCCTTGACGGCGGCGTCGGTGAACGCGTCGAGCTCGCAGCCGCTGGGGTAGGTCTTCTCGTTGTTCATCACGACCTGCGGCCACAGCGTGGCGACCTCGTACTCGTCCCAGTTGGTCGCCGGCGCGTCGGCGAGGATGCCGTCGTAGTCGTCGGGGTGACGCTGGGCCTCCATGTAGCCCTGGCGCCCGCCGGTGGAGCAGCCCGTGAAGTACGAGTGGTCGGCGCGCTTGGCGTAGGCGGCGGCGACGACGGCCTTGCCGACGACGGCGGCCTCGTGCTGGGAGCGGGAGGCGAAGTTCTCCAGCAGGGCCTTGTCGACCCGGCCCTCGTCGTCCAGTGCCCAGTCGACGTCGAGCACGTCGCCGACTCCGGCGTCCGTGGTGGCCGCGGCGTAGCCGTTCTTGACCGCGGTGCCGAGGCCGGTTCCGTTGTCCCCGGCGGCGTAGGCGCTGCCGCCGAGGCCCTGGAAGCGGCCGTTCCAGCCCCGTTCGGGGAGCCAGGTCCTCACCTTCACGTGATCGCCGGCGCCCGGGTGGGTGAGGGTGACGGTCACCTCGCAGAAGGCCGGGACATCGGTCACCGTGCCTCCGAGGATGCCGGTGCCCTTGATGGTGCCGCCCTCCCGGCGGACCGCCGTCACGGACTCGACCTCGCTGCCGGCCGGGGCCCCGACCGGCACGGTGCGGCAGTCGAGCGGAGCGGGGGCGCCGGGGTTCTGGGTCTCGGCCGACGCGATGGGCAGGTACACCGCCGCGGCCAGCGGCACACCGGCCGCGAGAGCAGTCAGGAGTCGTCGTCTCATGGGTTCCGTCCAGGGAAGTAGGTGCGTGCGAGGGCGCGTGGCGACACGTGTGTACGGGGCTGTGCAGGTGTGATGGTCCGGAGCGGAGGAGCTCACGGTGGCACTGAAGACCGACAGGAACGTATCACCATTTAAACCGGTGACGAAAGGGAAAGTGTGGCTTCACCTTTCGTGCCGTCTCCGACGGGTCACCACTCTGGCCACCCTCCAGGGGGCCGGAAACAGTCAGTTGACGGTGCGAGCGCATGCGCACGCCCCCTCGACACGTGTGAACGTGTTGGGTCATTCGACGCGCCGGACGGGCTGCTACCCTGGTGAACGGCATTGATCGTCCAGTGAGGAGTCGCAGACGTGGCGGGTGAAGACGACATCTCCGGGTGAGATCCGGATCTGACGGCCACCGGCCGGCGCTCAGGAGCGCTGTCGAGGTGGTCCGCTTCGTCGTACCCCCTTTCCCGTCTGCCCAGGGCAGAGGACCGCACCCTGCCCTCCGTACCTCCGAGGTCCCTCCATGTCCGACGCTGCCATCGTCTGCTCGAACCTCTCCTTCGCCTGGCCCGACGACACCCCAGTCTTCGACGACCTGTCCTTCAGCGTGCCTCCCGGCCGTACGGGCCTGGTCGCCCCCAACGGCTCGGGCAAGTCCACCCTGCTCAAGCTGATCGCGGGTGAACTCGCCCCGACCGGCGGCACGGTGGCCGTCAGCGGCACCCTGGGCCACCTCCCGCAGAGCCTGCCCCTGACCGGGAACCTCACGGTCGCCGAGGTGCTCGGCGTCGCCGGGGTGATCCGCGCCATCGACGCCGTCGAGGCCGGCGACGTCGCCGAGGAGCACTTCACCACCATCGGCGACGACTGGGACATCGAGGAACGCACCCGCGCCCAGCTCGACCGCCTGGGCCTGGCCGGCCTCGCCCTGGACCGCAGCCTGAGCACGCTCAGCGGCGGCCAGGTGGTCTCCCTGGGCCTGGCCGCCCAGCTGCTCAAGCGCCCCGACGTCCTGCTGCTCGACGAGCCCACCAACAACCTCGACCTGGAGGCCCGCCACAAGCTCTACGACGTGCTGTCGGACTTCCACGGCTGCCTGCTCCTGGTCAGCCACGACCGTGCGCTGCTCGACCGCATGGAACGCGTCGCCGAACTCGGCAGCGACGAGCTGCGCCTCTACGGAGGCAACTTCACCGAGTACGAGGAAGCCGTCCGCGTCGAGCAGGAGGCCGCCGAGAAGAACGTGCGCAACGCCGAGCAGGAACTCAGGCGGGAGAAGCGGGAGATGCAGCAGGCCCGCGAGCGCGCGGACCGCCGGGCGAGCAACGCCGCCAAGAACCTCAAGAACGCCGGCCTGCCCCGCATCTTCGCCGGAACCATGAAGCGGGGCGCACAGGAGTCCGCGGGCCGGGCCGGACAGATGCACGCCTCCCGGATCAGCGAGGCCAAGGCGCGCCTGGACGAGGCCGGGCGCGCGCTGCGCGAGGAACAGCGCCTCACCCTGGAACTGCCCGACACCCGCGTGCCCGCCGGCCGCAACCTGTTCCTCGGCGAGGGCGTGCAGGTGCGTCTGGGCGACGAGGACGTGTTCGCGCCGGGCGGTGTCGACCTGGCCGTCCGGGGCCCGGAACGCATCGCGCTGACCGGCCCCAACGGCGCCGGCAAGACCACCCTGATGCGACTGATCACCGGCGACCTCGTCCCGGACGGCGGCCGGATCAAGCGCAACGACGGCCGGATCGCCTACCTGTCACAGCGCCTGGACCTGCTGGACCTCGACCTCACGGTGGCGCAGAACTTCGCCGCCTTCGCCCCCGCGCGGCCGGAGGCGGAGCGGATGAACCTGCTCGCCCGCTTCCTCTTCCGCGGCCCCCGCGCCCATCTGCCGGTCGGGGTCCTGTCGGGCGGCGAGCGGCTGCGCGCCACCCTGGCCTGCGTCCTGTGCGCCGAACCGGCCCCGCAGCTGCTGCTGCTCGACGAGCCCACCAACAACCTCGACCTGGTCAGTGCGGGCCAGCTGGAAAGCGCGCTCGACTCCTACCAGGGAGCGTTCCTGGTGATCAGCCACGACGAACGCTTCCTCACGGAGATCGGCGTCGACCGGTGGCTGCGACTGGCCGACGGCGCGCTGAAGGAGACCGGGGCTCCCGCGGTGTGACCCACCGGTGTGTGCCGTGGCCCGCGCCCGAGGCCGTACGCCCGGCGGGCCGACCACCGACCCATCGGAGGGACAGCCATGCCCCAGCCCGCTCTGCTCGCCCGTGACCTCGTCCGTGACCTGGGCGGCCGCCGGATCCTCGACGGCGTCGGCCTGACCGCCTCCCCAGGCCACCGCATCGGCCTGATCGGGGAGAACGGCGTCGGCAAGTCCACGCTGTTGCGGGTGCTCGCCGGCGTCGACGAACCCGACGCCGGAAGCGTCACCCGCCCCGGCGACCTCGGCTTCCTCCACCAGGAGATGCCGTTCGACGCCGGTTCGACCATCGCCGCGGTCCTTGACGAGGCGCTCCGCGAGGCCCGCGAGGACCTCGCGGAGCTGGACCGGCTCGGCGGGGAACTCGCCCGCGTCCCGGAGGACGCCCCGGGCCACCGGGAGCTCCTCGACGCCTACGGCCTGAGGCTGGAGCAGGCCCAGGACCGGGAGTCGTGGGACGCCGACCGCCGGGCCTCCCTGGTCCTCGACGGCCTGGGCCTCGGCGGCGTCGGACGCGACCGCCCGCTCGGATCCCTCTCGGGAGGGCAGCGCGGGCGGCTGGCCCTGGCCGCCCTGCTCGTACGGCGGCCGTCGGCCCTGCTCCTGGACGAGCCGACCAACCACCTCGACGACGAGGCGGCCGCGTTCCTGGAGGACCAGGTCCGCGGCCTGCCCGGAACCGTGGTGGTCGCCGGCCACGACCGGGCGTTCCTCGACGCCGTCTGCACCGACCTGATCGACCTCGACCCTGCGGTGGGCGGCCCGGTGCGCTTCGGCGGGAACTACAGCGCCTACCTGTCCGCGAAGCACGCCGAGCGGGAGCTCTGGGAGCGGCGGTACGCCGAGGAGCAACAGGAGCTGGAGGAGTTGCGCCGGTCGGCGGGCGTGACCGCGCACCGGCTCGCCCCGGACCGGGGCCGCACCGACAACGAGAAGATGGGCTACGGCCATCGCGCGGGCCGGGTGCAGAACCAGATCTCCCGCCGGGTGCGCGACGCCGCCCGGCGCCTGGAGCAGCTGGAGCGCGCCCAGGTCGCCGAGCCGCCACCGCCGCTGCGGTTCGCCGCCGGCGACCTGACCGCCCGGGCCTCGGAGGGACCCCAACCGCTGGTGGCCCTGCGCGGGGTCCGGGTGCCGGGCCGGCTCGCGCTGGACGGCCTGGAGGTGGCGGCGACGGACCGGTTGCTGGTCACGGGCGGGAACGGCACCGGGAAGTCGACGCTGCTGGCCGTCCTCGCGGGACGTCTCGAGGCCGAGGGCGAGGTGCGCCGTCGACGCCGGCTGACGGTGGGGCTCCTCACCCAGGACACCGTGTTCGAACGGCCCGAGCGCACGGTCCGCGACACCTACGAACTGTCGCTGGGCGCGGCGCGGGCGGAGATGGCGCCGCTGGAGTCGCTCGGTCTGCTGCACGAGGCGGACCTGGACAAGCCCGTCGGCCGGCTGTCGGTGGGCCAGCGCAGGCGCCTGGCCCTCGCCCTCCTGGTGGCCCGCCCGCCCCAGTTGCTGCTGCTCGACGAGCCGACCAACCACCTCTCCCCCCGACTGTGCGACGAGCTGGAGGAGGCACTGGGCGGCGGACCGGGAGCGATCGTGGTCGCCAGTCACGACCGCTGGCTCCGACGCCGCTGGCAGGGCCGTGAGCTGCGGCTGACATCGGAACGCGACCGGGTGCGGGAGATGGCCCCTACTCGGTCGTGACCTGCGGGCGCAGTCGACGCGGGAGCCCGATCCCACGTCGGGTGCCGCTCACGCCGCCCCGGGGCGGCGTGAGCGGCACCCGCAGCTCGCGCAGGGCGTTGTGCCGACGGCTCGTGACGGTGCCGGTCGGCACACCGAGGACGCCGACGGTCTCCTTGCCACTGTGGTCGCGGAGACGGAGGTGCACCAGCGCGTGAACCGTAGACACGAACGGGTGCCTGAAAACCGCCGCGTTCGTGTCGTCGGGGCGACGTCAGGAGCGTTGCGCGGCATCGGACCAGAGAAACACACGTATCGACTCCTCACACGCACGTGACCCGATGGGGCGAAGAACGGACACCGCCCGCCGGAGCTTCCTCGATCGGGCCTCCGTGGACCAGGCCCTCGCCCAGGCGTGGCGCCCGGGTGCGTCCCCCGGGCCATGCGCGCCCCGCGTTCCGGGGACCCGCCCACGTGCCGGTCACCAAGCCGCAGGCCTTCCGTCCTCCCGGGCCGCTCGACCTGCTGGAGGGTGTGTGGACGCCGACGTACTGCTCCCTCCCCGTCCACGGACCGGTTCACCACGGAATGGCGCGGGACGCCGTGGCGGTGGCCCGGGAACACGCGGCACGCCACACCCGACGGGGAAGCCTCGTCATGGGCGGTTCGGCGACACATGTGCGACCAGACCGCGCGGGGAGACCCCCCGTACGGCCTGGCCTGCCGCGCTGAGCGGCCGAAGGAGCAGCGCCGCTCGATGCACACACCGCCACACCGGCGCTTATCGTGAAAGGGGAACACCCCCGCGTCACGTCCGGCGTCGACACTTGTCCACACGGGGAACCGCGCCATGGGTACCATGCGCAACAGCATGCATACCGAGGGAGTGAAAAGGTTGTGAGCAACCAGTCAGCCGCCACCCTCCGATCGCGGCTGGTGGACCAAGCCGCGTCGGACCTGAAGGAGAACCGCCGGCGCCAGCAGCAGCTGGCGGAGCAGCTCACCGTGCTGAAGCAGGAGGAAGCCCTCCTGACGGACATCCTGAACCTCGCCCAGCGGTACGAGGGCTTCGCGGACGCCTCCCGACTGCCCGAACAGCTGCAGGACGAGCCCGTCGGAACGAAGGCGAAGCGGACCCCGGCCCGGACCGCTCCCGCAGGTGGCAAGGCGAAGGCCGGCGCGAAGGGGAAGCCGCGTCAACCCCTGCTGGGAGAGCTCCTGATGGAACTGCTCGGCAAGCACGACGGTCCGCGCCCGGCCAAGGACCTCAGGGACGAACTCCTGGCGGAGCACCCGGACCGCAACCCGACGCCGCAGGTGGTGCGCAACACCCTGGAGGCCCTGGTCGCCAAGGGTCGCGTCGAGCGTCACAAGCAGCGGCGTTCGGTGATGTACACCCTCGTCTAGGGCCTGTTGCGAAAGTGCTGGCAGTGGCTGCTGTGGTTGAGTAGTTCGAGGTGAAGGAGGGCCGTGACTACTTCGGGTGACGCCTCAGATGCCGTTAACTATGGCGAGGTTCGGCAGTACTGCTCGGCCTCAGCTCAGGCTCTCGAGGACGCAGGTTTGCCTCCCACGGAGCGATGGGACGAGTCTGGTGGGACGGCCTTCTACTGGCCGAAGGGTGATCCTGCGCTCGCTCATGGGCCATGGGTGAACGGAATCGTCGTGTTCTGGGGGACCAGAGGTGCACGTCGCGGCTGGGGCTGCGGCTCCCTCGATGCGGCTGGCAACCCCGTGCTTGAGGCCGCAACGACCTGGCTGCCCGTTGCTCCCTCCGTCGCCCCCGGTCTGCTGGCCGGACATCTTTGGCGTCTGTTCGCCGAAGGTGTCCTGGCACCTGAGCCCGAGCGCTGATGGAGCGACTGCGGTGTTCGGTCACAGCCACTCGTTGAGGACTGCGACCAGCACGGTCGCTTCGTAGCGGACGGCAAGCTTGTCGTACCTGGTGGCGACAGCGCGGTGGCGCTTGAGCCGGTTGATGCCGCACTCGACCGCGTGGCGCTGTTTGTAGTCGCTCTTGTCGAACTTCGGCGGCCGGCCGCCGAGGGAGCCAAGCTTGCGCCGGTTGCGGACCCGGTCCGCCGGAACCGGGATGGTCGCCTTGATACCGCGTCTGCGCAGGTAGGCGCGGTTCTCGCGGGAGTCGTATTCCTTGTCGGCTCGGACCCGGTTCGGGCGCTTGCGCGGCCTGCCGCGCCCCAGCCGGGGAACTCGGATCGCTTCCAGGACCGGTTCGAACTGCGGGGAGTCGCCTCGCTGGCCGGCTGTGATCACCACGGACAGCGGCTTCTGTCCCTGCTCGACCGCAAGGTGGATTTTGCTGGTCAGGCCGCCGCGCGATCGTCCGAGTCCGTGGTCGGCCGGCTCGGAGAAGATCCCGCCCGGTGGCTCCTTCTGGAGATCCCCTTTTTCGCCGCCCCAGCGGCGTGCTGGTGGGCCCGGCAGACGGTGGAGTCGACGTTGACGTCCCAGGTGATCAAGCCTTTCGCGTCCGCCTCGGCCTGGAGCCGGGTGACGATCCGGGCCCAGGTGCCGTCCCGCTGCCAGCGCCGGAACAGGTCATAGACCCGATCCCACGGCCCGTAACGCTCGGGCACGTTCCGCCAGGGAGCACCGGTCCGAGTCCGCCACAGTATGCCGTCTATCAGCTGCCGCCGCGTCCACACCTGCGGACGGCCCGGCTTGATGCCCCGCGGCAGCAGCGGCTCAAGCCGGGCCCACTGGCCGTTCGTCAGATCCCCACGTCCCACGCCAGGTGATCATCAACGAGCAAGATCCACTTTCGCAACAGGCCCTAGCCGGGCGAGGACGTCGGCACACCGCCCGTCCCGCATGCGGCGGACCGCCGCGGGGTGTGCCTCTGGTGGACCGGCGTCGTCCGTTCAGAGGAAGGCGGACGGCGGCGGGCCGTATCCGGAGAAGAGCGCGTTCTGCGCCCAGAACCACACCTCGGTCTCGGTGGGCCACGGCTTTTTGTCGCCGCCCGCGGTGGTTCGGGACTGCGACCGCTCCGTCGTGTCGGCGGAGGTGTGGCCGGCGCCGGAGCCACGACCGTCCTTGCGTATGCGGATGCCGAAGGCCATGTCCTGCCTTGCTCTCGGGTCGGTGGGTGGGTCGTACGGGGAGGGGCGGGTCCCGCGCGGGGGCATGGTGATCGCGGGACCCGCGGTCCGGGGGCCCGGTCAGGCAGCCGCGGCGTTGATGACGACGGGGACGTTGTCGCGGGTGGCCTTGGAGTACGGGCAGATCTGGTGGGCGGCCCGTGCGAGTTCCTGCGCGGTGGCCCGGTCGACGCCGCCGAGGACGGGGTTGAGCACCGCGGAGAGGGAGAACTCGCCGTCGTCGCCGTGGGTGAGGGTGATCTCGGCCGTGATGCTGGTGCCGGTCAGCCGGATCTTGCGCTGGGTCGCGGCACGGCGCAGGGCGCCGAGGAAGCAGGCGGCCCAACCGGCGGCCAGGAGCTGCTCGGGGTCGGTCGCCGTGCCGGCGCCGCCGAGCTCCTTCGGGAGACCGAGGCCCGTCTCCGCCGAGGCGACCGGGGACGAAGGCGCCGAGGTCACGGGACGGTTGTACGGGTACGGTTCCGCCGGCTCCCTGAGGCGGCGTCCCTCGGGTTCCTGTCCGCCGACCGAGAGGCCTGCGGACAGGAGGCCCGCCCAGGCCCTACAGGGCCTCGCCCTGCGGGACCGTGGTCTCCAGGACGAAACGCCGGACCACGTCCGCGAACCGCTCGGGTTCCTCCACGTGTCCGAAGTGGCCGCTGTCCTTCAGGACCACCAGCCGTGAGTCGGGAATCAGTTCGGCCAGCTCGACCCCCCAGCGCAGGCCGCAGATCACGTCGTGCAGACCCACGATCACCAGGGTCGGCACCTCCAGTGCCTTCAGGGCCGCGCGGTCGTCGATCATGTCGGGCACGAGGTCCTCGTCGAGGCCCGAGACGTAGGTGGCCCGGATCGCGTCCCGGAGCGGGCCGTACTTTTCCTCGTTGCCCCAGAAGTCCGCGACGTACGAGGGCAGTACGCCCTTGGCGACCGCCTCTGTCTGCTCGTCGCCGGCGATGGAAGGCATCGCGCCGAACGCGGCGAGGACATCGGGCAGCTCCGGGTGACCGGCGTGCTTCGTTGCGAACGCCTCCACCATGCGGCCGGCCTCCGCGCCGTGCTCCGGGCCGGTGACGGGGGCGCCCTCGTACAGGACGACCCCCGCCAGCTGCTCGGAGCGGTGCAGGGCGTGGTACGCCGCGACGAAGGCACCGTGGGAGTGGCCCAGCAGATGCACCTTCCGGACGCCGAGACGGTTGATGAAGGCGCCGAGGAAGGCGCTGTAACGGTCCCGTGTGTATCCGTGCGGGTGCGAGGGCAGACGGTTGTCCTCCGCGGTCCCGATGGGCTCGATGTACACCATGGTCAGGTGCTCCTCGAGGGCCGGCATCCGCATGTACTCCCAGAAGATGCCGGGACCACCGGAGTGGGCCACGCACACCGGGCCGTTGCCGTGGACGTGGTACCGGAGGACCAGCCCGGCGAGCAGGAAGGTGTGGGTACCCGGTGAGAGGGGTTCGGCGTGCGTGGCCGACGGGTTCATCGAAACCTCCGAAAGGCGCGGGGAGCGCGGATCTCTGACACCGGCACGGCGTCCGGTGGGTCGAAGAGTGGGAACCCCCGCCCGCGGCGACGGGGGAAGTGTGGCCGCGGGCGGGGGAGCGCGGGGTCACTTGGCCTGAAGCGGACCCGCGAAGGACTTGCGGAGGGACGAGGGGGCGACGAGGGGAAGCAGGGCGGCGAGCACCTTGCCCTTGACGCTGCTCGGTTCGCGCGTCAGCTCGACGTCGACCCGGGTGCCCTCGGCCTCCGGGGTCATCGTGAACATCCAGCCGCCGCCGGCTCCGAAGAGCTTGGAGTCGAGGGTGGTGATGGTGACCGTGTCGCCGTCCGGCTCCCACTCGTAGCGCGCGCGTTCCCAGGCCGCGTCGGTGCCCTCGGTGACCTCTGCCCAGGTGTCGCCCCGGTCGTGAACCCGGAAGTGCTCGGCGTCGATCGTGGGCCAGGCCTCGGCACGGGAGGGGCTGAAGTCGGTCAGAACCTCCAGCACGTCCTTCGGGGCGAGCGCGGAGACGAGGTGGAACCGTACGACTGCCATGGACTTTCCTCACCAAGGAGTAACTGCTCTGATCGGTGATGAAACACTCTCACGAGAGTAAGTAACCAGTCAACACGGTTAGTCTTGCGGGTTCTCTGAAACCACCCCGGAGGAACCTCCCGGACGCGTGAACCGGGCAAGGGGGCGGAAGTGTTGCTCGGGGTGGGAAGCGCCTGCCGTCGGTACGCACCGGCGCCGGGTGATGTGGGTGGCCCTCGTCCACGTGGTCGCGTCGAGGACCGTTCCGGTCGGCGGCCCGGCTGCCATCCGGGTCGCCGGCACGCCGTCCTCGGGCGGTCCCGTCCTTCCCCGTGAACTCGCCCTTTCCCCGTGGAGCCGGGGTGGGGCCGCCCGCGGGGCCTCGGCGGGCCGGTGCGATCCGGATCGCCGCGACCATGCCGACCTCCACACCGGCGCCGCCCGGAGCCGCCGGGACCGGACCAGGTGTCACAGCCGAGGGTGAGGTCACCGTGGTACGGACCGAGCTCGGCGTAACCGATGTCGAGGACACCGGCCTTCACGTGCGCGATCGTGCGGAATCCGGTGTGGGTGCCGGAGGCGATGTCCGGCACGGTGGGCACGTGTGAACCGCTCGGCCTGTGCGCGGCGGACGTGCCCGCCACTGCGGACGCGCCGGTCTGCAGGCCGGTCAGCGAGACCGCCGCCGCGCCGGTGCCCAGGCCGACGGCCTTGTTGAAAGTACGCCTGTTGGGCATGTGGAACCCTTCGTCGTGCGATCTCCGGTCATCCGCCCGTGCGGCCGGACCGACGCCCACGCTCTGGCGCGCGGCCCCGGCGGACACCTCAGTCGGATGACGGTCCGGACGGGAGAGGCCGGCCGGGGTCCGACCGCCAGGTCGCCTGGGTCATTCGACTGGGGCAGCCCCCACCTGGGCTCTGGGCGCGAGATGCCGGAGACGTCGGCCGCCACGTGCCGGCACGAGGCTCACCCGGGGCCCCGCGCGGATGCGCTTGCATTGCGCGCAATCACCGGTCAGTATGGTTACGTGAATCATGCCTTTCCCTGCGGGACGCTCTGCCTGGACTTCGTCGGCACGCTGCGGGCGCGGCGCAACGCCGCCCCGCTGGAGAAGCTGGCCACGCCCGGTCTGCTGGACGACTGGTTCGTCGAGTCGGGAATGATGGATCTGGAGCCCGGGGCGAGCGAGGCGGAGGTGGCCCTCGCCGTGCAGCTGCGCGAGGCCGTCTACGACCTGGTCGCGGCGCGGCTCGACGGCCGGCCGCTGTCCCCGGACGCGGTGGCCGAGGTGAACATGCACGCCTCCGGTCCGCCGGTGACGGTGCGGCTGGGAGCGGAAGGTGTCATCCGGACCGGTCCGGTCTCCCAGGGGCTGGCCTCGCTGGCCCGTGAGGCGGTGGAGCTCGTGGGCGGGGACGACGCCGCGTTGCTGCGGGAGTGCGCCCGTCCGGAGTGCACCCAGGTCTACCTCGACCGCTCGCGAGGGCACCGACGGGAATGGTGCGCCATGAAGACCTGCGGCAACCGGGTCAAGGCCGCCAATTACCGGGCGCGCCAGCACGGCGCCCAGGCCTGACCCGTCCCTCCTCCGAGCGGTCGGCTCGCACCCGTACGAGGTGCTACGAGGCGCACCGTCCTGCCGGACCGGTCGGCGGGCGGCAGGTCGAGCTGCCGGCCGTACCCGGTGAGGACGGCGGAGTGCTGGACGGCGCCGGTGCGGATGTCCCGGCAGCGGGTGCGCGGGGTCAGCCCGTGCAGCCGCTCCGCTACCGGCCGTCACGGAGACCCGTGGGACGGACCCTCCTCCCACGCCGGGACGGAGGGCTTCCGAGGCGTCTGCAGCGACGCACCGCACCGCGGTCGGACCCTCGCCGCACGGCCCGGGCAGTCGGTACCGGTCGCCCCCCCCCGCACCAGGTGGCGCATCCCCTGGTAGGCAGCAGCCGGGGCGGCACCCTCGGCCGGGCTCTCCTCCGCATGTGGGGGTGGAGCCGTTCGCCTTGAGCAGCGCGGCGGTGGCGGGGGAGGACTTCCACTCGCGCTGGGAGGGTTCCGCGTGCCGCCGCACGTCGTCGCTCAGCCGGGTGACCGTGCTCTCGGTCGAACTCGCTCCTGCAGGTCTCGTTCCTCGCCGGGTGGGGACGGTTCGGCTCACCGCCGGACGAGAAGTGGCCGGGGGTGACGAGTCGTCATCGGTGGTGACCCCCGGATGAACGAGGACGCCCGACAACTCCGCCCCTGGACGGCCGAGCCGTCGAGCGGCATGTGCCTCACCGAGCATGGCGCACACGTGTGTCGGTAACCGGCGGTTTCGAGCCGTAGCGGGTTCGAGCCGCCTCGCCCACGCCCGTAGCCCTGCACGGCGGTTCCGGGCATGGACGCCTCAGCGAGTGGCGAGCAAGGGGGTGTGCCGCTTACGGGCGCGGTAGGCAGCGGCCCTGATTCGGTTTCCGCACGGTTCCATGCCGCACCACTGTCGTCTCGCGCCTCGAGAGCGGTCGACGTAGACGCGGGTGCACTCCGGGCTGCCGCACTCCTTCAGCAGGGAGGCCTCGGACCCACCGAGAAGTTCGATCGCGCTGCGGGCCACGGTGGACAGTGCTTCCCGAGCTGTCGCCCTCGTCCGTCGGCCGGACGGGCGTCGCATGCAAAGCGTCGCGGTGAGGTCGAGCGCGGGGTCGCCGCACACGAAGACATGTCCGGGCGTCATACAGCCAATCTGACAGGTTGCTAGTGCCCGGACAAGCTATTGCATTGTTGACACCTTTTTCCAAACATGTCCGCACCGTCACTGTTCTGGACGGCGACAAAACGAGCGTCGATGTATCACCGGTCGTCGGTTTCAAGGGGGGGCAGCGAACATGGCAGATCAGCCGGAACGACGCGCCGAGGCGCACCGGTGGGGCGACGTGCCCTGCTGGGCATGTCGGCCGCCGGCGCGGCGGGACTCGTGGCGGCACCCTCCCTCCAGCGCGGCTGGGAGAACGTCCTCGGTGCCGCCTCCCGGGTCGACCGCACCGGACTCACCGGGCTGCTGCCCGATCCGGGAGGCTTCCGCTCCTACAGCGTCGTCGGCTCGGTGCCGCGCAAGGACGAGACCACCTACGCGCTGACCGTCGGCGGCCTGGTCGACCGGCCCAGGACCTACACGCTGACCGAGCTGCGGGCGCTTCCGCAGACGAGGGTCGTCGGCGACGCGGTGTGCACGGACGGATGGCGCGTGGACGACGTCCCCTGGGAGGGGGTGAAACCGGCGGACCTGCTCGATGCCGCCGGTGTGCGCGCCCGGGGGACGGCGGTCCGTTTCACCTGCTTCGACGGTGCCTACACCGAGAGCCCCACCCTGGAGCAGGCCCGCCGCTCGGACGTCCTGGTGGCGCTGAACCTGCGGGACGAACCGATCGGCCACGCGCAGGGCGGTCCGGTCCGGCGGAGGTGCGGCCCCTCCCAGCGGATGGTCCACCGGGCGACCGGATGGCTCATGCTGCTCTGCCTGGCCACAGCCGCGTGCCTGTACCCGGGCCCCCTCGCCCGACTCGTCGGCCGGCGCCACCTCATGGCCACGGTCCACGAGTGGTCCGGCATCCTGCTGCCCGTCCCCTTCCTGCTGGGACTGCTGTCCGCCATGCGCCGGGCGGCCGCGGACCCGGAGGCGCGCCTGGGCATGCGCACCGGATACGTGAGCGAGTCCTGGGCCGGGCGCCACCACTCCCGCTGGCTGGACCAGGACGAGGACCCCCGACCCGCGGGGGACCGTACGCCACCGAGCCGTGGCCGAGGACGTCACTGACCGATGTGCGAGGTGCGCCGAGGGAGCACGGTGGTCACCTCACACCCCGGCGCATGTGTCACCGCTGCGGGCGAGGCCGACCACACCAAGGTGAAGGGGTGTGACCCAGAGGCGCCGGAAACCCGCCAGAACTTTGTCTCGGCCTGTTGAGTGCCGGACGCTGTCGGGGATCTTGGCGATGACGGTCGGCCATACCCTCGACATCTCAGTCTCCAAGATCCCCGACCTCGTCACCCGCGATCAGCTCTGCGTCTCCTCGTGGCGTCCCGTAGCGGCCGCATCGGGTACGACGAGCAGCTTGCCGGTGGTACGCCGAGCCTCCAGATCGCTGTGGGCCTGGGCGGCCTCGGACAATGAGTAGCGGCCCGTCACGGTGACCTCAAGCGCCTTGGAACGCACCCACTCGAACACATCGGCGGCCCGTCGGAGCAGTTCGGGCCGATCGGCGATGAAGTCCCCGAGGCTGGGCCGGATCAGGGTCAGCGAACCGCCGTGGGCGAGCCGGATCGGATCGAACGGCGGCACGGCACCGCTTGCCGCGCCGAAGAGCACGAGATGGCCGCGGGTTCGCAGGCTGGCGAGGCTCGCATCGAAGGTGTGCGCGCCGACGCCGTCGAAGACGACCGGCAGTCCCTGACCGCCGTTGAGCCGCCTCACCTCGGCTGCGAGATCGTCGACCGCGGAGGAAAGGATCACCTCGGCGGCCCCGGCACGCTTCGCCAGCTCGGCCTTCGCCGTGGTCGACGTCGTGCCGATCACCCTGCCGCCGAGATGGGTGATGAGCTGGGTCAGAAGCAGCCCCATGCCACCGGCAGCCGCATGCACGAGCACCGTGTCACCCCCCTGAACCGGGTAGGCGTCCTTGACGAGATAGTGCGCGGTCATGCCTTGGAGGAGCACGGCGGCGGCTGTCTCGAAGCCGATGTCGTCGGGCAGCGGCACCAGCCGGGAGGAGTCCACGACGGCCCGCTCGGCATACGTGCCGGGAATCTCCACCCAACCGACCCGGTCCCCGACCGCGACGTCAGCGACGCCGGGTCCGACTTCGACGACTGTACCGGCGCCCTCAGCGCCCGGGGTGAAGGGCAGCGGGAGGCTGTACCGGCCCTCGCGGTGGTAGACGTCGAGGAAGTTGACCCCGGATGCGGCGACCTCCACGACCGCCTCGCCCGGACCCGGCCGCGGCTGGTCCACCTCGGCCTCCCGCAGCACCTCGGGACCGCCCACTTCGTACACCTGAATCGCTCGCATGACCCTCCAATGATCGGCTCGTCCCCCCGCCAACCCCGTTGATGGCGATCCGATTCCCGGCAAGCAGGCCAGCCCGCCGCTTCCGCACCGCCGTACGGTCATCCACCATCAACGGGCTGCGGACGACCGTCTTGTTCGGCCCCCCGGACCCGGCAACCTTCCGCACGATGGTGGACACCCGGATCGCGGACCTCCGGCTCGTCCTGGACCGGTCAGCGGGATGCCTGGCTGGTGGCGGTGTTCATGTTGTCGTGGTCCGCGATGGAGGCCAGTAGCAGGGCCGCGACCGGTGAGGGGACGGGTGAGGCGGGCTCCCCGGGTCGCAGAAGCGTGGTCTCTCCGTCGTGGAGCACGTCGTCGACCGTCAACTGGACCATCCGGGTGAGGGGTTGCGCGTAGAGGAGGACGATGGCGCCGGCGACGCGGAGGCGCATCGGCGTGTCCGCGTCGGTCAGCAGTCGGCCGAGTGCGGCCAAGCGTTCGTCCTCGCTCAGGGCGGGCCGCCGGGAGATCCTCAGTGCGGGGATGGAGAGGGAACGTGGGCATCTACGGCTCTGCACGGCCCAGTTGAGGAAGGGCCTCAGAGAGGTGCGGCCGCGTTCGGTGTTCTCGGCGAACCAGGCGCCGATGCCGAGCTGGCCGCAGGATGCGAGGGCGCTGTTCCGGGCGCTGAACCACTGCAGGAAGGCCGCCGCGTACGTGATCTGCTCGGCCGCGAAGCGGCGGACGCTCGGCGTGATCCGGCTCCGATCGGCCCGTTCCCGTAGGTGGGGAAGGACGTGCCACGTCGCGAAAAGCTTGATCGTCTTGACGTGCTCGGATTCGGCGATGCCGGCCAGGTGACCGGGCAGCCATCGCTGGAAGGAGCAGATGTACTTGTCGACGGCGGGCAGGACTCCGCCGGCCATCAAGAGTTCCTCCAGATGAGCCGCTGCCCGCCAGGGCTGGAGCTCGTGGAAGGCGTCATGGGTCAGAGCTAGCGGTCCGAGACCGAGCCGCTGCAGCATCTGGGGGGCGTTTCCCGGCCGGCCGCGGCGCATCGCCGGCCAGGCCGGGCCGCCCCTGGGCTCATCCATCCCCCATCAACAGGTTGAACAAGGGTGCCAGCGCAGGTCTTGGCCTTGCCGAACCGGACCTGGCAGCGGCCGAACTTGCCGTACTCGGCACCGTGCGGGTTGCGGCCGAAGTCGGCGGCGTCGAGCATCCGCGTCTCGTTGCGCCGCAGCCCGTAGGAGTAGGCGGTCTTGAAGAGGGTGGCGTCACGGAACGCCGGCAGCCGGCCCTTGCAGCCGAAGGCCCGGATCCGGGCGGCCTCGTCGTCGCAGTGCTCGAAGAACGCGTGCAGTTCGGCCTTGGTGAACGCCCGCTTCTTCGCGTCGGCCTCGTTGTCCTGGACGTGGACCACGGTGTTCCCCTCGTGCACGACCTGGACCGGGTGGGTACCGAACCGGTCCTCGCACGTGGCCGCCCAGTCGTAGAGCGGGTCGGTGACGAAGCGGCTGCTGGTCGGCGAACCCGGTCAGCATCGCGGTGAAGACCTGTTCCTCCGGCCGCAGCAGCGCGACTCCGTCCACCAGGTGTAGCCGCGCCGCACCTGGGATCGACCCGTTGAACCCCGCCGGTCCACCACCTTCCGCCACTCGCGTCGTAGGAGAGAAAACCGCATCTGATGCGAGTCGGCGGACGAGCCGCAGGCCAGACAGCCGGACGAGTGACACCGACTGGCGTCATCGTCACGCCCGTCGCTACCGTCACCACCACCAGCAGGCCGGGCCGACTTCACTGGTCGGCGTGCTGGTTGCCGCTGTTGCCCGCGACGATTCGCGAACCGTCGCGCATTCGCATCGGATGCATTGGGCGGCGCTTGGAACATCGGTACAGCCGTTGGCGCCGGGCGCGATCATGGTCAGCCGGCACATCGGTCGAGGGTTCCGCTGGGGAGGGCGACGGCGGTGGGCGGGAGTGAGCATCAGCAGCCGATCGGATCAAGCCGTGACGGGCAGGCACTCGGCGAGCAGGGCGACGATGTCGTGCCAGGCCCGCTGTGCGTGCCGTGGGTGGTAGCCGACGCCGGGGACCACGGTGTGGTCGACCGTGGCGTGGTGGAAGGCGTGAAGGGCTCCTCCGTAGACCACGAGGCGCCAGTCGACGCCTGCGGCCTGCATCTCCGCGGTGAACGCGTACCGTTGTGCGGGCGACATGATCGGGTCTTCCGACCCGACCCCGGCCCACACCGGGCAGCGAATGCGCGCCGCCTCGCCCGGTCGGCCCGTGGTCAGTGCGTTGACCGTCCCGATCGCGCGCAGGTCGACGCCGTCGCGACCGAGTTCCAGTGCGACTGCGCCCCCGGTGCCGTAGCCGACGGCGGCGATCCGGTCGGGGTCGGCCCGTGGTTCGGCACGCAACACGTCGAGCGCTGCGTGGCCGATTCCCCGCATCCGGTCGGGGTCGGCGAGCAGCGGCATGCAACGGGCCAACATCTCCTCCGGGTCTTCCAGATAGCGTCCGCCGTGGAGGTCAAAGGCCAGCGCCACGTACCCCAGCTCGGCCAGGGCCTCGGCCCGGCGGCGCTCGACATCGCTGAGCCCCGTCCCCTCGGGCCCGATCAGGACTGCGGGCCGGCGCTCGGCACCGGCCGGGAGCGCGAGGTGTCCGATCATCGTCAGGTCGTCGGCCGGGTATTCGACCGTACGCGTTGTGACCGTCGTCATGCGACTGAACGGTAATGACCGTTGTGCCGGCTCGGGGTGGTGTTCACCGATGGCAGACAGCGGTCTGTCCCGACTGCATCACCCGGACGCGTCGATCGCTTGAGCCCGCCCTCGTCTGACGACAGGCGGTCGACGCGTCCCATTCGACGGGCCGAAAGGGATGGGCGTGAAGCGGGGGTGGAGTACTGCCCGGCGGGGGCGGGGGCGGGGGCGGGGCGGGCAGGCCGTGGCCCGGCCGTCTCGAAGGCCGCTCGCCCAGAGCGGCGCCGGGAGACGGGGGGCCGAGCAGGCCGGCGTGGCCGAGATCGACGATTTCGTCGAATGCACGCTCCCGCCGACCGTCATGTGGCTGATGTGTGACGGCGCACGCATCGAGAGGATGGTGGCACGCACACGCGCCCACTCGCATCGTCACCCTGTTGACAGGTGACGATGTGGATGACAGGTTAATCACCAGTCAAACAGGTGACGCCGCACGGCGTGCTCACCGACCCACTGTCGAAAGGGATTTGTCGTGATGAACATCAAGGGCGCCGGCAAGCGACGGGCACTGACCGGGGCCGCCACGGCCGTCGTCGCCGGGGCCACGATCGGGGCCTTCGCCCTGACCGGCACCGCGAGCGCAGGCACCACCACCGGTGCCGCCGCCGAGAGCGCCGCCCAGAGCAAGCGCGAACCCAGGCCCACCGTGGTCCTGGAGCACGGCGCGTTCGCGGACGCCTCCAGCTGGAACGGTGTCGTCTCCCGGCTGCGCGCCGACGGCTACCCCGTGGTCGCCGCCGCCAACCCGCTGCGCGGCCCCCACGACGACGCCGCCTCCCTGCGTGGCCTGCTCGACCACGTCAAGGGCCCGAAGATCCTCGTCGGCCACTCGTACGGCGGCTCCGTGATCAGCGAGGCCGCCGCCGACCGTACCGACGTCAAGGCCCTCGTCTACGTGGCGGCCTTCCTCCCCGCTCCCGGCGAGACCGCGCTCGAGCTGACCGGCAAGTACCCGGGATCCACCCTCCCCGGCACCCTCGACCCGGTCACCGTCACCCACCCCGACGGCACCCTCGGCACAGACCTCTACATCCAGCAGGACAAGTTCCGCCACCAGTTCGCGGCGGACGTCCCGCGCGACGAGGCCGCCCTCGCCGCCGTGGGACAGCGCCCCATCGCCCAGACCGCGCTGGAGGAGAAGGCCACCGTCGCCGCCTGGAAGACCATCCCCAGCTGGGCCGTCGTCACCACCCAGGACCTCAACATCCCGGTCGCCGCGCAGCGCTTCATGGCCGAGCGGGCCGACGCCCGCATCACCGAGGTCGCCGCCTCGCACTCGGTCGCCGTCTCGCGCCCCGGCGTCGTCACCCGCGTCATCGAGGACGCCGCGCGCGCCACCCGCTGACCTCCGTGCCCCGCACCCCCGAAAGCGAGAACACCGCCATGGACCTGAAGCTCGAAGTCGTCGTCGTCCCCGTCTCGGACGTCGACAAGGCCAAGGAGTTCTACGTCGACACGCTCGGCTTCCGCGCCGACGCCGACTTTCCCGTCCACGACGGATACCGCATCGTCCAGGTGACGCCCCCCGGCTCCGCCTGCTCGATCATCTTCGGCGAGGGCCTGACCACCGCCCCCGCCGGAACCGCCGAGGGGTTGCACCTCGTCGTGACCGACATCGAGGAGGCGGTCCGGGAACTCACCGACCGCGGAGTCGACGTCGACGGCCCGTTCCACGACGCCACCGGCGCCTTCCACCACGCCGGCGGGACCCACCGGGTGCCCGGCCTCGCCCCGGAACGCCCGAGCTACGGCACCTTCGCCGCCTTCGCCGACCCCGACGGCAACGGGTGGTACCTCCAGGAGATCACCGTCCGCGCCCCCGGACGCTGACCGGCCGGCGGCCCCTCCCGCACCACCCCCCCATGAGGCGGCCGGTCAGGCCCCGGCCGCCCCCGGCTTCCCCTCCTCCCTGCCGTACGCCCCCGTCTGGAGCATCTTGTGACGACCGAAGGCATCCGTACCCACGACGTCGTCGTCATCGGCGCGGGACCGGTCGGCGAGAACGTCGCCGACCGCACCGTCGCGGCACGGTGCTCCTCCAGGTCCGGCACGCCGTCGCCGTCTGCACCGGAAGCCGCGCCGCCCTCCCGGCGACTTGGCCGGACTCGACGAACTGCGCCCCTGGACCAGCCGCGAGGCCACCGCCGCCGAGGAGCCGCCCCGCCGGCTCGTCATCGTCGGTGCCGGCGTCGTCGCCGTGGAGACGGCCACCGCCTGGCGGTCCCTCGGCAGTGAGGTCACGCTCGTCGCCCGTGACGACGCGCTCCTGGCGCGCATGGAACCTTCACCGGCGAACTGGTCGCCGAACAACTGCAGAAGGCGGGCGTCGACCTGAGCCACGCCACGCCACCACCGTCCGGCACGCCGAACGCACCGACGGACCCGACAGCGACATCCCGATCCTCCTGTCCGACGGCACCGAGCTCCTCGCCGACGCCCTGCTGTTCGCCACCGGGCGTGCTCCGCGCACCGACGACGTCGGCCTCGGGACCGTCGGCCTCGCTTCCGGCACGTGGCTCACCACGGACGACACCCTGACCGTCACCGGGATCACGGGCGACTGGCTGTACGCGGTGGGCGACGTGAACCGCCGTGCCCTCTTCACCCACCAGGGCAAATACCAGGCCCGCATCGCCGCTCGCGCCCACGGCACCCCGCTCGGTACCGGGCCTGGGGCACCCATGTCGCCGCCGCCGACACCGCGGCCGTCCCCCATGTCGTCTTCACCGAACCCGAGGTCGCCGCCGTCGGCCTGACCACCGTCGAGGCCGAGCGCACCGGCCGCCGCGTCGACGTCGTCGACTACGAGTCGGGCAACCTGGCCGGCGCCCACCAGCACGTACCCGGATACCGCGGCACCGCCCGCGTCCTCATCGATCCCGAGCGGCGCGCCGTCGTCGGAGCCGCCTTCGTGGGCCCCGGCGTCGCCGAACTCGTGCACTCCGCGACCGTCGCCATCACCACCGAGGCACCGATCGACCGCCCGTGGCACGCCGTCCCGGCCTTCCCCGCCATCAGCGAGGTGTGGCTGCGGATCCTGGAGACGTACCGGGGCTGAACACCCCGGAAACCGGCAACGGCGCCGCGAAGGACTCGACACACCAGGTCACCACACATGTGTCCACCTTTTACGGCCGCCTCGGACCGCCCCGGGCCCACCCGGCGTGCGCACACCCTCTAGAGTCGGGTCATGATCAAGCGCAAGGGCCTCGTGCTCGACTTCGGCGGAGTCCTCACCACCCCCCTGATCCCCGCCGCCCTCGCCTTCGAGAAGCGCGCGGGACTTTCCGAGGGCACCCTGCTCCACGCGCTGTACCTCGACGAGGAGATGGTCCGGCGCACCGAGGACCTGGAGCGCGGCGCGGCCACCCAGTCCGAGTGGAACGCCGCTGCCGCCGAGCGCCTCGGCGTCCCCGCCGACGACCTCATGGGCCGCATCTTCGCCGATCTGCGCCCGGAGGCGGCGATGTTCGCCGCAGCCGAGGCCGCCCGCCGGGCCGGGGTGAGGGTCGGCATCCTGTCCAACTCCGTGGGAACGGACCCGTGGAACCTCTACGAGGGACACGGCTTGGAGGACCGCTTCGACGCCGTGGTGATCTCCGAGGACCACGGTCTGCGCAAGCCCGAGCCGGAGATCTTCCGGCTCGTCCTCGATCTGATCGGACTGCCGGCCGAGGCCTGCGTGTTCGTCGACGACACCGAGCGCTACCTGCCGCCCGCCGCGGACCTGGGCTTCGCCACGGTCCACGCCAAGGAGCCCGGGCAGACCATTGCCGCCCTGGAGGAGCTCCTCGGAGTGCCCCTGACGGCGGGCTGACGGCGGACCGGCGACCCAGTGACCCGGCCACACCGACCCGGCCCGACGGGCCGGCATCCCCGGATCGTGGCCGTCGGAGCGTTGTACCCCTCGGCGCGCAGGCCCGGCCCTTCGCTCCCTGACCGCGAAGGACGCCCGGCCTGCCGGCATCGATACCGACAGCCGGGCCCGCGGGCCGGAGCCGAGTGCCGCCATCGCGGCCGGGGAGGGCGGCGCGTCCGCCTGGCAACCGAGGCGGTCATGGACAGCATCCCGCCCCTGATAACCGTCTTGACGGGTTACGTGAAGCGGGGCAAGATGTGAGGTGTTCCGACAGCGAGCACAGCACGATGTGTGGACGAAGAAGTGGAGACCGGCCATGAGCAAGGAACTCGCAGGAGACCCGGCGGCGGTGGCACGGCACGAGCGGTTCGGCAAGCTCCCCGAGCGCATCGGCTTCGACGGCATGATCGAGGAGAAGCAGTCCGAGCCGAACGCGGGGGTGGCCGCCGAGTGCAACCCCGAGGGTGCGTGGAACTTCTACTCGTGCCTGGCCCTGGACCTGGGGCTGTAGCGGGCGGATTCGAACCGGTGGGTTCGGGAGGTGCAGGTGGCGCCTGATCGGCTGTCGGCGGCGGTGTCGGTCGGCAGGCAGCCGTACCGCACCTCCGTCACGCGAGGAGAAGGAGGGGACACCGTGACGCCCAGCGGCCGGGCCCGCCAGGGCTGACCGCTGGGTTCGCCGCTGCCCTGCTGCATGTGGCAAGGCGGCCCTTCGCGCTCGACATCTCCTCATGGCCATGGTGCAGTCTCCGCCGAACCGGCACCAGTCGCCGGATGGCCCTCAAAGTGGTCCGGGCCGAGCTCGCCGCCGCCCCCTTCCGGCGGTGCTTCGCGCGGGAGGTGGAGGCCGTGTGCCGGGTCGGCGGCTTTCCCACCGCATCCGTGGCCGACGCGGGGCCCGACGCCGAACGGCCCTGGCTGGTCGCCGAGTGCATCCCGGGACCTTCGCCGTCGACTTCGGCATCGCGCGTGCGGACGACGGTACCGCCCCGGCCCGGGGACATCGGCACGGCATTGCGCCTGTGGAGGGACTACGTCCATCGCCCGGAGCGCGAGCTCTGGCACGACGACGAGTTCGGCAACGTGCACTGGTACTGCTGCGGAAACCCTCTCGAAGGCCGTGACCTCCTCGACGGCGTGATGCAAGCAATGTCGCAGCGCGGTGCCCGCGAACTCCGCACGATCATCGAAGAGCTCGACGCCTTCGTGGGCCCGCCTGCCCCAGCCGCAGACCGCCGAAGAACAGGGTGAGGGCCTGCTGGGAAAGTGCCGGCACTGTGCGGGGACATCGATGTCTGGTTGCCGCCGGTGTGCCCTGTCCCCACTGATCACACTGGCGACATGACGATGTCATCCACCACAGACTCGGTTGCCGTCCCCACCGGCATGTATGCGGCTGAGGCGGAGTACCTGGCGGCCGGAGGGCCTGACGAAGCTTCATTCGGCTTTCTGATCCTGCAGACGATCACGATCACGATCACGATCACGATCACGGTCACGATCACGATCACGGTCAAGGACGGGAAGATCACCGAGATCCGTCCGTTCTCCTGGGACACACAAGTCATCGCCGACGCCTGGGCAGAGCCGACGACGACACCTCCGAGCCGCTGGTGCAACGACTCGATCTGAAGACGGCGGCCGGCGGCGCCCACGTGATCGGCGCCACCCTCGCGCCCCCGCGGCACGCCGCCGTGGCCGGCTCCGGCTTCTCCGACACCCGCGACGGGAACGGAAACGCGCTCGTCTCGCTGCGCCCCGCCCACTGAGCCCGCCCCGCCACCTGCCCACACCCGCAATCCGCCCCTGACGTACGCTCCTGCCGAAACACCGAGAACGGGGGAGGGCGCGTGGAACGCCGTGCATTGATGCTGGCCATGGGCGGATTCGTGGGGGCCTGGGGCGGCGGGACCCTGCTGGGCGCGGCGCCCGCCGCGGCCGCCGGCAGCGGGGCCGTCGTGGACGTCACCGCCCACGGAGCCAAGGGGGACGGGAACACCGACGACACGGCCGCTTTCCAGAGCGCCCTCGCGGCCGTGAAGTCCGTGCCCGGCGGGGCCACCCTGCTGGTCCCGCCCGGCACGTACCCGATCGGCGTGAGCCTGGTCCTCGGGGCCGGCACCACCGTCTGCGCGTACGGCGCCCGCATCGTGCGCCTCAAGGACAGCGGCGCCCTGCTGAAGAACTTCGACTCGGTCACGCCCGCCTACGGATACGGGGGCGCGGGGAACATCGCCGTCCTCGGCGGCACCTGGGACATGCGCGGCGCGCAGTTCAGCCGGCAGAGCGACGCCATCGGCTTCGCCCACTGCGAGGGCGTCCTGGTGAAGGACTGCACCTTCGTCGACACCCCTTCAGCGCACGCCGTCGAGCTGAACGCGGTCCGGAACGCGGCCGTCGTGAACTGCGTCTTCGACGGCCACCATCCCGGCGACGGGGCGAGCCTCGCCACCAAGGAGGCCGTCCAGATCACCTGCGCCACCGAGGGCAACCTGCCCGCCCCGGCCTACGACGCCACCCCCTGCGAGGACGTCCTCATCACCGGCTGCACCCTGCGCGCGGGCACCACCACCGGGCCGTTCGGCGCGCTGTGCGGGGACCACTGGGGCGCCAAGGGAGTGTTCCACCGGCGGATCAGGGTCATCGGCAACACGGTCGAAAAGAGCGGCGCGTACGGCATCCGTGCCGCCGACTGGCAGGACTCCGTCATCGCCGACAACACCGTCACCGACGTCGCCGGTCACGGCATCTACCTCAACTCGCCGCAGGGCAACGGCCTCAGCGGCATCACCGTCACCGGCAACACCGTCCGTGGTGTCGACGGCAGCGGCGGCATCTCCGTCACCGTCGCCACCGGCGGAGCCCGCCACCGCGACATCACCGTCTCCGACAACACCGTCGAGTCGGTGAAGGGCGAGGCAGGCATCTACGCCGCGCAGACCGACGGCCTCACCGTCATCCGCAACGCCGTCACCACCACCCTGCGCCTCACCGCCACCGGAAACTGCCAGGGCATTCACGTCCAGAGCTCGCCGAACGCCGTCGTCGCCGGCAACAGCGTCACCGACGTACAGGGCGACGGCATCGGCATCGACAGCGGCGCCACCGGCGCCCTCGTCGCAGACAACACCGTCCTCACCACCACCGGTCCCGGCATCAACGCGGGCGTGAACGGCGCCACCCTGCGCGGCAACCGCGTCACCGGGGCCACCACCTACGCCGTCCGCATCGGTGGCAACGCGGCGGGTTCCTTCGTACAGTCCACCACCGTCGGCGCGGTCACCGTCGCCGGCGGCACCGCGGGGGCCGCGATCGGCGTGATGCCGGGCTCCAGCGGCACCTGGCTCGTAGGCAACGACCTCACCGCCCGCGGCCCCGGCACCCCGGCGATCGCGGACAACGGCACCGGCACCACGACCGTCCAGAACCTGACCTGACCTCCCGGTCGCCGGAGCCGGCCCGGGCCCGTTCCCGACGCGTACGGAAGGACGCTTCCTCCGGAGCGACCTCCGGCCGGAACCACGTACCGGCCGGACCGTCGCGCGGGTGCCCGCCGGGCGACGGTCGATGCCCCGATCGGCCGCGGGCACATGGGACGCCCTCTCGACGCCCTGGACGTCGAGGATGCAGGCGCTGGGATCGGCGTCGCGGCCTGCGGCTTCCGGACCAGTCGTCGCAGGAGACCGTTGAGCTGGTCGAAGGCCTCGTCATGGGGTGCGCACCCCGCAGATCGAGCGGGTCCTGCTGGATCTGGCGGGTGTCGGCTCCGGTGACTCCGTGCTCGTCCACGAGCGGACTGATACAGAGCCGACCGGGGCAGCACGTCCTCATCGGCCCCTCGCCGGGCAGGACGCCCGTCCGCTCGGTCTCACCGGCACACGGCGCGCGCTCGGCGTCGCCCTTGACAACGCCGTCTGACCGACACCGCCCCACTCGCGGAATTTCTATGCTGGCTCGGTGTGAGGATCCGATCCGGGGGTACACGAAGCCGCGCACACAGGGGTACGTGGTGAGGAGAACGAAGATGGGGCAGACAGCAGGCGTTGCGGACAGTCGGCCGCTGATGGCGGACATCGTGTCGGCGTCCGGCGTCTTCGAGGGCAGCGAGGACATCGCCGTCGCCCGCGAACTGGCTCGCACCTTCCTCACCGACGTACAGGCCGTGCACGGCCTGCCGGTGTCCGAGCGCGCGATGGGCGTGGTGGAGCTGGTGGTCAGTGAGCTGGTCACCAATGCCCGCAAGTACGCGCCCGGCCCCTGCCTGCTGACCCTGGAGGTCGTCGGCGGTGCGGTCGAGGTGACGGTGTGGGACAGCAATCCCACCCCGCCGACCGTGCTTGCGCCCGACCCGACCCGGGTCGGGCAGCACGGGCTGGAGATCGTGATGGCGGTCTGCCAGGGCTTCGCCGTCCACCGTGAACCTGTGGGCAAGCGCCTCACCACGACGATCGCCCTGGCCGACGATCCCGGCGGCGCAGCTGCCGGTCGTCAGCTGTAGGAAGGGGCCACCCGCGACCGCACCGCGGATTCCGCCCCGCCCGCCCTCAGTCGTGCCGACCCGGGTCGCCGCCGTGCGCCGACCCGGGCCGACGTCGCCGCGACTGCCCGGGAGGGTGCGGAGGGCCCAGAGCGGGGCGGGGGCTGGGTGACTCGTGGCGCGTCATCGCCCTCGATCAGCGGGGGCACGGACACTCCGCCCGCACCGGCTACGCCGACGACACTGCGACCGTCATGGCCTCAGCTCTCGGCGAGCAGGTCCCTGGCCGCGTAGTAGGCGTGCAGTGCGGCCTCGCTGCCGGAGCCCAGGGCGGTCATGATCCGCTGGAAGCGGGCGGAGCGGAGGTCGCCGGCCACGATGACGCGGGGGCGCTGGTCAGCCGGCGGGCAGTATCCGTCCGCGCCGTGGACGAGGTCGCCGGACGGGGCGGTCGGTGCGTTGCCGATGCTGAGGTGGGCGGCATCCGCCGTGATCGTCTGCCGTTCGCCGTTCCGGCCCACCGCTTCCGCCGACACCGCGATGCCTTCTCCGGTCCGGAGCGTCAGGTGCTCGACGGGAAGGAGCGTGACCCGGGGGTCCTCGCGGATCTCCTCGATCTTGTATTCATCCGCCGCCGGGTACGCCACGAGCAGGCGGGTGTCGGTGGTCGGGTGGGCGCGCAGGAAGGTGCCGATCGGGCGGTCGCCGCCGAGGACGAGCAGGGTCCGGCTCTCGGCGTCGTCCGCCTCGGCCTGCCAGAGCGGGGGCAGGGTGAGGCCGTCCGGGGCGGTGATCCAGGCGACGTCGCGGGGCTGGAGGGGGCCGACGCCGGTGGCGACGACGGCGTAGGGAGCAGTGAGACGGGCGCCGGTGTCGAGTGTGACGGTGACGCGGGCCTCGTCGGCCCGGAGATCAGTGACGCGCCGGCCGAGTTCGAGGCGGCACAGCTCCGTGCTCTTCAGTTCCGCGACGATGGCGTCGGCGAGCTCGGGGCCGCTGGTGTGGCCGCCGAGGACGTTGTTCAGGGCCGGGATCCGGTAGAGGTTGCGGCACGGCCGGTCCGGCTCGACGAGGATCGAGCGCATGCCGACGCCGGCGGCCATGCGGGCGGCGGCACAGCCGGCCGGGCCACCGCCGATGATGATCAGATCGGTGTCGTACAGCGTGTCGGCCATGGGGCTATTTCAACACCGAGGCCCGGCATGCGCAGTGAGTTGGCCCACCACGTCGTCGCTGGCGACGAGTTGCCCGATTCCGGCCGGTCGGCGTTGGACCCCTGGGCAACAAAGGTCAGAGACTGCCGGCACGGCACGGCACGGCACGGCACGGCACGGCACGGCACGGCACGGCGTGGCGGCAGTGGGCCTGGGGCGGCACACCTCATCGGCAGGCGCCGCCCTCACCGTGCCGACGCGGCTCACTCGCGCAGCGAAGGCCCACCCAGAGAGAACAACTGCCCGTAACCTGTGACGTCGTCGGTGGTCGTACCGGCCGCACGCAGCATCGCCCACAGCAGCACTTGGTTCGGCGTCAGCACAGGACGCCCCAGACGTGCCTCCAGCCGCTCGATCACACCGACCGCGCGAAGGCCGTTGCCGCCCAGCACCACGGCATCGGCGTCGTCCGGAGCGTGTGCGATCACCCAGTCGTACAGCTCGGCGGGCTGGACCAGGGTCTGCCCGCTGGGCAGAGAGCAAGGAGCCGAGAACAGCACCTCGAAGCCTGCACCCCGGTAGTAGCGCCGCCCCAGCGCGTTCAACTCCGTGTTGAACCAAGGCGGGTCGACCACAGCCAGCCGCGAAGCCCCAACGGAGTGCAGAGCGTCCACCGTCGCCGCGCAGGTGGCGACCACCGGAATGCCTCGGGCCCGGATGCGCAAGCGCTTCAGCATCGTCTCCTCGGCTGAGGCGCCGATGACGTATGCCGAGCTGGTGAAGGCGAAGCCGATCGCAGCCAATGGTGCGGCGGCCAGTCGCTCGGTGGCCTCGTCCACGTACGGAGGCTCGGCGAACGCCCGCACCGGGGCCAGAGGGATCGTCTCGTCCATCCCGCCGCCCGGCCGCATCGCGCCGAACGGCACCCGAGCGGCGTGAATGCCGACATCGACGGGAGCCATCGCGCGGAGCTCGGACTCTGGCCCCACGTCCGCGTGCGGGGTGAGCACCCCGAGTCTGACCCGTACGTTCCAGCCGTCGTTCTGCCACATCGTGCACGCTCCCTTGCGGGCCTGCCGGCAGTGGGTTCTCCTGACATGATGGGAGTCCGACGGTGTGTGGATACGGAATGACACGCCGACCGACTGCATTGATCTCCGACGCAGGTCACTGACCCGCCTCTGAAGGAATACGCGGCCTGGTCGACAAACGCGGCAGGGACTGGCTCACGGGAAGACCCTCTCCCCATGGACTGCCCGTCAACGCCCATGGCCCGCGAGGCAGGTGACTTCCGCCGGGCAGTCGACCCCGACATCGCCTATTCAAGTTCAGTATGCTGCCGGGATGGACATTCCTTCGACGGACGAAATCCGCGCGATGCATCTGAAGCACTCTCCCCATGACGAAGCATTCGATCTCGTCTTCACGCATTGTGAAATCGTCTGGAAGGTGGCCGAGCGCATCATCTCCCTCTCGGATTGGGGCGTAGACGCTGAGCTGGTGCGAGCCGGATGCCTGCTCCATGACATCGGGGTGTATCGCCTGTATGACGCCGAGGGGCGCATCGACACTCGGAACTACGTACGCCACGGGCTGCTGGGGCACGAAATACTTGAATCCGAGGGGCTGCCTGAAAAATTGTGCCGGTTCTGCTCGTGTCACACCGGGGTCGGACTGAGCAAGGAAGACGTACTCGCCCAAGGTCTGCCTCTCCCGCCGGCCGACTACGTCGCCATCACGCCGGAAGAGCGGCTGGTGATGTACGCAGACAAATTCCACAGCAAGACCACGCCTCCGAAGTTCCTCGCGGCGGAAACCTATGCCGCATACGTAGGCCGTTTCGGCCAGGACAAGGTGGAGGCATTCGAAGCGTTGCGCGCCCAGTTCGGAGACCCCGCCCTGCAGGCGCTGGCTGCTTCGTACGGACACCCCCTGACCTGATGGGCGGAAAGGAGCCGAGCCGACCCTGCGTACAGCGGACTTGCGGGCTCCCTGACGTGCTTCCCGTCCGTGCCTGCCGCGGACTGGGGCCTGAGGGCCTCGACGGGCCGGCCGGTGCGCTGGGACGGCGTCTCGACCGGGAGCGTCTGCGGTTCGGTTCGGCGGCCCTCGGTCCGGCCGCCGAGCGATGCCTCAACTACCCTTGGCCATCCTGTTGTTAGCGCTCAGAGGCACAAGCCAGTAGCCTGATCGAACGGAGCCCGCGAGGCATGGGAGTGGTGAGTGCAAGCACCTGCGACCGTCGTGCAGCTCGCTCTGCTCGTCCTTCTGGTGCTGCCCGGGGTCACCTATCAGTTCGTCCGGGAACGCCGCCGTGGACCGGTGCCCGGTGAGCGTGATCTGGGTGAGCGGGTGCTGCGGGCGATCGTCGCGTCGATCGCGCTGGACGCCCTGTACGCCGTGGTGGCGGGACCGGCACTGGTTCGCCTGGCTCAGGGCACCGGCGACTGGGAGGGCTTCGTGGAGCGGCCGCGAGTGGTCGGCTTCGTCGCCGCGGTGCTGTTCCTCGTCGTGCCGGCCGTGGCGGCGGTCACCGTTTCCCTGGTGGATCGGCGGCGGCGCAGGGCTCGGTTCCTGCGCACGCCCAGTGCCTGGGACCACGCGTTCCGCGATCGCGAAGCGTGCTTCGTGCGCGTGCGGCTCAAGGACGGCAACTGGGCGGGCGGCTGGTACGGCGACCGGTCGTACGCCTCCTCGTACCCCCACCCGGCCGAGCTGTACCTCGAATCGGCGCGCGTGATGGGTGCCGACGGGTCGTTCGGCGCACGCGTGCACGGAACGGCGGGCCTGCTGCTGCGGGCGGAGGACTTCGACGTGCTGGAGTTCGTCGAAGCCGGAGAACCGGCGGCTGCGCCGGGGGAGGAGCGATGATGGCGCACGAACCCGAGCTTTCGCCCGAAGAGGCGGCGCTCCTGCAGGAGGCCACGGAGCGCGGCTACACCCCGAAACGCACGGTCGCCGAGCCGGACGAGGCGCCCGGCGGTCCGGCCGGCACCTCGAACGGCAACGAGGACTGACGCATGGGCGGCGGATCCGAGAACGGCCTGGTCGAGCGGTTCTGGGAGGCGTTCCACGTGGCCCGCCACAGCGCGGACCCCGCGTCGATCGAGAAGGCGGTCGACCTCGGCCGTGCCCTGCTGGCCGCCGGGGACGTGGCCGAGCGCCACTCGGTCCTGTCGAACCTCGGAGGCCTGCTGCAGACCCGCTATCACCAGACCGGCGACTTCGCGTTCCTGCAGGAAGCCGTCCGGGCAGTCACGGAGGCCTACTTCCTGGCGTACGAAGACCCGGAGGATTCGGCGAGCTACGCCAACAACCTCGGCATGCTGCTGCACACCGCGTTCCAGCGGAACCAGGACCGCAGGACCCTGGCCGACGCGCTGGACTGGAGCCGGACGGCCGTCGACGAGGAACCGTCCACGGAGAAGGCGTTCTACCTGGGCAACCTCGTCGTCGCGCTGCGGACGGCGTTCACCGTGACGGAAGACCTCGCCCCCCTGGCGGAAGCCGTCGAGCACGCGCGGACCGCCGTCGCATGCTCCCCCGATGACGAGTCCACCGCCAGGAGCCTGCACTTCCTCGCCGTCGTCCTGCGCGACTGGTCCCATGAGACCGGGGAGACCGGCGTCGTGGAGGAAGCCGTCGACGCCGCGCGGCGAGCGGTGGAGTTCACCCCGGCCGGGTCGTCCGACGTGCTCGACCGGTTGAAGAACCTCGCGTACCTCCTCGACGACCGCTACCGGGCCCGCGGAGCGCGGGACGATCTGGCCGAACTGCTTCGGGTCCGGCAGACGCTGGTGGCCCACACCCCGGTCACCGATCCACGGCACTCGCAGAACCTCTCCGAGCTGACGACCACGGAACGGGACTGGGCCGCGCTCACCGGCGAGCGCCCGGAACCGAACCACGGCTGGGAACGCGCCGATACCGAAGCCGAAGTGTGCGGCCGGTACGCAGCCGAGTTCGAGCAGACCCGGGACCCGGCCCTGCTCGACCGGGCGATCGCGCTCGGGCGTTCGGCGGCGGCGGCGACTCCCGTCGGCCACCCCCGCCGGGCCGTGCGGCTGGACCACTTCGCCACGGCGCTGGCCACCCGGGGCGAAGAGTTCGGGGACCTCGCCGCGCTCGCGGAGGCCGTCGGCATCGAGCGGGAGGCGGTCGCGTGCACGCCGGCGGGCCATCCGCTGCGGGGCCAGTTCATGGGCAACCTCGTCGTCAACCTGAACGCGTTGTTCCACGCGACCGGAGACCTGGCCCACGTCATGGAAGCGATCGACGTCGCCCGCCGTGCCGCCGAGGCCACGGCCGGGCAGGGCGGCCACCCGCGTGCGCTCGGGATCCTCGCCGTCGTGCTGCACAACCGGTTCCGGGTGACCGGCGAGCTGCAGGTGTTGTCGGAGGCGGTCGACCACGCGCGGGAGTCCGTCCGCCTCGGCGCGATCCTGGTCGCCGGACAGGCCCAGCGGCTCTCCAACCTTGGCGCCATGCTGTCCGACTGGTTCACCAGGACGGGCGAGGCGAGCGTGCTCGACGAGGCGATCGCCGCGCACCGCGCGGCCGCCGAGGTGACGGCGGACGACGACCCGGACCGGGCCGTGCGACTCGCCAATCTCGGCGGTGTGCTGGGGGTGGCGTACGAGAAGTTCGGCGACCGGAACGCGTTGCGGGACGCGATCGCCGCGCGCCGCGCGTCCGTGGCCGCGACTCCGCAGGACAGCCCGCACTGGCCCGGGTACACCGCGAGCCTGGCCGCCGCGCTCGGCGACTGGTGCACGAACCCCGCAGCACCCGCCGCCGCGCGACGGGAGCCGCCGGATCCGCGACTCCTCGCCGAGGCGATCGACCTGGCCCGGAGCGCGGCACGGAGGCCCGAGCAGGACGCCTACTCCCGGGCGGGCCTGCTGACCGGCGTCGCCAACGTCCTGGCGCTCGGCTTCCGCCACCTCGACGACGGCGACGCGCTGACCGAGGCGCTCGACTGCTACCGGGAGGCCGCGGCGTCCGCCGGATCGCCGGCCGAGAGCCGGGCGGAAGCGGCGGACCGGTGGGGCGACCTGGCCGCCGAGGCCGGGCAGTTCGACGTGGCCGCCGAGGGGTACGCCGCCGCGGTCCGGCTGCTGCCCCGGCTCGCCGGGCGCCGCCTGGGCCGCGAGGACGCCCAGTACTGGCTCGGCCGGTTCGCCGGGGTCGCCGCCGACGCGGCCGCGTGTGCGCTGGCCGCCGGCGACGAGGTGAGTGCGGTGACCCTGCTCGAATCCGGACGCTGCGTGCTCGCCGCCCAGGCACTCGACAGCCGCGGCGACCTTTCCGACCTGCGCGAACGGGCGCCCGAGCTGGCCGAACGCTTCCGGACGCTCACCGCGGAGTTCGAAACCGACACCACGAGCGACCGCGTGGCCCTCGCCGACGAGCTCGACGCGGTGACCGACCGGATCCGCGCGCTGCCCGGGATGGAGCGGTTCCTGCGGCCCCCGCTGCTCACCGACCTCACCGCGCAGGCGCACGAGGGCCCGATCGTGTACGTCAACGTCAGCCGGCACCGGTGCGACGCGCTGATCATCACTCCGGACGGAGTCCGGTCACGCCTCCTGGACCGGCTGAGCGAAGAGGCCGTGAGTCACCACGTGCACGCTCTGCACACCGCGTTCACGGAAGGACGGCTGGCCGCCGAGCAGGCGATCCATGAAACGCTCGAGTGGCTGTGGGACACCGTCGCGGGCCCTGTACTCGGCGAACTGGGGCTGACGGCGCAACCGGCTGCGGACGAGCCGTGGCCAAGGATCTGGTGGGCCCCGGTCGGGTCGCTCAGCCTGCTCCCCCTGCACGCGGCGGGCCACCACCGCGACGGCGGACCCGTGCTCCTCGACCGCGTCATCTCCTCGACGACGCCGACGGTCCGCGCTCTGGGCCACGCCCGCGCGGGCCGCCGCGACGACCGGAACGAGCCGCGGCTGCTGGTGGTCGCGATGCCGCACACTCCGGACGCCCCGGACCTGCCCGGCGCACGGGCCGAAGCCGACCACCTGGCCGCTCTCCTGCCCGGCGCCACGGTCCTGGTCGGCGAGGACGCGACTCGTGACGCCGTTCTCGACGCCTTGCCGGCCAGTGGCTGGGCGCACTTCGCCTGCCACGGGTACAGCGACCCGGACAACCCTTCGGACAGCCACCTCGCTCTGCACGACCACGACCGCGCGCCCTTTCGGGTACGGGACCTCTCCCGGCTGCGCCTGCGGAACGCGCAGTTCGCGTTCCTGTCGGCCTGTGACACGGCCCGCACCACCGCGCGCCTGTCCGACGAGGCGATCCACCCGCTGGCGGCTTTTCAGATAGCCGGGTTCTCCCAGGTGGTCGGCACGCTCTGGCGCGTTGACGACGCCGTGGCACCAGCTTTCAGCCGGCAGATCTACGCCGAGTTGATCGCGGATCGATCCGGTGGGTTGCGCGCGTCGTCGGCGGTCCACCGCGCGGTCAGGCAGCTCAGGACGACGTATCCGAACCTGCCGTCGGTGTGGGCCGCACACGTCCACGCGGGTGCCTGACGACGCGCACTCCGTCGTACCGGAGGCTGATCCGCAGCCGACTCGGCCGGCTGTCAGGAGAACGGGGAGCCCCTGGTGGTGAACGTTCGCTGCTCCCCTCATCGACAAAGCCACGTCCAGAGAGCCGGCTCCGCGGCCGCCGCCCTGTTGCTCAAAGAGACCCCGGCGGCCCGTACACACCGGCCAGCTCGACCGCCAGACGCGCGAGCCGCTCCCTTGCCTCCGGCGGGTCCAGCACCTCGATGCGTGTCCCCAGCCCGGCCAGCTGTGTCGCGACGACCTCCGGCGTCGGCCCGTCGACCCGTATCTCCGTCCACCCGTCGGGGAGCACCGGACCGACGTGCAGACGCCCGTCGAACAGCCGCTCCAGGATCGCCATGGCACCTGGCTCGGCCCGGGCCCGAACCGTCGCCGCGTACAGCCGCTCCTCCAAGCGCGCGGCGAACGAACGCCAGACCGTGGGAAGGTCGAAGCCGGGCGGCCGCACGACGGGCTCGCCGGTCGCCTCAACCGAGGCGACCCGGCTGAGCCGGAAGGTGCGCAAGCCCTTCTCCGTCCCGGCGACGAGGTAGTCGTGACCGGCTTTGGCCACGAGCCCGAGCGGATGGACAGTTCGCACGCCGACGGGCTTGCCGGGCCCGGCGTACCCGAGCCGCACCTGAATCCCGTCCACCACGGCCCGCCGGAGCGCATCGAGATGCGGACCGGCGGCCGTGACGTCGACGCGCGACCAGTCCGTGCCGTCGGCAAGGGCGGCCCGCGACGCGGCCTCGGCGCCCGCACGCAGGGGCGCGGGCAGTGCACGCGTCAACTTGCGCAATGCCGTACGGAGTTCGGGCGTGGTCGACGAAGGGCCCGCGAGCAGGAACAGTGCCCGGATCTCCTCGGCGGTCAGCCCGGTGAGATCCGTACGGGCACCACCGACCAGCGACCAGCCGCCGCCGCGACCACGCTGCGAGTAGACGGGAACGCCCGCGGTGGCCAGGGCCTCCAGGTCGCGGCGCGCGGTCCGCGGCGACACTTCGAGTTCGGCGGCGACCTCGGCCACGGTCACACGGGTACGCGTTTGGAGGAACAGCAGGGTCGCCACCAGGCGATCGGCTCTCATGCCGACCATTCTCTTCCGGAAAGTGGCCAGGAGATGACCTGTTCGGCTTCCAGGATGAGGTCATGACGCACATCGAGAACACCCCGCGCTCCACTGCCACCTCCGGCCCCACCGACGACCCTCGCCAGGGCCTGCTGAAGGCGATCGCGCTGGCCGGACACACCGTCGCCGCGGTCCGGCCCGAGCAGTTCGACGGGCCCACGCCCTGCACCGAATTCACCGTCCGGCAGCTGACCGGGCACCTCGTCGCCGTCCTGCGCCGGATCGCCCTCGCCGGACGCGGCGGCGACGTGACGAGCCTCCCCACGGTCGTCGACGACCTCGCGGACACCGCATGGCAGGAGGCGTGGGACGCCGCGGTGCGCGAGGTCGAAGCGGCGTGGGCGGACCCCGCGGTCCTGGGCCGGACGCTGACACTGCCCTTCGGCAACATTCCGGGTGCTGCCGCCGCAGCCGTCTGGACCTCGGAATTCACCGTGCACACCTGGGACGTGGCCACCGCGACCGGCCAGCTCCCGGACTGGGACCCCGAACTCGTGGCGATCTCGTACGCCGCCATGAGGCGCGGACTGCCCGCCGGGCCGCGTGACGGTGCGCCGTTCGGGGCTGCGGTGGACGTCGACGCGGACGCGCCGGCCATCGACCACCTCGTGGCGTGGTGCGGACGCAAGCCGTAACCAGGATCCGAAAACGGGGAGGGCGGCCCCATGGCTGGGGTCGCCCTCCCCGCACGTTCGGGCAGGACGCCGCCATGACCCGGCGGCCGGCGGTGGCGGCGGTCAGCTTGGTGGAGAGGCACGGCGGATCCGATGGCCGTCGAGCAGTCCACCGGTACGGCGCCTCGGCCGCAGAGTCGTCAGCGCAGGGTCGGTCATGCGGTCGGTCATGCGGTCCGGCCACCGGCGGACGGCGACCGGGCCGCGGCTGATCGTGTAGCGGCACGGCCCCGGGAGTCGCCGTGCCGGTGGGACGTGGGCTTCGTGGTGGTGCCGGTCGAACGCCACGGGGGCGGCGGACGTCTCGTACGGGGCGATGAAGGGGGCGGTCATCGGGCGACCCTGCGGTGGCGGGTGAGGACGGCGGCGCCGACCTGTTCGGCGGCCAGGCACTCCCACTCGGCGTGGGGACCGTCGGCCGGGAAGAGCCGCCGACCGGTACCGAGGACGGTGGGGAAGGTCAGCAGCCGGTACTCGTCGACCATGTCCGCGGCCCTCAGCCGGTCCACGACGCTCAGGCTCCCGGTGACGACCACGTCCCGCCGCTCGCGCTTGACGGCGTCGACCAGGTCGCCGTCAAGGACCTGGGAGTTCGCCCACGCCGACGTGGCGCTGCGGGGCAGGGTGCGGGAGGCGACCAGCTTCGGCACGGCGTTCATCCGCGCGGCGAACGGGTCGTCGCGGCCCGGCCACAGCCGGGAGAACAGCTGCCAGGTCGTGCGCCCGAGCAGCAGCACCCCGTCGTCCAGCGTGCGACCGAGCCGGAACTTGTCCCCGGCGACCGCCTCCGGGCCGTACCGGAAGGCCCAGCCCCCCAGCGGCGTGCCGGCGGATCCGTCCGGGTCGGCCACGACGCCGTCCAGGGTGATGAACTCGATGACGATGACACTCATGATGAGGTTCCCTTCGGTTCGGTGCTCACCAGTACGTACCGGCCGCACCGCCCCGACTCATCGCTCCCGGCGGAACTCGGTGGCGGGAATCTCGCGCGGCAGCTCGAAGGCGTCGAAGACGCGCGGATCGGCGAACACGACGTTGTGCGCGATCCGGCCGTCGGTGACGGTGAAGACCTGCAGGGTGTGCACACGGTGCACGCCGCCGGGCGCCGGTGCGTACGCGGCGAGCGCGGGCTGCCCGTTGGCGGTCAGCGCCCGCACGCCCCAGCCCGTGCCGCGCATCCCGAACACGCGGTCCATGAACCGTCCGTAGTCCTGGCTGCCCCGGTACCACAGCGGCACCGGCGGCATCTCCAGCACCGCGTCGTCGGCCAGCAGCCGCACCAGCGCGGGGACGTCCGCCGCCTCGAACGCCCGCATGTACCGCCGGACGACGGCCCGCACCTCGGGATCGTCGGGCTCGGCGACCGCGCCGGCATCGCCCACGTCGGCGAGGGCGGCCCGGGCCCGCTGCAGCGCGCTGTTGACCGCCGCGACCGTGGTCCCCAACTGTTCGGCGACTTCGGCGGCGGTGAACGCCAGCACCTCGCGCAGCACCAGCACCGCCCGCTGCCGCGCCGGCAGCACCTGCACCGCCGCCACCCACGCGAGCCGCAGATCGGCCCTGACCTCCACGTCGAACCGCGCTTCGGGAAACGGCTCCAGCCAGGGCACGTCGAGCGCGGGTACCAGCGGCGCCCCGGGATCGTCGCTCGGCGCCCCCAACCCGGACGGCAGCGGACGCCGCCCGCGTCCCTCCAGGGCGGACAGGCACGCATTGGTGGCGATCCGGTACAGCCAGGTCCGCACCGACGCACGCGCCGGATCGTACCGATCGCGGGCCTTCCACGCCCGCAGCAAGGTCTCCTGCACCAGATCCTCGGCCTCGTGGAACGAACCCGTCATCCGGTAGCAGAACGCCACCAGCTCACCCCGGTACGGTTCGAAGTCCACAGGCCCATCATGACGCACACCGGTCACACGTCTGCTGAAGCGGGGCGTCAGCAGGATCCGCCGGGGTTGTGCACTGCCGCCCTTCACCGCCCTCCCGAGACCGATGACTCTCCGTGTCCGTTCGTGGTTCAGGCCGTTGGCCTGTCACGGGGCGTGGAGGGTGGCGCCAGGGCGACTTCCGGGCTCCGCGCGCGAAATGCTCAGATCTGTCCTAGGTTGTCCATCGATCGACCGTTCTTCGGAAAGGGAGTTTTCGTGATGGCTGAGAAGGCCAAGGGCAAGATGGAGAAGGCCAAGGGCAAGGCCAAGGAGGTCGCCGGCAAGGCGACCGGGAACGAGCGGATGCAGGCCGAGGGCAAGACCGACCAGGCCAAGGGAAAGACCCGTGAGGTCACGGGCAAGGCCGAGCAGCAGGCCCGCGGGATGAAGGACTCTCTGCGCGACCGCCGGCAGCCCTGACCGCTCTGCCCCCTGCGCGTACGGCAGGCCGCGGCGCTTCCCGCGCCGCGGCCTGCCGTACGCGCAGGGAAGCCGAGAGAACGTCCTGGCGACCGGTCATGATCACGTGCTGGAGGGCGGACACGGCACTCCTGTCGAGCACTCCACCCGCCGAACAGGTCCTCCGGGACGGCGCTGACCGACTGACCGGGCCGGAGCTCCTGCCGTCCTGGCCTCCCCGGTAGGCTGCGGCAGTGCGCACGGTCGAGCTCCTGTTGGACGAGGCGGCGGACCTGGCGGTACGGGAGGCCTGGAGGCGACTCGCGGACGCGGGGCTGCCCAGCCAGGCGCGCCACCGCTCACCGACCAACAGCCCGCATCTGACTCTGGCGTCCTGCCCGGAGCTGACCGCCCCGATTCGGTGGGAGCTCGCCGAGGTGGCCGCCGCCCTGCCGTTGCCGGTGCGGTTCACCGGGACGGTCCGTTTCGAGCGGCCCACCTCGGTGCTGGCCTGGGCGCTTGATCTGGACTCCGCGCTGACCGGTTTGCACCGCCGGGTGTGGGAGGCGGTGGTCTCGGACAGCCCTTCCGAGACCCTCAATCCGTTGCACGCACCCGGGCGCTGGAGCCCGCACATCACCCTCGGCCGCACCCGGCGTGCGGGCGCCTTCGCCGATCGGCGCGTCCTCGACCTGCTGCCGGTGCCGCCGCCCTCGGCCCGGCTCGTCACCCTGCGCAGCTACGACACCGAGACCGGTGCCCTGGAGGTGCTGGAGCCCCGCCCATGAGACGACCCCGGCAGACGACGAGGGCACGGAGGGCGGAACGGGGGTGCGCGTCGTCCGGCGAGACGTCAACTCCCCTTCGTCAGACTCCGGTCGAGGACGCCGACGAGCCGTGCTCCCTCGCGGTCGGTCCCGCGGCGCCCTTGCTTCGCATCCGCCGAGGCCCTCTCCAGCCGCAGCCGTGCCGTACGTCCACGCAGGGTCAACGTCATCAACTGGTTGCCGAACCACGGCCCGCCGGTGCGCTCCCACCGGATCTCCGGTCGCGCGATCCGCCCGTGGCGGGCGAGGAGGTGCCCGATCCCCTTGGCGAACCGGCTCCAGCCGAAACGGAACCCGATCCGCATGGCGGCGGGCACCGAGTTGTGCAGCGGTGAGCAGGTGAGCTGGAAGACGCGGGAGCGCGGCGGCTGCCCGGTGGTCCAGACGGGCTCCGCCACATACGCGTGGTGGACGTCCCCGGAAAGCACGCACACCGTCGCCGGGGCGGCGTCGGCCCTCCCCACCCGGGCGACCGTCTCCGTCAGCCTTTCGAACGACGAGGTGAACGCCGCCCAGTGCTCCAGGTCCGCCCGCCGACGCAGCCACTCGCCGAAGCGCGCCCAGCGCGGGCCGCGTTCGCCCCGGCAGAGCGCCGCGTGCCAGCCCTCCGCGAAGTGGACCATCGGAGGCAGCAGCCACGGGAGCGAGGTCCCGATCAACAGGTGGTCGACGCCGTCGGGCTCGTCGAACGCCTGCGTCCGCAGCCAGGCCGCTTCCTGGGCGTCCAGCATCGTCCTGTGCTGCTCCTCCAGCACCCGCGCGGCCCGGGTGTCGACCATCAGCAGCCGGGTGCGACCGAAGTCCCTGCGGTAGCTCCAGCGCACCGACGCCGGGTCGGCATCGGCACGCTCGGCGAACGCGCGCAGCACTTCCGTGGCGTCGTCGGCCGCCAGTACCGCCGCGTACAGCTCGTCCTCGGCGAGCTCGGCGGGGGAGAGGTTCCCGAGGTGCTGGTAGACCCAGTACGACATCAGACCGCCGGTGATCCGATCGTGCCACCAGGGCGTCGCCCGCATGTCGGCCACCCAGGCGGCGCTGGTGTTCCAGTCGTCGATGACGTCGTGGTCGTCGAAGATCATGCAGCTGGGCACGGTCGAGAGCAGCCAGCGCAGTTCGGGGTCGCCCCAGGACTCGTCGTAGAGGTGGGTGTACTCCTCGTAGTCGGCGACCTGGTCCGGTGGGGCGGCGGAACCGGTGCCGGCGGCCCGTCGGTGCCGGGCGATCCAGGCGCGGGTGTCGGCGGACGTCTCGTCCGCGTACACCTGATCGCCGAGGAGGAGGAGGACGTCGGGACGCTCGGCCTCCGGGTCGGCGGCGAGCCGGGCGGAAAGGGTGTCGAGGACGTCGGGGCCCACCGGGTCGGACTCGCCCACGGCGGGCGCCGCCCACCGGCACGAACCGAAGGCGACCACCGCGTCCGCCGCCGGAACCGGCGGCGTGCGGATGGTGCTGGGCGGCCGGGACGAGTCCGCGAGGGGCCACACCTGCTCGCCGTCGAGCAGCACCTCGTACGCCGTGGCGGACCCGGGGGCGAGTCCGGTCACGACCACCAGCGCGTAGTGGTGGTCGGCGACGCGGAACGTCGGCGCCGAACCCCCCGCGCCGCCCGGGCACCGGACCTCCACCGTGCACGCCCGGTCGGTCTCGACCCACACCGTCGCGCTCGTGCCCGACTCCCAGTCGACGTACCGCAGGAGCGGCCCCAGCCTCAGACCGGCCATCACGAGTCCCCTTCCGGCGCTCCGCACGGTACGGAACGGCCCCTCCGTACGGTAGTCAACTTGACCCGGCCCCACAGGGCTGGGTTTGGAGGTAGCGCCCGGCTGGCTGCCGGGTGGGCTCCTCCGTCCAGACACCCCTTCAGGGGGTGGCAGGGACGCGTGACGCACGCCCCGCACTCCTGCGTCCCGCCCCGAAGGCCGGAGACGGACGCCGCTCGTCACCGTCGTCGACCGAGAGCCTTCACCGCGATCGCGAGTGCTGCCAAGCCCCCGGCCCCCGCCACGGCTTTCCCGATGACACGGTGGTCGTGCCGACGCCATCCGTCGTCGACGGCGCACGGCAGGGGGTCGGGGGCGAACACGGTGCCGTCGTGCGAGGAGACCGGGCCGCCCCGTACGGCGAACGTGTCCACCAGGGGCCCGACCAGTCGGTCGTACAGGCCGGGCACAAGAGCGTGCGCCCAGACGCCGACACGCTGTGTTCGTCCCACGACGATCTGACGCCGAGGGCGATCGACGGCACGCACCACCGCGGCCACCACTCGTTCCGGCGACGTCACAGGCGGCAGCGGCCGGATCCGGCGACCGGTGTAGTTCGCGGCATGACGATGGATCGGCGTGTCGACCGCGCCCGGCAGAACGACGCACACGGCGATGCCAGGAGCGTCGCGCAACTCCTGACGCAGCACCTCGGAGAAACCGAGCAAGCCCCACTTCGAGGTCACATACGGTGAGACATAGGGGGACGAGAGCCGTCCGTACAGGGAGCCGATGTTGACGAGCACCCCCTTGCCCTGGGACCTGAACTGCGGCAGCACCGCCCGGGCCGCGTGGACCTGGCCGAACAGCGTGGTGTTCACGATCTGCCGGAACACAGGGCCGGGAGTGTCCTCGAACAGGCCGTAGCTCCACACGGCCGCGGCGTTCACCCAGGCGTCGATGCGCCCGAACCTTTCGACGGCACTTCGGGCCAGGACACGGACGGCCGCTTCGTCGCCGACGTCCGTCGGGACGACCAGTACCCGTCCTCCTCGCCGCTCGCACTCCCGCGCGACCGCGACGAGGGTCCGCTCGGTGCGGGCCGCCAGTACGAGGTCGGCCCCGCGGGCGGCGAGTGCCTGCGCCACCCCGCGGCCGATGCCGCTGGACGCTCCGGTGACCACCACCACGGGCCGGGCCGCCCGGTTCACGGCGCCCCGCCGATCCGGTGGGCCCTGACGCCCCGACTGTGGACGGCTGACCACGAGTCCTTGGCCGGTCGGCGAAGGCGGAGCAGCTGAAGGCGGGACGGTTGGTTCGATCCGGTCAGGTGCTCCGAGAACGTGATCACTTGCGGTCCGACCTGTACGAGGGTGAGGGCCCGGATGCCGACCGACGTCAGTGCGGCAGGTGGCAGCTGATCCCGGCCGGCAGGTGCGGGGAGAGGGCCGCGGCGCGCTGCCACATGCCCGAAACCTGCTCGGCGGGCCGCTGTTGCTCGCCGTGCAGGGCGTTGAGCACCACCAGACACCCCGTGAGCGCCGGTACCACCCACTGCGCACAGGCCAGCTGCCGACGTGCCCTGTCGAGGTCGACGGGGTGCTTGCTCGCCTTCTCGGCGTCCTCGGGATCGGAGGAAGAGGCCAGCTCGACCTTCTTCCCCAGTACGCGGGCGTAGGCGGTGGCTGCCAGGGCCGCCGCGGTGACGACGGTCTTGGCCGCGGTGGAGGCGGCGACGCCCTGCTGGGTGGCGACGCGGTGGGCGTTCACGGCCAGGAGCCCCCCGCTGCCGAACAGGTGCACACCGATGGCAGCGGCATTGACCGGCGTCCACTTCGCCCAGCCGGCAGAGGCGATCCGGTCCGTGGCCTCCTTCGTACCGCCTTCACTCCTGGCAGCACCGTTGAGGCCGACCGCACCCATCAGCGAGCCGCCGAACCAAGCGGCCAGGCCCACATCGTGCAGACTGCGAATCAGCGTGTGACGTTCGGACACGGTAGTGCTCCTTCTGGGCGGTGGGAGAGGGCTTGGCCGACGCAGGCGTCGCACCCCAGCCCACCCTCACCCGGCCCCGGACACACCGCCACCACGGTGAGCCGGATGGGTGCGATGCTCCACCGCTCACCAGGAGCTTCGCGCACTCGTCCACCCGTCGGCGATCGATCCGTCCAACGCTCACCCGCGGCACCTTGCCGTCCGGCTGCCCGCACACCGCCGGAAGACCGGTCCACGCCGGCGGCGCGACTCGCCCCCCACCCTCTCGCCGAAGCCCTGCACGCCCGCCGCCCGGCCTTTGCCATCCCCGACGGGACGCTGCCGCCGATCGACAGGTCCGCCGCCGACACCCCGCACTCCTCCGGCACGCACAAGCGGTACGGCATGAACACCCAGGTCCTGACCGGCCCGCACCGTTGGTCGTCGGTGCGGGCCGGTCACCCGTCTCGTGTCCTGAGACGCCGTTTCCTTTGGTGCCGATGGTGCCCGCTGGGCGGCAGGGCCGGTATCGCAGGGCGTCAGTGGTGATCGCACGGGGCACGAGCAGCGGTCGAGGGACCCGCTTCGCGCTGGGGGTGCGGCCCTCGGCGCAGGTCGTTACGAGGGCCAGCCGCCGTACGGCACGGTGATGAGTTCCATGGCGTGGCCCGCCGGGTCCATGAAGTACACGCCGCGGCCGCCGTCGTTGTGGTTGATCGCGCCGGGCTGCTTCCGGTGGGGGTCGGCGTAGTGCTCGATGCCGCGCTGCCTGATCTGCGCGTACGCCGCGTCGAACTCCTCCTCGGAGATCAAGAAGGCGTAGTGCTGGGGGGTGATGCTGTCCGCGGGGACGGTGGCGAAGTCCAGCGTGACGCCGTTGCTCAGGCCGACCGCGATGAACGGACCCCATTCGGCGGTGATCTCAAGGCCGAGCAGGTTCGCGAAGAATTCTGCGGATTCCCGGTTGTCCCGGGCGTGGACGATCGTGTGGTTCAACTCGACTGACAAGGAATGCCTCCGAAGGCATGTCCCGACACCTCCATGCCTCACCCGGCCGGTGACCGACACGCGATGTCAGCGTAGATCGTAGTCCTGCCGTCGCCCTGTCGTCTACGGAGTGACTGATCGTTTCAGAAAGCCAGCCGTGACGGCCTCGGGCTCATGTCAGGGGTCCTGCCCGAGTAGTTCTGCAATCCGCTGGGCGGCCCTGTCCGTCGGCAGCCCGGTCGGCCGGGAAGGTCGTTCAGCGCCATCCCTTCCCGAGCGCCGTCGCCACCACGGACGTCTGCGCATTCCCGACAGGAGAGCGCTCGCAGGCGTGCTGTACCTCCTGCGAACCGGCGTCGCCCGGCGCGATGTCCCCGCCGACACCGTGGGCTGTCCCGGAGTGACGGCCTGATGCCGTCGGCGGGACCCGGGAGCGGTGACGGGAAAACGGCGCGACGGGGCAACCTTCCGGCGGGGCCGTGAGTCTCCTTGACGATCACACGGGTGATCGCACCTACGAGGAGACCATCATCACCGCCATACGCAAGACCCTCACCGCCACCGCAGTCGTCGGCGCCGTCCTGGTGGGCTCGGCCGCCTGCGGCACGGTGCAGCAGCTGTCCGCCGGGCAGAAGCTGGACAAGGCCTTCGAGAAGCTGGGCAAGGAGAAGTCGATCTCCTTCGAGCTGGACCTGGACGTCGACGCCGAGACCCTCAAGCGCATGGATGCCTCGTCGGACCCGGAGCCCGGCGAGGAGATCCCGGCCGAGGCCGCCGAGCTCGTCAGCGGTCTGAAGGTCAGCGTCACGGTGGAGTCGAAGAAGCCGATCGGCGACTCCGAGGAGAAGGACTTCGTCGGTACGGCCGTGAAGGTCAGCTCCCCCGACGGTGACCTCCTCGAGTACCGGACCATCAGTGACCGCGCCTACGTCCGGTCCGACGTCAAGACCCTCGGCAAGACGATGGGCGCCCCCCTGCCGACCGCCGACCAGCTGCCGCCGGGGGCCGAGGGCCTCAAGAAGGCGCTGGAGGGCAAGTGGGTCACGTTCGACACGAAGGAGATGAAGAAGGCCGGCCGGGAGATGGGCCAGGAGCCCGGCACCGCGCCGTCCCCGGACCCCACCCTTGACGCCGGCACCCAGAAGAAGCTCACCAAGGCCCTTCGCGAGGTCATCGCCCGTGAGGTCGAGTTCAAGACCGCCGGGGGCGAGGACGGCACCGAGCACATCACCGCCACCGCTCCGTTCCGCACCCTGGTCGGGGAACTGCTCGGCGAGATCCGTCCGCTGGTCAAGGACCTGCCGCCCGGCGTGGACCTGCCGTCGGACAAGGACCTGAAGGACGTCCCCGACGCCAAGGTGGCGGCCGACTTCACGCTCAAGAACGGCGCGCTGGCCGAGGTGCGCGTCGACCTCGCCAAGCTGGCCGAGAACGCCGAGGTCAAGAAGTTCGGCCTGGTGCTGAGGACGAGCGGGGGCGTCAGGCCCGTGGCTCCGGCCGGAGCCACCGAGCTGGACCTGGAGGAGATCATGGGCGGCTTCGCCGGCGCCATGATGCCGGAGGAAGGACTCGGTGAGGGCGGCTTCGACGAGAGCGGCCTCGGCGAGGGCGAGCTCCCCGACGAGCCCCTCGCCGACGGCGCCGCGTAAGCACGTACCGTTCCCGGCACAGACCGGACCGGCCTGGTGGATGCGCGTCGCCCCTGCCCCTGCTGTGGTCACCTCGTCTTCGAGGGGGAAGACGGGTGGCCCGGTTCCCGTGCCGTCTGCCCGGTCTGCTCCCGGGAGGACGACCTGGTGCGGTTCCGCCGGCCGTTCAGGCCGGGTGGTGCCCATCGGTGGTCACTCGCCGAGGCCCAGGGGTTCAGCGTCGGCCATGAGCAGGATCGGCGACCGAGGTCCCCTTGATCCGTCAGCCGCATGAGGGTCTTCCCCACGTGATGGCCGTGGGGAAGAGGCCCCCACCGCTGGGACCGGCCCCGGACCGTGTTGTCGGTGGCGGCTGGAAGGCTGGTCGGCATGAACGGTGACGAGCAGCTGCTGCGCGGTCGGGTCTACGGCCGTGACCACGACGATCCCGACCCGGGTCCGCGACCGGACCGGACCTACGCCGAACTCGTCGGCGGCCCGCTGGACGGCCTGCTGCTGGACGTCCACGGCCGACGGGCCGAGGAGATCGACGACGGCGTGGCCCTGCCCACCGAGCTCTCCCGATGGCCCGGTGGGCGTGCGCTGTACGACCCGCGCCCCGACGAGCCGCGCACGCCGGGCCCGGGCATCGCCTGCCGCTTCTACTACACGGGCGACACCCCCTGACCGATGCCCTCACCAGGCCGCGTCTTGTCGCCCGCTGTCCGTTACAGGGGGAGCGGGCGACTCCTCTCGCCGTCCTGGCCGGACCGGAACCGTGGTGGGAATGAAGAGCACCCGCCTTCCCGGGCGCAGCCGGTCACCGCTGTCGTCCCCCCGATCGGTGTCCGTCACGATGCCGCCCACGACCTTGTCACCGACAGCCTGATGGTCCACTTCGCCGTCACGTGCCCGGGCGAGGCCCTGGAGCACCACCTGCGGCACTACGCCGTCGCGTTCCGGAACTGGACGGCGCCGCCGGGGCCCGCGCCTGAAACCCCTCACCCCTGGTCGGGCGCCGGGACTGCCCGGCGCCCAGGGCCGTCGTGCCACGTTGTTCCGCTGTGGCGAGAGGAGCACGGCTACGAGGCGGGCGGACGGCGGAGGAGGTCAGCGGCGAGCCTGCCCGGTCGGCCGAGCCCGCCGCCGGGATCGAGTGCTCCAGGAGCCGAAGCAGCCCGATCGTCTCGCGGGCCTCGGCGTGGATGAGCAGAGCGGGGCGGGGCTCGTCGGGGTAGGTGCCGGTCACCGGCTCGGCGATGTCGTCGTCCCTGCCGTACTCAACCCCCTGCCTGCGCGGGGGTACGGCCGGACGCGGGCCCGATCGGTGGGCGCACCGGCTCCCCCGCCGGCCTTCAGCCGAGCTGCTCGGCCAGTCCGACGATGATCCCTTCTGGGCCGCGGACGTAACAGAGCCGGTAGCTGTCCTCGTACTGCGCCAGCTCGCCGACAAGTCCGGCGCCGTGAGTGCGCAGGCGGGCGACGGTGTCCTCGATGTCGTCGACGGCGAACATGACGCGGTGCGTGCCCAGGACGTTGTGCGGCCGGTCACGCGGCCCGGTACTGATCGCGGCGGGGTTGCGGTACTTCGCCAGTTCGAGCCGGCTGTGACCGTCAGGTGTCCGGAGCATTGCGATGTCACAGCGAACGCCGTCGAGTCCGGTGCACCGGTCAGCGAAAAGACCTTCCACCTCCGCCCGGCCCTCCAGCTCCATACCGAGTTCCACGAAGAACGCGATGGCCGCGTCCATGTCCTCGACCACGATGCCGACGTTGTCCATCCGCTGAATCGCCATGCCGGTTTCTCCTTCTTCCTCGTACCACCGGGGGACCGCCGGTACCCATGGGACGCAGCCGGGAGCGCCCTCTCGACATCTTCCGGCACCAATCCGGCACGGCCGGGGCGTCTCTTTCGGATCCTGCCCGACCCGCGCCGTCCGGCGCCGCATCTCGCTCCGTCGTCGAGGCCCCGAGTACGCCCGGTACGCGGGGGCCCCTCCGCCTCGCGATGCACGGCACCGGACGACGCGGGCTCAAGCGACGGGATCCGGAAGAGACGGCCTGGCCGAGTCCCGCCGAACGGGCCGTGCGCACGTCACCGGTGCGGTGCGGCACGATCGGCTCGACACACACCGGCGTTCGGCGGGCCGCTCGGGAGTACGGGGGCGGATCCGTGGTCTGATGCAGCAGTTCGTGTCCGGTCGGATCCTCACCCGGATGGCCTGATGAGCACTTCGCACCCCGCGGCACCGCCGCCCTCTCCCGCAGACCCGTCCGGAGCCGAGGCCGAGCCCCGGCACGCCGGATGGCTGGAGCTCTTCTTCGACCTGGTCTTCGTCGCGTTCGTCGCCCAGCTCTCGCACGGGTTGCACGGCGACCCCGGCTGGCACGAGTTCGGCGTCTTCCTCGGCCTCTACTTCCCGCCCTGGTGGATGTGGGCCAACCTCACCGTCTCCGCCAACCTCTTCCATGACGACAGCGCCCGCCGCCGGCTCGCCATGCTGGCCGCCATGCTGTGTCTCGCGGTGATGGCCGCGGCCGTCCCCGAGGCCGACGGCGACCGGGGACCGGCCTATGCGCTCGGCTATGCCGGGACCCGCCTGGTCCTGCTCGCCCTGTGGTGGCCCGCCACCCGTTTCCCGGCGCCCGTCCGGGTCCCGCGCTGGCGCCCGCTGACCTACTGCCTGCTCTCCGCACTGCTCTGGGCGGGCTCGGCGGCCGTTCCCGCGCCCTGGCGCTACCCGGTCTGGGCCGGGCTGCTGCTCGCGGAGATGGTCCTGCTGCTGACCGCGCGGGGCAGGGGCATTCCCGGACGGGTCCACACGGGGCACCTGGTCGAGCGGGTCGGACTCTTCGTGATCATCGTGCTCGGCGAGTCGGTCCTCGGCCTGATCACCTCCACGGACCACACCTGGACCGCGGAGGCCGGCGTCGTGGCGGTGCTCGGGTTCGTCCTGCTGGCCGCACTGTGGTGGTCGTACTTCGACTTCGCCTCGGCGGCGGCCGAGCGGGTCATCGGCGCCGCGGGCACCCGTGAGGCGTACCTCCTCGCCCGTGACGTGGGCGGCTTCCTGCACTTCTTCGTCACCGCCGCCGTCATCTCCATGGCGGCGGGCCTGGCCACGGCCGTGGACGAGTCCGGCCACGACCACCTTCCCCGCGGCGCGGTGTGGGCGCTCGCGGGCGGCCTCGCGCTCTACCACGCGGCGCACGCCGCGATCGGCCTGCGCTTCGGTCGGCCCGTGCGCGAGGTGGCGTCCTGGGCGGTCCCCGGCGTCGGCATCCCCCTCCTGGTCGTCCTCGGCACGGACGCGCTGGCGCCGTGGCTGGTGGTCCTGCTCCTGGCGACCGAGGCCATCGCCCACCTGCTGTACGCGAAGGCGGCGACCGCCCGCCGGACGCGGACCGTCGGCGGATGAGAGCCGTCCGGGCGCCGGACGGCGGGCGTACCGGCTTCGTCCACGAGAACCGGTTCGGGCACAGCTTCTGCGAACAGCCACTCTGAGTAACGACGGGTGCTTCCGAATGTCGCAGGAAGCTGCCCGAAAACAAGCAGGACGGGGCCGGCCGGATGCGAACCGGCGTCCTCCCCCATGCGGTGAAGGCGCGACGACCACTGCGCTACGAACCCCGTCCCGCCAGGGATCATGCGAGCCCCAGCGCCCCGCCGCCTCGCATGTCGAGGGCTGGGGGATCACTCGGCGTGACGGCACCACAGAACGTGAGCCAGAACGCTTGAGCCAGGTGGACAGACGATCCGTCATCCGTGGCCCGGCGACGGCCGGTGCGGGCGCGGCGGCCGGTTCGGTCGTCACGGGCGGCACCCCGGCGTGCGCCACAGGTTGCTGAGCGGAGGGGGAAAGGCCGAGCGGCGGGCTCACGCGCTCGGGCATCATGACGGCATGTGCGATCAGTCTGTCGAATGGGTGACCCTCTTCCGCTTCGAGAACGTCGCCGGTGGCCCGCGGCCGGGCCGGCTGACGGCGGTTTGACTGCGGGACCGAGGCATCGACTGGCATCCGTTCACCGACGACGAGGTCAGGGTCGATCTGATGTGCGGGGTCCGCTCGGACGGACACTGGCACGGCACGATCGCGGTCCGCTTCCGCGCGGATGCTCTTCGGCGACTCGGACTGCATCCCGACCAGCCGACTTCGGCACAGGCGGTACCGTTGCCGCCGAAGTGGTAGGGGCCGTGGGCTCGATGAGCCCCGGTCATCGCCCGACGAGGACGAGGGCACCGCGCGCGGGTACCGCGCCGAGGACGGTTGCAAGGCGGTGGCCGGCCCGATGGTCACCACCGCGATGACGGTCAGGGAGGCGCTGAGCGCGATCCGGCGGTCTTGACCGGTCAGGTGGACAGCGATCGCGCCGGTCTGCAGGAGTACGAGGCCGATGGCCGCAACCAGAGCGAGCGGGAGCGCGATGCCGGTCGGCGGCGGTAGGACCAGGCCGACCGCGTCCGGATACGCGTGAGCGCGGAGGCCGGCACCACGACCATCACCGTCGGGATTCTCGACGACGGCACGGACCCGGGCGCAACCCGGCCGGTCGCCGCCTTCCGCCGGGCCCGCCTCGGCATCGACATCCGGGTCCGCGAGAACGATCTGACCTGCGGGCTGCGCACCGGACCGGTCGACGTCGCGCTGACCCGGGCGTCGTTCGACGGGACCGCGCTGACGGCATGGCGCCGAGCCGGGTGGTGGCGGTGTGGAACGAGGGCGACACCAACCCACCGATCCGGTCCTTCATCGAGAGGGCGGCAGCCGCCCACCGCGCCTGAGCGCCGTCACGCCGCGCTGCCGCTGCTCGCGAACCGGCGCCAACGGCAACGGAGCCACCCGGGCCGTCACCCGCGCCCATGACGTCCGCCGGTCACAAGGCTCGTACCGGACGACCGCCGAGCAGGGCGACCGTCCGGTACGGGCATCCCGCGGTCCCGCCCGGTGACGCGGTCGGGTCCGCACGCGGGGACGACTGCGCTGGTGCGGTGACGGGCCCGCGCGTGTCGGGCGTGTCGGTGGAACCGGGAAAGGCTCGCTTCCGAAGGATGGTGGCGGCCGCACCGTCGGCCGCGACCGAACGACGTACGCCAGAGCGAAATGGACGTGGTGTGACCGGAAGACACAGTCGGCACCGGGGTTTCGGTGCTGCGGTATTGGCGGCAGCCCTCATCTGGGGATGCGCCACTGCCGGGAACGCCCGGCCCTCCGACGCGGCCCCCGGGGGCTTCGAGCAGGCGGCCGAGCAGGCGGCGGCGGAATTCGGCGTGCCGAAGGAAGTGCTTCTCGGCGTCAGCTACGAGTCCTCGTGGTGGGAGGCCAACGAAGGCCGCCCGAGCACCAAGGGCGGTTACGGTCCGATGCACCTGACGGACACGACGTCCGGGGGAACCTACGCCCATCGCCCGGGCGAAGGGCCGGTGGACGCCACCGGCACCGACGACCCGTCCGAGCACACGCTGCAGGCTGCCGCCGCGATGATCGGCGTCGCGCCCGAGACCCTCAAGCGGGACGAACTGCAGAACCTTCGAGGCGGCGCTGCCCTGCTCGCCTCGTACCAACGGCGGATCACCCGTCGGATGCCGCTCGACCCGGGTGGCTGGTACGGGGCCGTGGCGCGCTACAGCCAAGCCCCCGACACCACCGTTGCCGGACGGTTCGCCGACGGCGTCTTCGAAGCGATCCGCGGCGGCAGGCACAGGGTGCGCAAGGACGGCCGGAGCGTGTCGTTGCCGAAGGCGCCGTCCATCCGTCCGACGAGGTCACAGCTCGCGTTCCTGGGGCTGCGGACGCAGACCGCGGCGGTGGCGCCGGAGTGCCCGAGCCGGCTGAACTGCCGGTTCGCCCCCGCTGCCGTCTCGAACTACCAGGTGTCCTCGCGGAACGCGAACGGCCTGGACATCGACTTCATCGTCATTCATGACCTCGAAGGGTCGTACGACGGGGGAGTCAGCTGGTTCCAGGATCCGGCCAGCGGGGCCTCCGCGCACTACGTGATGAAGGCCGACGGCAGTGCGGCGACGCAGATGGTCGCCACCAAGGACATCGCGTTCCACGCCGGAAACTACTGGTTGAACCTGCACGGCGTCGGCATCGAGCTGGAGGGATACGCCGCCCAGGGGCCGACCTGGTTCACTCCGGCCCAGTACGAGGCGACTGCCGCGCTGGTGGTCTACCTGGCCAGGCGCTTCGACATCCCCCTGGACCGCAAGCACATCATCGGGCACGACAACGTCCTTCCGCCGAGGCCGGCCCGCGTGCCGGACGCACACTGGGATCCCGGCCCCTATTGGGACTGGGAGAAGTTCATGGCCCTCGTCGGCGCCGAGGCCCTCGAGAAGGGCGGGGCCATCGGCATCGGACAGGCGATCACCATCGCCCCGAAGTACGGCGAGAACGCGCAGAGGGTGACGGTGTGCGCCCCGACGTGCCGCACCCAGACACAGCCTTCGAACTTCCTCCACGTCCGCACGGAGCCCCGTGCCGATGCCCCGCTCGTCTCCGACCTCGCCCTCCGTCCGGACGGCTCGGCGGGAACCGAGCACATCGACGACTGGGGTTCCACCGCGATGTGGGGGCAGGAGTTCGTGGTCGCCGACGTGCGAGGGGACTGGACGGCCATCTGGTTCGGCGGGAGGAAAGGATGGATCCACAACCCGGCGGGCGCGAACACCCGCCCCGCCCCGAACGCGCGGATCGTCCGTCCTGCGAGCGGGGCGAAGTCGGTCTCCGTCTACACGACGGCCTACCCTCGCGCCGACGAGTACCCCCGAGGACTGCCCGCGTCGGCGCAGACGCGGTTCACCATGTACGCGTTCCCGCAGGGGCAGGCGTACGTGGCCGCCGACGCACCGTTCGACGCCGACGACTTCTTCCCCGCCACCCCCTCGCGCCGGGAGGTCGTGGTCTCCGGTGACCAGCAGTACGACGTGATCCAGTACAACCGGCGCCTGGCCACCACGAACACCGCGGAGACAGCCCGATGACCGTGGATCCGGCCGGCGGTCCAGAGCGGGCCCCGGCAGAACCCCGGCAGCACGACCCGCCGCCGCAGACGGGGGAGCGGCAGAGCCCCTCGCCATGGAAGCGAAGCCGACGGTCGCCTGTAGGCCATGGGGAGACCCGGGCTGATCGCAGGCGTGGCGAGAACAGGTGACGGTTGCGTGCGGGCAGGACCGAACCCGGAGCGGCTGACGCTCGCAGGTGCGGACCCCGCCGCCGACGTCGGTTTCGGCGAGGTCACCCTGTCCGCGCTCGCCCGGCGTTTGGACGTGACACCCGCGAGCCCGTACGCGCACGTGAAGAACTCCCACGAGCTCAAGACCCGGATCGCGCTGCTCGCCCCGGAGGAACTCGCCGACCGGGCCGCCGAAGTGGTCGCCGGGCGTGCGGGCAAGGACGCCTTGACGGCCTTCGCGCACGCCTACCGGGACTACGCCCGAGCGCACCCGGGCCGTTACGAAGCGGCCCGGTACCGGCTCGGTCCGCAGACCCCCATGGCCGGCGCGGGCGTCCGGCACGCACGGATGACGCGGGCGCTCCTTCGCGGCTACGATCTGCCCGGGCCGGACCAGACGCACGCGGTCCGCATGCCGGGCAGCGTCTTCCACGGTTACGCCTCCCCCGGGGCGGCCGGAGCGTTCGACCACACGGACGTCGCCGCGCAGCAGTCCTGGGCCTGGGCCCTTGACCGCCTCGACACCGCGTTGCGGACCGGCTCCGCGCCCTGGCCGAACCGCGTCACCGGCATCGGCCGCACGCGCCCACCGTCCTGACAGCCCCACCCCAGAAGTGCGGAGGCCCGAGGTCATGAGTACCGGCCGGAACCTGATCACCACCCCCGTCACCGCCGACTTCCTGCGCGGACACCTCGACGTGGAGGTGACAGCCCGAGGTCTGCTGCCGCACCGGCTGCCCGCCCGGGCGCGCCGTCAGATCCCCGACGACCGGCTGGCCGTCGCAGAGGCCCAACCCTCCGGTGTCCGGCTGGCCTTCCGCACGAGCGCCACCACCATCGACCTGGACACCCTGCCCACCAAGCGGGTCTACGCGGGCTTCCCACCTCCGCCCGACGGCGTCTACGACCTCCGGGTCGACGGCCTGCTCACCGCCCGGACCACCGTGCCCGGCGGGAACCTGTGCACCATCACCGACATGCAGACCCAGACCGCGCACCTCACCCAGGGCCCGGCCGGCACCGCCCACTTCACCGACCTCCCCGCCGGCGAGAAGAACATCGAGATCTGGCTCCCGCACACGGAGATCACCGAGGTCATCGCCCTGCGGACCGACGCCCCCGTCACCTCGGCCCCCGACACGGGGCGCCGAGTGTGGCTGCACCACGGAAGCTCCATCAGCCACGGATCCAACGCCGCCTCCCCCAGCACCATCTGGCCCGCCCTGGCCGCCTCCGCGGGCGACGTGGAGCTGGTCAACCTCGGATTCGGCGGCAGCGCACTGGCCGACCCGTTCACCGCACGGGCGATGCGCGACACCCCCGCAGACCTGATCAGCGTCAAGCTCGGCATCAACATCGTCAACACCGACGCCATGCGCCTGCGCGCCTTCGCCCCCGCCGTCCACGGCTTCCTCGACACCATCCGCGAGGGCCACCCCACGACCCCCCTGCTGCTGATCTCGCCGATCCTCTGCCCGACCCACGAGAACACCCCCGGACCGCTCGTGCCGGACCTCTCCAGCGGAACACTGAAGTACAAGGCCACCGGCGACCCGGGCGAAACCGCCGCCGGACGGCTGACGCTCACGATCGTCCGCGACGTCCTGGCCGACATCGTCGAGCAGCGGTCCGCCGAAGACCCCCACCTCCACCACCTCAACGGACTCGACCTCTACGGCGACACCGACCACGACCGGTTCCCGCTGCCGGACGCGCTCCACCCCAGCCCCGAAGGCCACCAGCGGATTGCCGAGAACTTCGCGAAACTCGCCTTCGCGGACAACGGACCCTTCGCCGCAACGACCAGCTGAGGCACTGTAGGACGCCGCCGAGGCCCGATGCGCCCTCCGACCCCGCCGACCCCGACCCCCTCCACGCATGGAAGCCCCGTTTCCGAAGCGGGGCTCGGCACGTCGAAACCCCGTGATCGGTTCTGCCCCGGATCGCTAGCATCAGGCGATGCCGACGATCGACAGCCTGATACCGGAGCGCGGCGCCCCCGACCCCGCCGCCCTGCGCGCCTACGACCCCGACGCCCTCTCCCGCTACGTGCTGGACGTCCGCCCCCTCCGTCACGGTGCCGCTCATGATGTGCCGACCTGCTGGTTCGGCGTGGACCGCTCCACCCTCCCCCGCGCCATCGGCGAGATGAGGCCCCCGCTCGCCGAGCGGGGATGCACGATCAGCCCCGGCGCCCACCGCCCGCTTCCGCGGCTGAGAGGCTGGTTGGTCTGGTGACGCTCATGCCGCAACGGGACTATCTCCAGGATGAGTTAAGGCTGGGGCACCTCGTCGTCTGCCTTGCCCAACGGCGAGGGATGCCGTCAGCACACAACGGCTGGTGAGTACCAGGCTGTTTTCGAGGTCGGTGAGGGCTGGCCGCTGCGGCTGCGCCCTGCTCGTACGGGGGTGGTCCCTCGCGTATGCGGGTCGGCATCTGGTTGCGGGACACCGTGGATGTCGAGCCGATGTCGACGGCGAGCTCGTTCACAGCCAGTTCGGCCCGTCGGACCATTCAGCCAGGTCGATGCTGGGCCGGCGCAGCTGCGCCTCGATGCCGTCGGCTGGTGGCAGCGGGAGAGAAGTCGTCAGCACCCCGGTGCCGGACCGCCGCCGGGGGAGACCTACCGGATGGAAGTGCCGCTGCGGCGCACGACGGACTGGGCTGGTGGGGGAGGGGCGGGCACGGCGCACGGCGTCCGCGCATATGCCCCGTGGCGCACAGAAGTAACTTCTGCTCGTGGGATTGTCGGCCTGAAGTAGGGGCACCCGGTGGCCAGGAGGTTGATGACAATGGTTCCCCTGCTTTTGGTTCTTCTGCTGGCTCTGATCCTGTTCGGTGCGGGTTTCGCGTTGAAGGCGCTGTGGTGGATCGCAGTGATCGTGCTCGTCGTGTGGGTGCTGGGCTTCGTCGTCCGTACCGCGGACAGCGGCGGCCGCAAGGGCCGGTGGTATCGCTGGTAGGCGGCGCGAGGGGCGTTACGCGCGCGAGGTGAGGAGGGGCCCGGCCGAATACGGCCGGGCCCCTCCTTGCGGCGGTGACGGGGGCATCCCTCGTCAGGTGCCGGGTCCGTCAGGCAGTCTGCCTGGTTGCGGAGAGGCTGTGTGGGAGGCTTCTGGGCGCGGTTCTTTCAGCCGTTCGTGGTGCTGGTGGGTGGTGCGAGGGTGAGCAGGCCGCAGCCGTAGCCCTGGGAGTGGCCGATGCCGGTGATGAGGGCGCGGGCGAGGGCGAGGGGGCCGGTGACGCGGGGGTGGCCTTCGTAAGTGGTGGTGTCGATGGTGACTTTCGTGGTGCCGGTCTTCACGCCGGCCTCGGTGGTGAGGTCTTTGTGGAAGACGTGTCTGTCCTGGCGGGCGGTCTGGGCGGGGTTGAGGAGTCCTGTGCGTTGGGTGCTCATGACGGGCGAGGTGGTGAGCGTCATGGTCACCATCCGAGGAGTGCGAGGGCGTCGTCACCAGCAGGGCAGCCCCCTCCGGCTCGCAACGCTCAGTCACTGCTACACGGGACCCGTGCCAGAACCCCACTTTGGGCAGCGCCCCGGCTCGTGACTGTTCGACTGGGGGACGACGGTCGAAAGAGGCATGAGCGCGGCAGGTCGAGCAGTGCGCCGAAGGGGGTTGAGGTGTCAGGCATGGACGACCGGACCAAGGACGTCTTGGCACCACTGGCGGAATCCGGTGGCGGCGGCGGTGCCGGCATCTCGGGTTTCGGCGTCGTAGATCCCGTCGTTCTGCGCCTGGACCATGTCGGCCACGTCCTGCGCCAGCGCCGGGCTCGCACCGCGCTGCACCATCGTGGCCTGGAAGTCGGCGAGCGGGGCCTGTCGACAGCGCACGGTGCGACCCAGGGTCTGGGAGATGGCGTCGGCCATGGCGTCGGGGGTCAGGTCGTCGGGGCCGACCAAGGGGACGCGTACCTGGCCGCTCCAGGAGGCGTCGAGAAGGAGGGCTGCGGCGGCATCGGCGACGTCTTGAGTGGCGACGGTCAGCAGGGGCCGGTCGACAGCGTTCGCCATGGTGATCGTTCCGCACTCCTTGATTTCCTGGGCCTGGCGGAGCAGGTTCTCCATGAAGAACGGCAGGGCCAGGGCCCTGTAGGGAACGCCGCTGGCTTCGATCATCTCGTCCATGGCCAGCGCGGCCGACAGGAGCCCGGCCTTGCCCGGGTATCCGCGTCCCAAGGAGGTGACGCCCACCATGCGCACGTCCCGCCTCGCGGCCTCTTGGGCGGCATGCCGGGTGAAGTCCAGGTAGTGGTGCCTGGCGTCGCCGGCATCGCGGAAACCGGCCGGCGGCACGAGCCAGAACATCCGGTCGGCGCCCTCGAGCGCCTTGGCGATCGTGTCGGCGTCACCGTGAGAGCCCTGCACGATCTCTGCGCTTGCACGTACGCGCTTCGGCAGGCGGGAGGGATCGCGGACGATCACACGGACTGCCTCCCCGGCGTCCAAGAGCCTGTTCACGACCTGTCGGCCGATGTCACCGGTGGGTGTGGTGATGACGATCATGACGTACCTCCGCGAAAGACGCTCCGGCGGCGACAGCTGCGGATGTCGCCGCCCCCGAGTACAACCCGGCAGGACGGCGAACGGGAAAGACCGACTCGATCAGCATTGATACCCTGACGGTATGAGTGATCTGGAGGTGCGACAGCTGCGGTATTTCGTCGCCGTCGCGGAGGAACTGCACTTCGGGCGCGCCGCTGAGCGACTGGGCATGGCGCAGCCTCCGTTGTCCCGCGCGATCCGGGAGCTGGAGAGGCAGCTCGACGTCACTCTGTTCCGGCGCACCACGCGGCAGGTGGAACTCACCACGGCCGGCGAGGTCTTGCTGCACGATGCCCGCAGGGCGCTGGAGACGGTCACCGCTGCCGCCCACCGAGTCCGGGAGGCGGGCCGTTCGTCGCCGCGACTGCGCATCGCCCTCAAAGCCGACATCGACGGCGGTCTGCTGCCGCGGCTCCTGGACACCTACAACGCCGACGACGCCTCACTGCCGCCGGAACTGGTCCTCGGAGGCTTCGGAGAGCAGCCGCAGGCTCTGCGGGACGGCCGCGCCGACGTGGGACTCGTCCTGTCACCGTTCGACGACCGCGGACTGGACAGCGAGCCGCTGCTGACCGAACCGCTCCTTGTCGCCCTGGCCGCCGCCGACCCGCTGGCCGCACAGGCCGCGCTCTGCCTTGACGACCTGACCGGCCGCACGACCCCAGGAGGCGTGCCCGCACACCACGGGCGCCCCGTCGAGCAGCTGCCTCGACCCGGCGCGGTACGACCGGCGTCGAACCTGTCCGAGATCTTCAGCCTCGTCGAGACCGGCAGCATCGTCTTCTTCGCGCCCATGTCCGTAGCCCAGCGCTACCCACGTCCCGGCATCTCCTACCGCCCGGTCGGCGACCTGCCCGACGCCACCCTGTCCGTCGCCTGGCCCCAGGACGCCCGCTCCCCAGCCGTCGCCGCCTTCGTGCGCGCGGCCTGCACGGTCGCAGCCGTCCCGCACGTACAAGCAGAAACGCTCATGCAGACCACACAACCCTGACCCGCGCCCGACAGTCGAGGATCGGCTCGACTCCACGGAAGTCGTGCCGGAGCTCCGGTTCGGGAGGCACCTGGGCAGCGTGAAGGATTCGAACCGGTCCCTCGATGAGGAGGAGCAGGCCGACGGCGATCAGGAGCAGGGGCAGCAGGATGTGGCCCCGCACCACGCAGCAACGAGCGCGAGGAACACGGCGGCCTACGCGCTCATCTCGCCGACGCCGGCAGTGGTGAAGACGGATATGTAGACGCCGATGTTGTCGCCGCCGTTGGCGAAGGTGATCCCCGCGACCTCCAGTGGGCCCGGCCCGCCTTGCTTGCGAACTGGTGCGTGATAGCGGGTCAGGCGCCGTGCCCGGTGGGTGACATGATCCGGTTGCGGTGATCATGGTCGATCGGGCGGTGCCGGCGCATCGGCTGTTCACGGGAATCTCGCAGCGTCATCTGGCCTGCCTGGTGCATGGGTTGGCGGCGTCCTGAGAGGCCTGACTCGAGGGCCGCCGTCACGCCGTCCGGGGCGGGCAAGAAAGCGGGCCGCTGGTGCCGGCGCCCGACACCTACCGGGCCATCGCCGGCCTCGTCTCCGACCGCACCGCCAACGCCTGACCACGACCCCCATCAGGCAAACACAGCCCCACAGCCATCACATACCAACTCGCTGCTGATCGTTTCAGAATGAGTTCGGTACAGGAACGTGGCGGTCGAGCTTGGCGGCGGCAGAGTGGTGCGGATGCCAGATGATCTTGTGACTGATGACCTGCGGAAACGCGTTGCTCCGCTGCTGCCGTCCCGACCTGCGCGGCGTCATCGGCATCCGGGGCGGCTGCCCGCGGATGGCCGAGCGGCTCTGCGGGGCGTCGCTCGCGTCCTGCACAAGAACGTGAGCTGGGGAGACGTCCCTGCAGAGCGGACCGGCTGCAGTGCAGCGGACGGGCCCGTACATGCCGACGGCTCCCGCCCCGTGGATAACGGGAGAAGGAGCCGTTCGGGGCTGTAGGGCGTGCGCCTGGGGTCGATCAGGCGTGGCGGTGGGTGTGTCGGTTGCCGGTGATGAGGCGGTAGAGGGCGAGGAGGATGACGGAGCCGACGATGGCGGCGATCCAGGTGGATATCTCGAAGAAGCCGTCAATGGAGTCCACGCCGAAGATGACCTTGCCGAGCCAGCCTCCGAGCAGGCCGCCGGCGATGCCGATGAGCATGGTGATGATGATGCCGCCGGGGTCCTTGCCCGGCATCAGGGCCTTGGCGATGGCGCCGGCGATCAGACCGATGAGGATCCACGCGATGATGCCCATAACGCCTCTCCACTTCGTCGCATAAAGACTGTGTTAGCCCAACGTCTGCGCCGATCTCGTCCAGGCAAACCTCCCCTCCGGCATCGAAGCCCTGCCGGTCCACGGTTCGAGAGGCACCCCGGAACGTCGCAAAGGCAGCCAGGACCTATTGCGACCTGCAGAGACGGGGCCGGAGGTGTGGCCGCGGATGGGGACCAGGCGAAACGGACGCCCTTCGTTTCCACGGGTCACTCCACGAGGGCAAGCCGTTCCCGTACGAGGACACACCTTTCCCACGCGATAGCCGTGGAGAAGAGGCCCCTCCATTGCTGGGGCCGGTGCTGGACGGTCTTCTGCCGGATATCCACGGGTAGCGGCCGAGGAGGTCGACGACGCCACCCTGATCGCCGGATTCGGCCGGTGGTTCGGAGGTCGGGTGCTGTACGCCCCGTGCCTTTCCGTCGCCGACTGACCGGTACGGAGCGCCGGAGGATCCAAGAAATGGTTTGCCGGCCCGGTGCCTGTGTGTCACCGTTCGGCCTGGACCGGCAGTTGATCATCGGCGACCGGTCGATGCCGACATGTCGGCGGCCTCTTGGGGATCCACCGGAGGGGTGACGAAACGATGGGAACCGGTGCCGTGGGGAACAGTTACGAGGACGAGTGTCGCCGGTCATTGGCCGAGGAGCAGGCGAAGAGCCTTGCCCAGACCAATGACTGGGAACACGTGGACAGGGAGCGGGTCCACCAGGACTGGGACGTCCTGTACCGGGAGATCACGGCTTTCCTGGACGGCGGCTCCCTGCCCGGGGACCAGCAGATCCAGGAGCTCGTCCGCAGGCACTTCGACATCGTCTGCCGGTTCTACACCCCCTCCAGGGAGGCTTACGTCGGCATGTCGCTCTTCTACGCCGAGGACGAGGCCATGAGGGCGTTCCACGATTCCTACCACCCCGAGATGGCGGACTTCATGGGCGCCGCGATCAAGGTGTTCGCCGAACAGGGGAGCGGGTTCGCCCCCGGCGCAGGGGCCGAGGCTTCGGCGTAGTCGGGCGACACGGGCCAGGACATGCAGGGGCGGGTGCGCCGTAGCCGTATACCCGGCAGTCATGATCAGGTCGTAGTGACCGGCGAGAACGGCGCAGGAGTCGGCCGCATTCCACACCGTGGTCAACGCAAGCGCCGGCTGATGGGGCAGATCGAGCTGACCGGGCGTGCGGTCTGCGGAACATCGTGACGACCTCGGCGAAGGTGATGCCGTCCCGGCCGGGCGTGGGGGCGGGGTGCCTGTGGCTACCGTGGTTACTGGTTCTCCTCCGGGGGCCTGCTGGCCGACGGGGCTTGCTCACCGTCTTCGGGTGGCGGTCCTCCGGCTGGGCCCCGCCGGCCGTTTCCTTGCGTGCGACGGGAGCCGGTCAAGCGGCCGGCTCCGTGCGCGCGGCGTGCAGGGCGTCGTCGAGGGTGTCGGCGGTGCAGTCGTCGGGGTCGGTCGGAATTCGTCGGCCCGGGACGGCGCCGGTGCCGGCGGGCGCGGTCAGGCCGAGCCGGAGGCAGCCGGTGGCCGGGCGGTGGACGGTCGGGTACAGCTCCCCTCAGGTCGACGGAGGGCGGCGAGGCGGTGGCACGGCCCGCAGCAGCTCCCACAGGGGCCGTGAGCCGCTCGCCCATTCGCCCAGCATGGTGCGGTCGACCAGGTGCAGCCGCTGGGAGCGGGCGAAGTCGAGCGCAGGTTTGGAGAACCGGCCGTTGGTGACGAGCACGACGACGTCGCCCTTGTGCACCGGCCGTCCGGTGCCGTTGAGGACCTGCAGGTCCGGGGTGCCCACCGCGGCCCCGGACAGCCCGGCCCGCCGGTGCTTGCACTGGATCACCCAGCGCCGCCCGTAGGGGTCGGTCGCCTTCACGTCCGCGCCGTTGTCCCCGGCGCCGCCGACCTGCACCGCGTTCGCGCACCCGTCGCGCCGCATCAGGTCCCGCACCGCGTGCTCGAACTGCCGGTGGTGCAGCGCGTCCAGCTGCGTCAGCGCGTACCGCAGCCCCCGGGAACGCACCCGCTCCCACCGTGCGGCCCGCTGCCGGGCGACCGTCCAGGCCGCCACCGCCCCGCCGGCGAGGAGCACCAGGACGATCGGGACCCACGGGTGCGCGCGCACGAAGTCGACCACCGCCGCGATGACGGCCGCCGCGATGATCAGGCCGCCCAGGGCGAGAAGGAGCTGCTCGGTGCCGTCGGCCTTCCGCGACCGCCGCCGGGCCGGGCGCCGGCTCACCGCCCGTCCCCGTTCCGGTCCCACTTGATCGGGTACGACACCGTCGGCACCGGACGCGGCGCGGTCTGTTCCCACTCCGGCCGGCGGATCGGATACGACACGGTCGGGGCCGGCGCCGGGGCCTGGCGGGGCGCCGTCTTCTCCCCACCCGGCCACTTGATCGGGTACGTCACCGCCGACGAGGACCGCGGCGCCGGTAACCGCCCCGTGCCCGTCCCGCTGTCCGTCGACGTGCCGGAGCCGCCGAAGAGGAACACGACCGCCACGATCCCGATCGCCAGCGCAGTCTGCTGACTCGTCCCCGCCGGCGCCCTCCAGTGCGCCCGCACCACTGTCCCGTCCTGCTTGGTGTACCCCTTGACGAACGGCAAGGCCGAAGCCCCCTCCCCTTGATCGAGCGCGCGCTTCCCGCGCAATCGACCAATGTAGGGGCCGCCACTGACAGCGGGTCACCTACCGGCCACCCGCCGTGATCTTGAACCCTCGGCGGGGGCCGCGTGGCGGAAGCCGCGACGTGGCCCGGCCGTCCGAAGGCCGCGTGACCGCACGCCGCGTCCTCGGCACCGGGCCGCAGGTCCCCGACCGCATCCGTGCCGTCCAGGCCGACCTGCTCGGTGAGCCTCCCGGCTTCCGCCTCCCCGACCAGGAGGAGCTGCGCGGCCGCGGTGTGCTCGGCCTCCGTCCCCCGGTCGCCTTGGGGTGGCGCCGCCCGCTCGGATCCGGCGGTGCGGACCGACCCGTGACGGCAGCACCGGCATGCCGAGCCGGACCGCCGTCCTGGCACGTCGATGCCTCGGTGACGCCGTCGGCGAGGCCGCGGGCATGGGTGAAGGCGGTCAGGGCGGCGCCGGCAGGGCCGGAGCGGGTGCGGGTCGATGCCGATGCCGATCCGCCGGGGCCGGGCGGCGAACTCGGCGCGTATGTGTCGTACGGGCGCCGGGGCGGGGCAACCGTGGAGATGACGCCGACGTCGCCGTGCTCGCCGATCACGTGCCCGTGTACGGCGGCGGCCCCGACCTCTAGCGCGCGCGGGCAGTCGAACACCTTGGCGGACAGGCGCGCCAGGATGCCGAGGGGGCTAGTGATCACCCTCGTCACGCCGGGGTGGCCGGGCAACCGATGTACTCGCTGCTGATGCAGCTGCGCAGCATCCCCTTCCTGCCCCGCCCCGGTATCCCAGCGGGTCCCCGACGGCAGGAGGCGCCCCATCGAGTTCTACCGGCGGTAGAATCGCGGTATGGGCAAGCCGACGAGCATCAAGACCAGCGAGGCCGTCCGTGACCGACTGCGGCTGCTGGCGGAGGAACGTGGCACGACGATCACCGACCTGATCGAGGAGCTGGCGTCGAAGGAGCTCACCGCCGCCGAGCGTGAGCAGCGCGCCGCCGAGGCCGCGGCCGAGCTCGGCGTCGAGTTCACCGAACAGGTGAAGCAGGCCGGCCGGGACGCCTGGGCGAAGATCCGCGCCCACCAGGGCCGGGCCGCGTGAACCTGACCGCGGTCCTCGACCACTCCGCCCTGACCGCGCTGTACCAGGCGGACCCGTTCTTCACCGGGCTGTACATCGAGGCATCGCGCGGCACCGGCCGCATCCTCGTCCCCTCCCTGGCCGCGCTCGCCGCCGAGCGCCGGGTTCCCGGAGCCGGCAAGCACGCCACCGGACTCCGCTTCTCCGAGAGCGTCGCGTTCACCGCCGGCCACGCCGTCGACGCCATGGCCTGGCCCGATACGGAGTGGCCGGTCGCCCATGCCGCGGCCGTCGCCTGGAACGCGGTCCGCGAGGGCGAGCCCGTCACCGTCCTGTCGCTGGTGCCCGACCTGTACGCGACCACCGGCATCGTCCCGCTCGACCCGACGCCGTAGCGAGCGTCGGCCTCCAGGGAGGCGTGCGCGCAGGACGCGCAACCGATTGCCTCCGGGATATGCCGACTCTGCTGCGCGGCGATGCCTCGATGCTCCACCGTGGATGCGGGCGGCCCGCTCGGAGCACCCTGCGCCGGCGAGGAGGCGAACCGGGACGACCTGGAAGCGTGACGGGTTCGAGTCGCACGAGGGCGAGGTCGGGGCGCCGCCGGCTGACAGCACCGAGCCGGGCCCGGTCCACTTCGATCTGGGCAGCGGCGGCCACCTCCACGAGTCGACGGACTGGTGGACGTACGACGGATCGTTCCGCAGACCGACGCCGACGGCGATGCGGGGCAGGTGCACCTGCGGATGGCGCGGCGGGCGCACCTTCCCGATCGACTGGCGGCACGTCGACCGCGACGACCTCGATGCCTACGACACCTCCGGGCCCGAGCTGGACTGGAAGGCTCACGTGGGCGGGGTCGCCGCCCGCGCGGTGCCACTGCCGGAGGGCCTGGTCGGCCTGCTGTGGCAGGTGCACGAGCACCTGGACCGGCTCGTCGACGGCCATCCGCTCACCGTGGTGAAAGCCGCCGACGAGCTGGAGGCGGCCGTCGCCCTCGCCGAGGAGCAGTCGGACGCACTCCGGTGACCGTGCATCGAGTGGACCCGACACCGACGTCCGGCAGGTACCGACCATGCCGAAGCAGCGAGGTCTTCCCACAGCACGTCGGCCGCCATCTCCCCGACCACGGTGGTGCCGTGCTCGGCCGTTCGCGACGGTGGACACCGATCGCCGGCAAGGCCCGACCCGGGGCTCGCTCCGCAACGCCGTCGACGTGGTGCCGACGGGGCAGCCCGCTGCCACGGCACCGTCCGGCGCCCTGCGTCGGAACGGGCGTCCGTCCCCGCCCGCGGGCCGGGGCGTCGGTGTCAGGCGATGGTGCCGCCGCCGTCGACGTAGACCGTCGAGCCCGTGGTGTACGGGTTGTCGGCGAGGAAGAGGACGGCGGCCGCGGCGTCGGCCGGGGTGCCGACACGACCGACCGGGAGGCGGCCGGCCGCCGCCTCGTACATGGCGTCGCGCGCCTCGGCGGTGAGGCCGCCCCACAGGGGGGTGCGCAGCAGACCGGGTGACACGGCGTTGACCCGGAGCGGGGCGTACTCCAGGGCCAGGCCGCGGACGAGGGCCTCCATGGCGGCGTTGACCGCGCTCTGCAGGGCGGAGGCCTTGCCGGGACGCTGTGAGAGGTAGCCGGCGACCAGGGTCAAAGAGCCCTCGGGGTCGATCGTGACCGAGCGCGCGATGCGGTAGGCGCCCCAGAACTTGCTGTCCATGGCCGCGTACGCGTCCGCCAGCGGGAGCGCGTCGACGCGCCCCATGGGGGTTTCGGCGGCGGACACGACGACGTGGTCGAAGGTGCCGGCGGCCGCGGCGAACTCCTCGACCTGGGTGTCGGAACGGATGTCGAGGGCCTGGGCGGTGGACTTGCCCGCGAGCGGGGCGAGTGCGGCGAGGGCGGCCTGGATCTTGTGGGGCGAGCGGGAGGCGATGACGGTCTCGGCTCCGCGCTCGGCGAACGCGCGGGCGGTGGCGAGGCCGACGCCGGAGGTGCCGCCGACGATCAGGGCGCGCCGGCCCTCGTAGCTGGTCATGGTGTTCGACTCCTGGTGGGGTGCGTCGGGTGGGGTGGGTGGACGGGTGGTGTCAGGCGTGCTCTGAGCGGGCCCGGGCGTAGGAGGCGCGGTCCAGTTCGGTGACCTGGACGGAGACGTCGCAGCTGGTCTCGCTCATGGTGCGGGCGAAGGCCCGGGTGAGGACGGCGAGTGCCGCTTCGGCGATGGCGGCCCTGTTCTCGGGGGACTTGCCGGCGAAGGTCCGTACGTCGAGGTTGGCGAAGGACTGCTCGCGGCTGCCGTCGCCGACGGCGTAGGTGTCCAGGCGGAGGGCCCGGCTCTTGAAGTCCTGGGGGCGGAAGCCCCCGGCGGCGGAGAGGGCGGTGTGGATCTCGGCGAGGACGGCGGTGGGGTCGAAGGAGTCGCGGACGTTGCCCGAGTACTCCAGGACGAGGTGCGGCACGGCGGGCCTTTCGGGTCGGGTGGTGGTCAGCGCATGGCGGGGGTCAGCGCGTGGCGGGGGCCGCGGCGCGGGTGGCGGGCGCGGGGACCTGGGCCCTGCGGATCCCGGTGGCGCTCAGTACGGCGGCCACGGCCAGCGCGACGACGGCGGAGACGAGGGCGGCGCGCAGCCCGGTCAGGAAGTGCCCGGAGGCGGCCTGGCCGACGAGGAGCCCCATGACGGCGACGCCGATGAGGCCGCCCAGCTGGCGGGAGGCGTTGAGCACGCCGGAGGCGATGCCGGCGTTGGTCGGGTCCACCGCGCCGAGCATGGCGTTGGTCATGGCGGGGACGACAAGGCCGATGCCGAATCCTGCGACGAGGAACTGGACGATCACTGCCGGGTACGAGCCGGATCCGACGGCCGGGACGACGGTCAGGTAGCCGACTGCGGCGAGGATGTTGCCGGTGAGCAGTACGGTGCGCGCGCCGTACCGCTTGACCAGCGGGCCGCAGGCCAGGTTGGCGGCCATGATGGTGCCGGTCATGGGCAGGAACGCGAGTCCGGCGGTGATGGGCGAGTAGTCCCACACCTGCTGGAAGAAGAGACTGAAGACGAAGATGAGGCCGTAGAAGGCGAAGTTGAGCAGGACGCCGATGAGCGAGGTGGCGCTGAACGCCCGGCGGCCGAAGAGGTGCAGGGGCAGCATCGGGTCGGCGCTGCGGCGCTCGACGGTCAGGAAGCCGATCAGGGCGGTGGCGAACACGGCCAGGCAGGCGATGACGAGGGCGGAGCCCCAACCCCGGGTGTTGGCCTCGACGATGGCGGCGGTCAGCGCGCCGAGGCCGGCGATGGCGAGCAGCTGGCCGGGCAGGTCGAGCGAGCGGCGGCGCGAGGGGTCGCGGGGCGGGGCGGCCTGGGCGTAGCGCTGGGTGAGGAGGATGCCGACGGCGGCGATGGGAATGTTGACGTAGAAGATCGAGCGCCAGCCGAGGGAGTCGACCAGGACTCCGCCGACGACGGGCCCGAGGGCCAGTGCGAGGCCGCCGGCGGCGGCCCAGAGGCTGACGGCGCGGGTGCGCCGGGCCGGGTCGGGGAAGTTGGTGTTCACCAGGGAGAGCGAGGACGGCACGATCAGGGCGGCGCCGACTCCCTGGAGGACGCGGGCCGCGATCAGGGCGACGAGCGTGGGAGCGGCCCCGCAGGCCAGGGAGGTCACGGCGAAGAGCGCGAAGCCCGCGACGAAGATGCGCCGGGGGGCGAAACGGTCGCCGAGGGCGCCTGCGGTGAGGAGGAAGGCGGCGAAGGTGAGGGTGTAGCCGTTGATGACCCATTCCAGGCCGGAGAGGCTGCCGCCGAATTCGGCGGTGAGGGCCTTGGTGGCGACGTTGACGACGCTGACGTCGAGGATGACGACCACGAAGCCCAGGCAGGCGGCGAAGAGGGTGGGGCCGGGCCGGGTCGCGGCGGGGGGTTCATGGCGAGTCACGTGCTCGTCCTTCCGTGGAGGGCTGGGGGAGCGAGGGGGTGGGGTGGGGTGGGGAGACGGGGCGCGGTGCGGGTCCGTCAGGCCGGGCGGCGCGGGAACAGGGCGGCAGCCGTAGAATGTTCGTTACGAGACGAACACTCGGGAGTGTACGCACACCGTCGAACACTCTGCAATCGGTGACCGGCGCGATCCGGTCACCCCGACGGACGGAGAACCGCCATGACGGCAGCGGGCGCACCCCCCGGCCCGGGCCCGGGCCACCGGCTCCCGCCGGTCCACACCGATCCGGCCGAGGTACCGCTGGAGGCGGCCCTGCTCGCGCTCGCCGACCCGGTCCGGCGCACGCTCGTACGGGAACTCGCCGAAGCCGGCGACTGGGAGCGCTCCTGCGGGAGCTTCGACGTCCCGGTGACCAAGGCCACCCTGAGCAGGCATTTCGCGGTCCTGCGGGACGCCGGGCTCCTGGAGCAGCGCGATGCCGGGCCCAAGCGGCTCAACCGGCTGCGTCGGCCGGAGTTCGACGCGCGCTTCCCCGGCCTGCTGGAGCTGGCGCTGCGGACGGACTGACGCCGAGCCGAGCGTCCGGCCGCAGAAGGCGCGCGTGCAGGTCCCGGGCCACCGCCCGCGCCGTCGCGGAGCCCGTGGCCGGGGTCCCGTGGGCCAGGGCGAGGGAGAGCGCCCCGGCGAAGGTCGAGGCGTGCAGGACCAGCCCGTAGTTGGCGCCGGTGCGGTTGACGACCGTACGGAACCCGGTGACGCGGCCCGCGTGCGCGCCGAGCGCCGGATCGACGACACCGACGTTGGTGAGGCAGATCCCGGGGGCCTCGGCCGCGTCCGCGGCCCGGGCCACGGCCCGGCGGATCTCGGCGTGCCCGCGCCGGGGCGGCCGCCACCGCGCGTCCGCGTCCCGCAGCGCCGCGCCGTACCGCCGGGCGGTCTCGGCGGTGCCGTCGGCGTGCGGCACCACCGGGACGCCGACCACGCTGATGAAGCAGCCGACGTCGGGCAGCGGGCCCGGGTAGCGGCCCCGCAGGGAGACCGCGGTCAGCAGCCGGACGTCCGTACGGCCCGCGACCCGGGTCCAGGACTCGGCGAAGGCGGCACCCAGGAACTGATTGACCGTCACCCCCTCGGCCCGGCACCAGGACCTCAGCTCCGCGGTCTGCCGCGCGGACAGCTCCAGCGCGGTGAAGTCGGCCGCACGGTCGGCCCACCGGGCGGCCGCGTCGAACGGCACGGGTGCCGGGTCGGCCGCCCACGGCACGGCCGCGGGGGCGGGCGCGGACGGCGGCCGGTACTCCAGCGCGTCCGCGTCGGGGGGAAGCCGGTGCACGTCCTCGAAGGGCCCGGCACCGGCGGGCGCCGGACGCGGGTCCGCGGCAAGGTCCCGGCCGGGATCGAAGCCGGGGTGGTCGGACAGGTGGTCGAGGAGCACCCGCAGGACCGCTCCCGTCGAATGCCCGTCCGAGACGGCGTGGTTGCGGGTGAAGAACAGGTGGGTCTCTCCCGCCGCCCGGACGGCGCGCAGCCGCCACAGCGGCCCCCCGGCGGGCAGGATCTCGTTCAGCTCCGCCCGCAGGACGTCGTCGGGGGTCCCGGCCCCGGGGGGCGGCCCGCACCGCAGCCGGCCCGCCTCCCCTCCCGGCGCCTCCCGGAACCACAGCCCGTCGGGTCGCTCCTCGATCCGCAGCCGGAGCAGGGGTACGTCCTGCTCCCAGCGGAGCACCGCCCGCTCCAGGGCGGCGTCCGGCACGGCCCCCCGCAGGGACAGCCGGGTGGTGACCTGCGTGGTGCCGGCCATCAGGTCGTGGGTGTACGCGAACGCCGCCTCGACGTCGCTGAGCCGGCGCGGCGCACTCGCCGCGCTCACCGCCCCCACCCTTGCCCGCCGCTCCCGGCGGCGGGCCCGACCCAGGCCAGCGGGTGCTCGAACCGGACCCCGTGGCTGGTCACGTCGATGGTGACCCGGTCGCCGTCGGCGGTGCGGAAACCACCGTGGAAACTGCTGCGGTCGGCGCCGATGTACACGTAGTGCACCCGGCCCGGCCGGTGCAGGGAGCGGTGGGCGAACAGGCGGTCCATCATGGCCGCCACGTCGTAGTGGATGGCGTCGCTGCCGGTGGTGAAGGATCCCTTCCACGCCGGGCCGCCGGCGCGCTCGATCACGACCTCGCCGGTCGCCGTGCGCGGCGGGGGGCCCAGGTGCAACCAGGGGGTGATGCCCGCGTCGCACAGCTTGGCGTACGAGAGGTGGCCGGCGTGCTGCTTGAAGCGGCCGATGTCGGTCAGGTCGTTGCCGAAGGTGTGGCCCGCGTAGCGCGGTACGCCCTGCGCGTCGCCCACGTACACGAGGACGACCTCGGCCTCCTCGCACACGGCGACGGCGTCGGCCGGCACCGAGAGGGGCTCTCCCGGCATCCGGAGGATGTCGCCGAGGCCTTTGACGAACCAGTTGGGCTGGCCCTGCGTGTCGGTGTCGATCTTGACGTTGTGGGTCATCATGAAGCCGCTGACCAGGGCGTCACCGATGTGAGCGGGCAGCAGGGGCGGACGGGTGCGCACCAGGTGGCGCGCCTCCGCGGCCACTTCGACGGCGGGCCGGTCGGCCAGGAGAGCGGTGAGCGCGGCGGTCCGCTCCTCCTCGTCGGCGCCGCCCGCGAGCAGTGCGGCGAGGTCGTCCTCCTCGCGCAGGCGGTGCAGGCGGAGCGGAGCGTCGGCGTCGGGGATGCCCAGACCTATGTGGCGGGCCTGGTCGTGGATGCATTCGAAGAGCACCGTCACGGTGGGAACTCCTGGGGCGTCGGGGCGGGTGGGGCGGTGGGAAGCGGGGGGACGGGGTGCGGGAGACGCGGCCGGAGGGTCAGTCCATGAGGATCTCGACGAGGACCGGCCCCCGGTGGGCCTTCAGGTGCCGGACCGCCTCACTGACGGTGGGGGCGGCGTCGCCGATCTTCTCGACGCGGGGCAGCGCGTGGATCCCGTACGACCGGGCCATGGTCACGAAGTCGACGGGGTTGTCGTAGAAGCTGGTGGCGATGTGCGCGCGGTCGATGTCGCGGTCGCGGTTGCCCGCGATGCGCTCGGCGTGCTGCGTGGAGTTGAGGTAGAGGCGGTTGTTCATGACGACGACGAGCAACGGCGCCTGCTGCGCGGCCAGCGTCCACAGGGCGCTGGGCGTGTAGAGGAAGTCGCCGTCCGACTGGAGGTCGATGCACAGGGCGTCGGTGTCGCGGTGGGCGAGCGCGGCTCCGACGGAGGCGCCCAAGCCGTAGCCGAGGCCGCCACCGCCGTTGAGTCCGAGGTAGCTGCCGGGGCGCTCCAGCGGCCACAGCTTCTTGACCCAGCCGTCGACGGTCAGGCTGCCGGTGTTGGTGAGGACCCACTCCTCGTCCCGGACCGCCCGGTGGATCTCGTCGACGGCGCCGGCCACGTGGATGTGCTCGCGCTGCTTGAACTCCTCGGCCTGGCGCGCCCAGTCGGCGCGGGCGCGTGTGTGGGCGTCGGCGAGGGCGGCGGCGCGCCGGTCGCGGCGCTCGGTGAAGTCGGGGGTGGTGAAGGGGCCCGCCGGGTCCTCGGCCACGGCGCACAGGGCGTCGAGGGAGGCCCGGGTGTCGGCGGCGACGGACCGGGTGACGGGCACGAACTGCTGGTAGTCGGCGGCCCACTTGCTGGTGAGCAGGTCGTTGAAGCCGATGGTGACGACGTCGGCGCCGTTGGCGGGCAGTCCCTGGTCGGTCAGGGGGAGGAAGGAGCCGAGCGCTCCGACGAGGTCCTGCACCTCCAGGGCGATGACGAGGTCGGCGTCGGCGACCACGTCGGTGCTGGTGTGGCTGATGTTGAGGGGGTGCGTGGAGGGGAAGTTGAGGCGGTTGCCGCGGTCGACGACGGCCAGGCCGAACGCTTCGGCGATCGCCACGAGGGGGGGCCACCGTCTCGGGGTCGCGGCCGGAGAAGTCCACGACGAGGACCGGCGTGCGGGCGGCGAGCAGCCGCCCGGCGAGGTCCTCCACCGTCTGCCGGTCGAGCGGGGGCAGCCGGGTCGGCTCCGCAGCGCACTCCTGGGCCGGCGATGCGTTCGCCGAAAATCTGGACGCGGCCGACCAGGGCCCCGGGGAGTGGGTGCTGCGGCCCCGGAAGCCGCTTGCCGGTGCGTCTCCGAGTGGGTCGGCACGAAGCCGCGCCGAGGTCCTTCCATGGTCCGGGGCGAGGCCGACACGCTCGCGCCGTACGCCGACGGCCCGTGCGAGGAATCGATCGCCCACCACATACCCGCCTCCTGAAACAGGCAGGCCCCGCCGACTCGGCGGGGCCTGCCTGTTTCGGCTCGTCCGGCACCGTCGGCTAGAGCAGCCCGATGAGGTCGGCCACCCAACGGCCCCAGACGTTCCCGCTCGGCAACCACGGGATGGTGAGGCTGGCGACGACGGCGGCAACCACACCGACGACTTGGAGCACGTGCACCCTGAGCCGCGTCCGATGAGAGGGCGACGGCAGCGCGAACTCGAACCAGAGCACGACGGAGGCGATCAAGGTGATGACGGCGAAGAGGACCAGTTTCCAGATCGCTGGACCGGGGTCCGCCTGGAGAGCCGTGGTGAAAGCCGCCCATATCGTCGCCACGCCGCCGAGGATCGCCGAACGCGCCGCGTACCAGCGCCAGCCCACGGCCTCGGAATGCGCTGTGAGAGCCAGGTCGAGGTTCCCGTCGTCGGCGCCGGACTCGATCGGGTCGAGACCCGCGACGGGCACCGGATCCGCCACCGGAACCGTCCCGGTGTCGGCGGGGTCCAGGGACGTGGTGGCGCCGGCAAGCGTCGGTGGTGCGGCACTCAGCTTGCTCTCGGCGTCCTCAGAGGTGGGCAAGCTTCCAACGACGCCTTCTTCACGCAGCACTCTGATTCGGGCGCGCAGAAAAGCCTCCGTCTCGCTCCGGGTGGCCCCCATCGCCGTCATCAGCTGAACCAACCGGTGCTCGTCGGGGACCGAGGATCCTCTCAGCCACCCGTCGACCGCCATTGCAGCCTGGGTGCGAGAGGTTCCGAAGACGTGTCTGGCGATGCGGCTCTCGCCGTCAGCGTCTGCAAGTCCCACCCGGGCCTGCATGACTCGCAGCCTCGCCGCAAAGCCTTGACGATCGGACACCATGTCCACCTCAGCGGTGAACCAGACCAGCAATCCGTCGTCGGCAGTCGGCTCTGTGAACGTGTCCACCTGCCCTTGGACGGTCAACCTGTAGAGGGCAGCGGTAAACGCGGCGGTCTCTTCCGGTGTGGCGCCCATCGCCGTCACCAGTTCGCCCAGGCCCCGAGAGGTCTGGGGGAGGACTTCTCCGGTGATCCACCCCAAGACCGCGCCGGCAGGCAGCGGTGGTTCGTGGCTTTCTTGCGCGCGGTTGACGATGTCGGTCATGGCCGCCACCGTCCACATCACGTCGGCCCGGTCCCGCAGCACCTGCAGTTGTCGTCCCAGATCTTCGGGGAACGACGCTGTGGCCAGCGCGGTGACAATCTCGTTCGCCGCCGCTGGAAGCGCGGTGTCCGCGCTGGTCAGAGGGTTGTTCGCATTGTCCGGTCCAGGCGGGCGGACAACGACGTCGGCCTTCTGCGGGTCATCCTCCGGCCGGCTGGCAACGACCTGCCCCTCGACCACCGTGGGGGCGTTTGAGACCTTCGAGGACTGGTCCAGACCCAGCTCTGAGCGCAGCTCGTCCAGCTCCTCGTCCTGCGCGGCGAGTTGGTCCTCGGCCGCCTGCAGGACTTCGGCGATCCGGTCCATGGACGGCGGCTCCATGCCGCCTCCTGCCGGCTGCGGCAGCAGATCCCCGGTGCCGAGGGGCACGTTCGTGGTTCCGCGCACCTGAGCCTGCGCCCTCGCTACCTTCGCCTCGGCGGCCAGGCGCAGATCGTAGGCTTCCTGAGCCGCCCGACGGGCGTGCTGCAACTGGCCCTCCGCCTGCACGCGGAACTGCTCCGACTGTTCGAGAGCGTGCTGGAGGTCGCGTGCCTCGCGTGCCTCCTGCAGGGCACGGTCCCGCTCCGCGGTGAGCTGGATGGACTGGCCCTGCAGAAACGACACCATGTCCTGGAGCTGGGTGCACCGCTTCTCGGACTCGGCGAGCTTGCGCATCGCCTCCATCTGCTGGAGCCGGGCGTCGTCGAGACGGAGGAAGACGTCCGCGAGCGCGACCGGCATCGGTGCCCGGCCGTGGTGCACGCCCGCTACAGCGGGCGCGATCTGCGGGGCCGGCTGCCGCTCCGCTTCCTGCGCGGCGGCCAGGAGCCGGTGTCCGTTCTCCCGTACGCGCTCGCGCATGTCCTGGGGAACGAGTTTGTCGACGACCTGGTCCAAGAGCTTGTCGGGGATGAGCTTGCTGCCGTTGCGGTAGTCGGTCCACACCGACTTGGAATAGTGAAAGTCCTCCTCCAAAGCCCGGACCGGGACGCCGTTGGTGACTCTGCGGAGCCACCGCGCCAGATCGTTCGCCTCCCCCGTGCGGCCCTTCAGCTCGCTTAACGGTCGTCCCATCCCCGCCCTCGCATCCCGTGTCCCCTGGACAACGCCCCCGTTGTCCGCGATCTATGACCAGTCACCTGGGTTTTCGCAGGTCGCCCCAGGCGAACAATCTCACCACCCCGCACCGTGGGTCTCCAGCCCGATCACCGAACTTCAGGAGGCCCCCGTGCCCACCCCGAACTCCCCCCGTCCGGCCCGCCGCACCTGGGCGTACGGGTTCACCGCCGTCCTGGTCCTCGCCCTGAATCAGGGTTGGCCGGCCGCGGACGTCATCAAGCTCGCCGCCGTCGTCCTGGTCCTCATCGCCGTGGTCGTCGGTGCCGGCTCCAGCGGTGAGTAGGCCCGGCGGCCATCGGAAGGTGCCGGAGCGCCTCCGATCGGCGTACAGCCGCGCTCTCGCTCCGGGCTCCCCGGGGACACGCCGGACCTTCGGGACGCCCGAGGCCATTCACCGGCTGGTGATCTCGGCCGAGGCGGCCTGCACGGTTGCCTCGGCCGGGCCGGTGATGTCCAGGACGACGAGTCCGGACCCGCCGAGGTGGACCGGATCGATCGGTTCCACCAGGTATCCGGCCTATGGCGACGGCCGGCCCCGTGCCCCCTCCCAGCAGGCCCGCTTCCCGGTGCGCAGGAAGTCCGGCCCTGCTCCGACTACGACGGCGCGAAACCGAACACGACCTCCCCCATGGACGTGGCGAGCTCCTGGAGCCGATCCTCGAGACAGACATAGCGCTCCTCCCACACCAGCGCTGCGACACCACCCTCCGCGCCACGGGGGGAGGCCGGGGCGGAAGCGGCCCGGAAGGCGCTCTCCAGCTCTTGGAGAGCCGACTGCGCTGTGTCGGCCACGCTCGTGTTGCCCAGCATGAGCACGTCCTTGTGCAGGCTCCTCCGCACCTCCCGCATCGCCTCCCGCGTCTCATCGGCGGTCGGCGCCGTAGCCGCTGCAAGAGTCCGGGTACCTTCTGCAAGCGCGATGATCTTCTGGACCCCCGCCACGAGGACCACGTGGAAGTGGGCATAGCCCTCACGACGGGCTTCGAACGCACGCCGAGCACTCTCCGCGGCCAATTTCTCGCGCTCCGGACGGGAGGCCTCGTACGCCTGAACCACAGCCGTACGACCGGTGATCAGCGCGCTCGTCGTCACCCCGATCGCGCTCGCCAGCCCCGCAACAGTGGCAGCCGGTACGGCCGCGGCCCCCGCATCCATGACCGGCCCTTCTCCAGGCTTGGCCATGCTCGCGTCGCCAGTTGGCCAGACCAGGCCAGAACTGACTGCTCGCCGCCGGACCGCTGCGCCCTGCGCCATCTTGGGCCTGTCGACCACGCTCCGAGGCCGGCCCCGGGCGCCGCCGTCCTGACCCGATGGAGGACTTCGAGTCCCACTGCGGAACCTGCCGGGAGATCAACGTCATCACCGGGCGGCCGAAGGGGCTCTGGACCGCCCCCCTACGAGCTGCTCGGCGAATGGACGTGCTGGAACTGCGGCACGGTCAACACCACGCCCGACGACTGACCCACCCCGTCACACCACCGCCACCAGGACCGGACCGGATCACGGCCCGGCCCCTCGTGCTGGCCCCACGCTCCCGAGGAGGGCCCCTGCGCACCCCCGCTCCGGCGCCCGCCCCGCGGGCTGCTCCTCGTCAGCCGGTCACTGTGTCGGCATGCCGGTGGACGACCCGCCAGGCGCCGTCTTCCCTGCGGTACACCTGGGTGACGCGCAGCGTGTACGTACGGGGCTGCCCGTCCACGGAGGTGGAGGTGTGTTCCAGGCCGACGGTGTAGGCCATGTCGCCGCTGACGTCGTGGGCCTGCAGCTCGAATGCGTGCGAGGTGCAATCGGAGAAGGTCTTCGCGAGGCTGGTGAAAAGGGCGTCGAGCTCCTTACGGCCCGCGGCGCTGCGCCACGCTCCCAGGACGCTCACCGGCTCGGTGCGCGACCACAGCGCACGTCGGGGAGCGGCGTCGCCGTTGTGCAGCGCGACCTCCGCTTCGTACAACGCGGTCCTGACCCACCTCAGGAAGTCGTCACGATCGGACATGCCTCCATCATCACCCGGCGCCGCGCCTGCGGCCTGCGCCGCCCCGTACAGGGGACCGGACGGGTACCGGCCCCGTGCGAAGCGCCCCCTCCGCACCAGCGGAGGGCGAAGACCGTCAGGACTTGCCCAGGTGACGGGTGCACCCGTCGACGCGGTCGACGGGAAACAGCCGTTGAGCCTGGGCGGCATGCCCGGCCTGCATCAGCGCCGAGGCTTTGCGGACCAGAGGGGCGAGGTCCGTGAGACTGACGCCCCGGTCGTCGGTGAACGTGCGGATCAGGTGGCGGCCGATGCCGGCCTGGATGCTGTAGTGGTTCAGTGCCACTCCACGCGGCGAACGCTCAGGGTCCCACTGGACGTGTACGGCTGCCCGGGCCACCCCCGCCGGGTCGGCGCTCGTCCATGAGGCCCGGGACAGGGCCTCCTCCCCTCCTTCCGGGTGATCCGCACCGCGGGAATACGTTCCTGGCCCGGTTTGCGGGCCCAGGTGCCGCGGTGCATCAGCCACATGAACGACGGCTTGATCCACGTCATCCGGTGAAATGAGAACGGTGCGACGAAGCGGCCCGCCCGCAGTGCCGCGTCAGCGATGACAGGCGAGTACGCCTGATGGACCACGACCGTGCGAGCGTCGTGGTCGGCACGAATCCGATACGGGGCCCCATGCGCCGCCCCCCTGCCACCTGGCCCGCCCGCGCGGCGAGCCGTTTTCCCCCCATCGAGGCAGGACCGATGCGCTGCGGATTCCACGGCGCCCCAGGCAGACACGCTTCCCGCGGGAGAAGACATACGGCCTGGAAGCGTCCCGTACCGGCTCCGAGCGCTCGTGCGAGCGGGCCCGGTGACGGCGCCTGTCGCGCGGACCCCGGCGCGATCAGGTAATCAGGAAGGGTGAACGAGGACGCGACCGACCCCTTCGTGCACGTCCGGGGTGCCGGTGAGAACAACCTGCGGAACATCGACGTCGACGTTCCGCGGGACGCGATGGTCGCCTTCACCGGCGTCTCCGGTTCGGGCAAGTCCTCACTCGCGTTCGGCACGCTCTACGCGGAGGCCCAACGGCGCTACTTCGAGTCCGTGGCACCGTACGCCCGAAGGCTGCTGCAACAGCTCGGCGCCCCGCACGTACAGGAGATCACCGGACTGCCACCGGCCGTGGCCCTGCAGCAACGACGCGGGTCGCCCAGTTCGCGCTCGACGGTCGGCACCCTCACCACGCTGTCCAATCTGCTGCGCATGCTGTACTCCCGCGCCGGCACCTATCCGCCCCGGGCCGCACGGCTGGAAGCCGAGTCGTTCTCGCCCAACACCGCGGCCGGCGCCTGCCCGGACTGCCACGGACTGGGCATCGTGCACGACGTCGCCGAGGACCTGCTGGTCCCGGACCCCTCGCTGAGCATCCGCGAGGGGGCGATCGCCGCCTGGCCGGGCGCCTGGCAGGGCGCCAACCTGCGCAGCGTCGTGAGCGGCCTGGGAATCGACATCGACCGACCGTGGCGCAGGCTCAGGAAGAAGCACCGGGACTGGCTGCTGTACACGGACGAACAGCCCACCGTGTACATCGAGCCGGAGGAGAACCGCGTCGACTACGGCTACCAGGGCAAGTTCTGGAGCGCCCGCAAACACGTCATGCACGTCCTCGCCGACTCCAAGAGCGAGAAGATGCGCGAACGGGCGCTCCGGTTCGTCAGGAGCGTGCCCTGCCCCGAGTGCCGCGGCAGCGGACTGCGGCCCGAGGCGCTCGCCGTCACCTTCGCCGGACGTTCCATCGCCGAGATCAACGCGATGCCGCTCACCAAGGTCGTGGCGCTACTGCGGCCCGTCGCAGGGCGGCCCCAGGCCGACGCCACCACGCCGACCGCCCGCTCCGGAGAGACGACCGAGGCCGCGGTCCGGATCTGCGGCGATCTGGTCGCACGGATCGACGTACTGCTCGACCTGGGCCTCGGATACCTCGGCCTCGGACGCCGCTCGACGACCCTGTCACCGGGCGAGGCGCAGCGCCTGCGGATCGCCACCCAGCTGCGCTCGGGCCTGTTCGGCGTCGTCTACGTCCTCGACGAACCCTCCGCGGGCCTGCACCCGGCTGACGCGGAACCGCTGCTGGACGTACTGGACCGCCTCAAGGCGGCGGGCAACTCGCTGTTCGTCGTGGAGCACGACATGGACGTCGTACGGCGGGCGGACTGGGTGGTCGACATCGGCCCCGGTGCGGGCGAAGGCGGCGGACGCGTGCTGTACAGCGGCCCGGTCGCCGGTCTTGAGCAGGTCGGGGAATCGGCCACGGGCCAGTACCTGTTCGGGCGCGCCCGGCCGCTCGAACACCGCCCGCGCGCACCGCACGGCTGGCTGCACCTGCGGGGCGTCTCCCGCCACAACCTGCACGACGTCTCCGTCGACGTACCGCTGCGCGTACTGACAGCGGTGACGGGTGTGTCCGGTTCCGGAAAGTCGACGCTGGTGACGCAGGTGCTCGCCGAGGTCGTCCGCGGCCACCTCGGACTCGTTCCCGAGGAACCCGACGAGGCGCAACTGGAGGTCGACGTCCGGGACGCGTCGGGGGTCGAGTCGTTCGACCGTCTGGTCCTGGTCGACCAACGGCCCATCGGCCGGACCCCCCGGTCCAACCTGGCCACGTACACCGGGATGTTCGACGCGGTGCGCAAGCTGTACGCGGCGACGGACGAAGCCAAGGCGCGCGGCTACTCAGCCGGGCGATTCTCCTTCAACGTGCCCGAAGGACGGTGCGAGACCTGCCAGGGCGAAGGGTTCGTCGCGGTGGAACTGCTGTTCCTGCCCGGCACCTACGCGCCGTGCCCGACCTGCGAAGGCGCCCGGTACAACGCCGAAACGCTGGAAGTCACCCACCGCGGCAAGAACATCGCGGAAGTACTGGCACTGTCCGTCGACGACGCCGCCGAATTCCTGGCCTCCGTCCCGGCCGCCTCCCGCAGCCTGGAGACCTTGCGCGAGGTGGGACTGGGATACCTCCGACTGGGCCAGCCCGCCACGGAACTCAGCGGCGGCGAGGCACAACGCATCAAGCTGGCCACCGAACTGCAGCGAGCCCGCCGCGGACACGCCCTCTACCTGCTCGACGAGCCGACGGCGGGACTGCACCCCTCGGACATCGCGCTCCTGCTGCGACAGCTGCACCGGCTCGTCGACGCCGGCAACACGGTCGTCCTCGTCGAACACGACCTGGACACCATCGCCACCGCCGACTGGGTCATCGACCTCGGCCCGGGCGGCGGCGACGCAGGCGGGCGGGTGGTCGCGGCGGGCCCGCCGACCAAGGTGGCGAGAGCCCGCCGCAGCGCCACCGCGCCCTATCTCGCGGCCCGGCTCGCGCGCTCCTGACGCCGGCGCGAGGCACTGAGCACCGGGGAAAACCGATGACGAGCCGTGCGATGTGACCCAGTCGCCGATGCCTGCTCCCCGCTTATGCGGGGATGGCCCCGGGGGAGCAGCGCCATGACGAACCGCACCACCCTGCTCCCTGCTCGCGGGGGTGGTTCCGTCGTGCACCGGTTGTGCCGGGTGTCTGTCCGCTGTTCCCCTTGGAACCCCCAACGAAATGATCTTCGTGGTGGTTGGATCACTCCGGAACCGGTGATCCGGGGGTGTGGGGTGGCTCGACCGAAGCCGTGGGAAGTCGACGACGAGTCGTGGGTGGTGATCGAGCCGCTGCTGCCGAAGGTGGAGCGGCGGGTCCGGCATCCTGGCCGGAAGGGGCATCCGGACCGGCTGGTGTTCCAGGGCATCCTGTTCGTGCTGCACACCGGGATCGCCTGGGAACACCTGCCGCAGGAACTCGGCTTCGGGTCGGGCATGACCTGCTGGCGCCGCCTGGCGGAGTGGACCGAAGCCGGCGTCTGGCCGCGACTGCACGAAACCCTCCTCGCGCGTCTCCGCGAAGCAGACGCCCTGGATTTCTCCCGCGCCGTGGTCGACGGCTCTCACATACGGGCGCTGAAAGGGGGGCCAAGGCCGGACGAAGCCCCGTTGACCGGGGCAGAAACGGCAGCAAGCACCACCTGATCACCGACGCCACGGGCATTCCGCTCGCAGCCACCCTGACCGGCGGCAACCGCAACGACGTCACACAGTTCATCCCCTCCTGCAGGCCATCCCGCCGGTCCGGGGCAAGCGCGGCCGCCCCCGCCGCCGGCCCGAGACGGTGCTGGGCGACCGTGGTCACGACCACGAAAAGTACCGGCGCGCCTGGCCTGGGCCCTGGGCGTGAAACCCGTCATCGCCCGCCGCGGAGTCCCCCACGGATCGGGCCTCGGCAGCGATCGATGGGTCGTCGAGCGGACCTTTGCCCACCTGCACTGGTTTCGTCGGCTGCGGATCCGTCGGGAAGTACGCGGCGACATCCACGAAGCGTTCCTCAGCCTCGCGTGCTCACTCATCTGCTGGAGACGCTTGAAGTCATTCCTACAGCAGTTCTGAGTGCTCCGGGGCCTCGTCGTGTCACGGCACCGATGCTCGCGCCGTCCGGTAGGCCGCCGGCCTCGGTGCTGAGGCGGCGTGTGGCCAGGACAGGTCCTAGTGGCGGCCGGTGAAGAACACCGAGCGCAGCGTGAGCCGGTCGGATGCGGGCTGTCCGTGCGGGCGCAGGGTCCAGGAGTCGCCCGTGCAGTGGGGCTCGGTGAACACCGTCACCCACTCGTCGGTGTCGTTGTGCGGGGCGAAGGCGGGCTCGGAGGAGCCGGGGTCCGCGACCTCTGCGAGCGGGACGCAGCCCGGGCTCTGCGGGTCGTGCAGGGTCACGGTCTGCGGCAGGCCACTGGGGCCGACGTACTGGTAAGAGAAGTCACCGGTGGCGGCCGACGCGGAGGTCGGCAGGGCGAGGGTGAAAGTGAGCGCGCCGAGGACGGCGGCCAGGGTCGTACGAAGGCGCATCGAGGCTCCTTGCAGCAGGGTGAGCAGGTCCGGCCCAGCATGTCCCGTGCAGATCACAGGGCAGGCGCTGTCGGGCCGAGTTCACCCCGAGGGAAGCCGCAGGAACGATTGCTCCAGGGCCGTACGGGGGGCCAGGCGGCCGGCCCCGACCGGCGTTCACCAAGCCCTGTCTGCCGGCCGTGGCCAACGCAGGTCCGGGCGCCAATGACTCGCAGTTCTTCATCATGGGGGGACCGACCGCCTGGCTCGCCGGCAAACACCCCGTCTTCGGCGAGGTGGCCGACGAGGCAGGCCAGCAGGTCGTCGACGCCATCGCGGGTGCCGAGACCGGGCACAACGAGCGCCCCGTGGAGAACATTGTGATCAACGAGGTCGTCCACGAGACCTGCTGACACCCGGCCGCGTCGGCCTCGCCTCTTGAGGCCGCGCTCACATTCACCGCCGTCAGGCACAAATGGGACGGCGGCCTCATTGCGGCCGGGTCGGGCCGACAACGCGACGGGAGTCAGGCAGATCGGCGGTTGCCCTGGTCGTCGCAGGGCAGGTCGCTGCTTTGGCGGTGGGCGAGGAAGTCGCGGGTGGCCTGGCGTTCGATTTCGGTGATGGCGGTGGGTTCGACGTCGATGATGCCGCCGAAGGGCCGGTCGACGTCGCGGATGATGCACAGCGTGGTGGTCGGCAGGGCGGTGATGACCACGAGGGTGATGATCTGGCCGCGGTTGTTGCGCCGGGGCAGACGGGTGCCGAGTGCCACGACGGTGATGACCAGGGTGGCGAGCAGGAACCAGAGGACGGCGCTGGGGATGCTGGCGGTGGCCTGGGTCAGGCGTTCCTCGCGTTCCTCGGAGCGCCTGTCGTCGGCGGCGACCAGCATGCCGAAGACGGGCTTGCCCTCCACCTGGCGAAAGACGCGGCGCAGGTCGGTGGACCACACGCTGGGGCGGCCGAGCCGTTGCCGTCAGCCATGGCGGGCCATTCCTGGGTGCGCACGGCGCGGGCGTAGCAGACGGCGTCGGCCTGGACTGCGGCGCGTTGTGCGGCGGGTGCGTACTCGGCGGCCTCGACGAGCTGGTCGACGGCTTTGGCCTCGCCGCGGGAGGCGACTTCGGCCTTGCCGTAGGAGCCGTTGGCGGTGACCAGGACGAAGGCGAGCAGCAGCACGGTCAGGGTCAGCAGCGGGCCGACGAGGTCTTTGACGGCCATGCCGGTGTGGGTGGAGACGTTCACGGGCTTGCGGATGGACCGGTCCGTGAAGTTGGTGAAGGTGGTCCGGGAGCGAGGGGGCAGAGGGCCGGGCGGTGGCCGGCCGTGGTGTCTGCCGCTGGCGGACCGGGTCCTGCTGGTGGCCGTGTACTACCGCACGAACCTCACGATGCGGCAGCTCGCCCCGCTGTTCGGTATCTCGCCCGCCACGGTGTGCCGGGTCGTCCAGCGGCTCCGTCCGCTGCTGGCGCTCGAGCGGGCCCCGCGGTCGTTGGCGGACACCGAGCGGCTGTGGATCATGGACGGCACCCTGATCCCGGTCCGCGACCGCAAGGTCGGCGCCTCGTCCCACAACCACCGGTTCTCCGCGAACGTGCAGGTCATCATCGACGCCGACACCCGCCTGGTCATCGCAGCGCCCTGGCCGGCGCCGGGCAACAAGGCCGATGCCCATGTCTGGCGCGAGTCGGACCTGCCCGCCCTGGCGGCGGGAACGACCGCGATCGCGGCCGGTGCCTACCTCGGCACCGGCCTGATCGTCCCGCACCGCAAGAGAGCCGGCCGCCCCTCCTGCATGGGCAGGAGGAGGACAACGCCGAACACCGAAGGGTGCGAACCCGTGTCGAGCACACCCTCGCCCGGATGAAGAACTGGAAGATCCTGCGCGACTGCCGTCAAAGAGGCGACGGCCTCCACCGTGCAGTCCAGGCCGTCGCCGCCCTGCACAACCTTTAGCCGTTCAGCATGTCCTCGGACCGCGTGTCGTCGGTGAGGTACCGCCGGAAGAACGCCTCCGCGTAGGCCGCTCCGACGCGGCGCTGGCCCGCTTCGGTCAGCTGGGGTGCGTAGGCGGAGCCACCGGGTTCGGTGCACTGGCCGGGCCGGTCGGCGTCGTGTCCGGCGTCGTCGCGGGCGGCGACCTCTCCGCTCTCCGGCGACCACTGCGTGTTGAAGTAGTTGTGGTTCGCCCCGTCTATCGCGACCTGGTGGAAGCCGGCGGTGCTCCGGGCGGTGGCGTCGGCGGCGAAGGAGAAGGCCTCAGTACCGACCTGGCCGTCGCAGGTCCCGCGCAGCACGGCCACGGGAGTCTTCGTGATCTCGTACGCGGTCATGTCCTCGGTCATGACGTTGTAGGCGGGGGCCAGTGCCAGGACCGCCCTGACCTTGACTCCGGTGGGCCATTGGTACTTGTGACGGTCGGCCGCCTGCCACGTCACGCCCGCGCCGCCACGGGAGTGGCCCATGGTGCCGACCTTGTTGAGGTCGACGCGGTGCCGGAAGTCGACGCGGCGCGGCTTGCCCGTGGTCGCGTCGCGGAACGCGCCGACGAGGCCGCCACGGCCCGAGGTGCCGAGCTGCTGCCACAGGGCCAGGTGCCTGTTGATCAGCTCTGCCCGTGCGGAGGCGTTCTCGTCTCCCCATACCGAGGAGGCGTTGATGCCGTTGGCGCGGATGGACACCACGACGAAGCCGCGGCGGGCCAGTTCCTCGCCGAGGTAGTCGTAGCCCCGGTCATTGGCGATCGGGCGGGTGCCGGGTGCGCAGGGCCAGCTGAACAGCTTCAGGTTCGCGGCTTCGTACGCCTCCCAGTCCTGGGCGAGTTCGGCGGCCGTGCGGGCCTCCGCTGCCGCCCGGTCCGCGCAGGTCTCGTGCCAGCCGTGCAGCTGGACGACGAGGGGCCGCGGCGTGGTTCCGAGATCCGTCGGGTAGTGCACGGTGCCGGCGATCTCGACCGGCTCGCCGGTTCCCGGCAGCCGATAGGCCTGGTCACCCAGGTTGTAGGTGACGGCGGCGACGCCCCGCGAGCCCTGAGCGGCGTCGGGGGCGGCGGCGGTCGCGGGGCTTCCCGTCAGGGTCTGCGGTACCAGGAGGGCCGCCGTGGACGCGGCGAGAGCGCAGGCTCGTATCGGGCGGCGGCGGGCGGCCGTCGTGGTGTCGGCGTGGTTCAAGAGTCGGTCTCCATAGCCGTGAGCGAAACGGTTTGCCGTGCGTGTGGGGCACCGGGAGCGGCTCCCGACGCCCTACACCATGGCTTCATCTCGACAGACGTCTGGCGGGGCCCGGGGTTGCGTCATGCCCAGGGGAAGCCGTGACCGGGGTCAGGAGGCGTGCCTGAGGGTCGCGCGGATCCAGTTCGCGTACACGGGCACGTTGACGTAGAGACCCGGCCCGGCCGAGCAGGCGACCCCCGGGGCGCCGGGACCCGACGTGGCCCCGACCAGCTCCCACCGCCCATACTTGCCCTTCTGGAGCTGCGGCCCGCCGGAGTCCCCGAAGCACGCGATGGCCTCGGGCACCCGGCTGATCGTGCACAGCCGGGCCCGGTCCGCGTAGCCGGGCGTGCACTCGCCGACGGCACCCGTACGCGTCTCGAGCTCCTGCAGGCGCTCCGCGAACCTGAACTCGGTGTCGGCGGTGGTGCCGAACCCCAGGGTGCGCGTCGGGGTCCCGGGCCGTCCGGCCCGCTCCGCGATCCTGATGGGCTTCTCAGAGAGCGGGCGGTCGAGACGGACCAGCGCGATGTCGTGCTTGTTGGCTCCCTTTCCGTCACCGCTCACGAAGCCGGGGTGAACCACCGTCCGCTCGATGGCCCGGACGGTTCGCCCCGACTTCCGCGCCTCGCTGCCGATCCGGACGATGCCCTCCAGGACCAGGCCTTCGCCCGTCACGCAGTGAGCCGCTGTCAGCACCCACTGGGGATCGATCAGCGACGCCCCGCAATTGCCGTCGTTCACCCCTTGCGTCGGGACCGACTCGGGGATCGACGCCATGAACGGATAACGCTCCGTGAAATCGCTCCGGCGCTGCCGGCCATCAGAGTGGCGCAGGTCGCGACGGCGAGCGCGCCGACGGCAGTGAGCCTTTTCCATCCTCACCCTGGGCAGCACATGAAGAGCGAGGGCGGCCTGGATGAGTCTGGTGATCTGGGTGGTCGAGCACCACGGTTTGCGGAGGAGTCGCCAGAATCTGAGAGTGGCGACGGCCTGCTCGACGAGCCCCGGATCTTCGCGTGGGGCCGGTTCACAGCCTGTTGGCCTGCGGGGAGGGACTCCCATCGCCCCCAACGCTGGATGCGGGCCGTGCCGTCGGCACCTCGGGTATCCCTTGTCGGCCCAGCACGGGGTGTCTGCCTCGGCGAGGGCGTCGACGATGCCGTGTTCGCGGGCTGCCCGGATGTCGTGGACGGCGCCGGGCAGGGCCGGTGAGGCCTACAGCAGCCGGCCGAAGGGGGCGGCGATGACCTGGACGTTCATCCCGTGTCTCTTGTGTTTTCCGGAGTGGAACGGCCTGTCCGCGGCGATGCGGTCGATGGGGAGGAGGGCGCCGCCCAGGATCAGGTACGCCGTCACCGACGCGGTCCGCACCGCGTCGGTGAAGGCTCGGGGGGAGAGCGGCCAGGATCCCGACCGCCTCGGTGACGTAGCGGTAGACCGTCGTGGTGCTGGTGCCGAACCCGGCGGCGAGCCGGGCATGGGTGTCGCCGCACCGCAGATGGGCCAGGACCAGCGGAGCCTGACGGCCCGGCGTGACGCGGCGCCACCGGGTGCCGATCTCGCGACGGCGAACCGTGAGATGCCCGGCGAGGTGGCGCAGGTAGGCGCTGGGCAGACCGATCGAAGGGGGTCTCCCCTGCTCGAGCGAAGCCGAGAGCTTGGGGAAGGATGGACAAGCACACGAAGCTCCTGGTCGGCACGGGTGATCTTGGTCGTGAACCCGTCTATCACGAGTTTCAGCGGTTCGCACAGCCCGCCAACTGCCAAGCCATGCCGTCAGGTTGGAAAGGGCTCACTGACCGTGCGTATCAGGCGCATCCGCACCGGCCCCGGCGTGTATCCGTGCAGCGAGGTGGCCTGGGTGCCGCCGGCCAGGCCGTCTTGCCCGCTGACTGCGCGCAGGTAGCGGGTGTGTTGCGGCGGATGCCGAGGAGCCCCGGCCGTATACGGCCGGGGCTCCTGGTGGGCCCGCACGCAACCACCATCGGCGCGGGCCGGTGTTCACCATGCCGGGCCCGGTGGGCGGGGGAGGCCCAAGGCCCGGCGAGCGGGTCCCATCCGCTCCACCTCCGTGTGCCCTCGATACCGACCCTCACACGCCCCATGCAGCTTTCAGGAAAACCTGCTGTGATGTGTGACTTCGGGGACATGCGGGCGGCAGTGCCGCCGTCTGCCGACATCCCCCGAGTCGTGGACGGCGGCGGCCGAAGCGCGCTCTTCCCTGCGGTGCCCTCTTCCGGCAGGCAGGGGCGCATAAGGCGTACGACAAGCACGGCCGGTGGCGGCCTGGGCCGGTCCACAGCCTTGGGCATGACACCGATCGCCGAACCGCAGAAGCTGTCCGCCCAGGGCAGCCCGCAGCAGAGCCACGCGAAGACGGTGTACACCGGCTGCCCGGTGCACACCGAGTGCCTGGCAGAGGACTTGGATCACCGCATCGAGTTCGGTGTGTGGGCCGCATGGCCGAAGGCGAGCGCCGCGCCCAGGGGCAGCCCCGTGCGTGGGGTCCTCTCCTGTCATGAGGTTGCTGACCAGATGCAGGTGACGGACCGGGTGAGGTCTTCCATGAGGCGGACAGAGGTGTGCTTGCTCTGCCTGTTAAACGAACAAGACGAGAGGGGAGCTTTGGTCGGTTCGCCGGTTTCGGTGAAAGTGGTTCAGCTGAAGCCGTTCGTACGGTAGAACTGCAGGTCATAGAGTCTGCTCCCCGCGCCCGCGGAGATGGTCCCTTCTGGCGGCACCGCTCGATGCGGGCAGTCGTCTGCTCCCCGCGCGAGCGGGGATGGCCTCTGGGCCTGCGCCATGTCGGCCCATACCTCGGGCTGCTTCCCGCGCGCGACAGTACGGGGGTGGGGCCGGGGGGAGCGCTGTATGGCACGCAACCCGTGAGTATGCCCCGTGCGCCGTGGAAATAACTCCCTCTTTGTGGGCATGTCGACCTGAGGTAAGGGCATGCGGTGGCCAGGAGGTTGATAACGATGGTTCCCCTGCTTCTGGTTCTTCTGCTGGCTCTGATCCTGTTCGGTGCGGGTTTCGCGTTGAAGGCGCTGTGGTGGATCGCAGTGATCGTGCTCGTCGTGTGGCTGCTGGGCTTCGTCGTCCGTACCGCGGACAGCGGCGGCCGCAAGGGCCGCTGGTACCGCTGGTAGGAGACAGGCGACAGATGCCAAGCAGCGCGCCACGCGCGCGAGGTGAGTGGGGCCCGGCCGGATACGGCCGGGCCCCACTCGCGTAAAGAGCACCTTTGCGCACCCGGATGGGGGATATCGGGTGTATCGGGCGCACCGTGGGGTACGTGGGTGATGCACCGGCCCCGCAGGCCCAGCAGTGGAACCCTGCTCCTCCTGTCTGCGGGGCCGGTGTGCGCGGTGCACCGGGCCGGACGGGCCCCGGCAGCCGACCGTGGCTTCAGGCCTGCACGAGGCGGTGCAGAGCGGTCCGGGCGAGGGGCGCGTAGGCGAGTAGTACCCGTCGCGGGCCGTGCATCGTCAGGGCTCGTGCCGCTGCCGCGGTCCTGTGGCTTCGCCTCGTGGTGGAGCCGGATCTGGATGCGGGCCAGGCGCACCCGCCAGGTCCAGGTGCGGCGGTCGTGGTCGACGACTTCCACGACGAACGCGGTACGGATGCCGGCGACTGATTCGACTGTGCCGCTCATACCGGGATTCAGGCGGCGGCGCACGGAGTGAACGGCCCTGATCTGTGCGGACCAGGACGCCCGCTGGCGGACGCCGGCATGGCGCTGTCAGGCCGTATCGGGGGAGTCGGCGCCTTGGGCGCTCCAGGTCACGCGTGCCGTGGCAGACCGCAAAGCCGCCGTGGCGGGTGGGGCAAGCGGAAGCGGGCCTCATCGGGTCTGATCCTGACGTGCGATGAGGCCTGCGTCGACGATCAGGGCGGTGTGTCGTCCACGACGCCTTCGGCGTGGACCCGCGGGACCAGGCCCGCCTGGAGGCCGCCGTGTTCTGCTCCCCGCACGCGCAGGGACGGCCCCAGCCTGGCCACACAGGTTCACATCCTGTTCCCCACTACTTGGTCGACGCTGCATCTGGAGACTTCTTCATGTCAAGGCGCGCCGACGCGCTCCAAAACCCGTAGGGCCCCGACCGGGGGAGTGGTCGGGGCCCTACGGGGTGTGGGGTGGCTCAGTGCCGGAAGGTGTCCTTGATGTCTTCCTTGGCCTGGCGTGCGTGGCCCTCGCTCTGGTCGGCGCGGCCTTCGGCGGTCATGCGCTCGTTGCCGACGGCGCGGCCCACGGTCTCCTTGACCTTGCCCTTGGCCTGCTCGGCATGGGCCTTGCTCTTCTCTGTGCCCGACATTGGGACCTCCTCGTGAAGTAACCGGATTGGTCGTGACCCCCGCCTACTCGCCCCAGCCCGCCCTAAACACTCACCACCGGCATCACTTACTTCTCCTTCTCCACCTGCCTCCAGACAGGCCGCTGACAGCGGAGCACGCCCCTGTCGTTGCGGCCCCGGCGCCAGCCGCCCGCGAGCCTGGACCCGTCATCGACAGCTTGGACCCGTCATCGACAGCTTGGACCCGTCATCGACGATCCGGAGATGACCCCGGCCGGCTGTTCCCCGCACCCGCGGGGACGGCCCCTACTCGCATTCCGAAGGCGCCCGGAGGCTGGTCCCTACTGGTGGTTTGTGTTGTCGACGGAGTCGTCCTGCTCCCCGTGCTCGCGGGGTGGCTTCAGAGCGGGCTGCAGGCGCAGCCGGTCTCGTACTGCTCTCCGCGCGGGGATGGTCCCGGTTGTCTTGAACGGCTTCCGATGGACCTGGGCGAATGGCGGGAAGCAGCCCCGCCTTTCACCGGGTAGCCGATGGCTCCCCGGTAGAACGCTTGGCTGAGCCGCTTCTCGCCGTTCCGGTGGGGCCACAGGCCGTCGCAGGCACCTGGCTCGGCCAACGACTCCATCACGCGCACAACATCGACCATCGTTCACCCCACCCGTTCGAATAGGCAGATCACGTTGCACGGGCCAGGAGGCTGTGACTTGACAGCACGGCAACGTGAGGTGTCCGGGTCCGCCGCTGTGCCCACCTGCGTTGCCGGAGTTGTTGTTTTGCCGCGTCACTGCGGGTTTGCCGGTCCCCGGGTCGCCGCCGGCCCTGGCGGCTGCGCCGTCTGTCCCGCTGCGTCCCCGCGCGCGGGCCGCCCCCGCTTCCGGGAGCCCGTTGGGCTCGTCGCCGACACGCGTCGTGCCACCTACGCGTCGCCTGCCGCAGTGTCTGCTGCCCGCGAGTCGGGCCACCACACCGGTGATGTGCCGCTGGGTGCTCGGTGGTGACCGACGTGGTTGGTCTTCCCGGCTCAGGGTTGGTGGTGCTGGACCCGTAGGGGTGTGGAGTGCTCGTCGGTACTTGAGTCGGATCATGAAGCCATCCCGGAGCAGGACGGGGCGGGGTCTTTTCGGATCGGAGACTGAAGGCGATCCGAAGAGACCGAATTTCACGAAACGGGGACGGTGCAGTGCTGCGAGCTGGACGAAGGCCTTCCATCCTGGCTGCCGGGGCGGCGATGGCCGTGGTGGCGGCGCTCACGCCGGCGGCCGCGTTCGCGGCCCAGGAACCGCTCGAGGGGTTTGGGCGGCAGCAACTGCGGTGGGAGCGCTGTGCGCAGGACCAGCCGGCGTCGTTGGAGTGCACGACGGTGAGGGTGCCGCTGGACTACGGCGATCCGCACGGGCGGAGCATCGGGATAGCGGTGTCGCGGGTGAAGGCGGGCAGTGCGGCGAAGCGGCGTGGGGTATTGCTGATGAACCCCGGCGGACCGGGCGGTCCGGGGCTGACGATGCCGGCCGAGATGGCGCCGCTGCTGGCGGCGGAGGTGCGTGAGCGCTTCGACCTGATCGGCTTCGACCCGCGCGGAGTCGGACGCAGTACGCCGGTCCACTGCGGTCTGGCCCCGGACGAGCAGGTCCTCAACCATCCCTACTCCGCCGGGACGTTCGGGCAGGACGTGGCCCGGGCCCGGAGCATGGCGGACAAGTGCTGGGCCAAGGCCGGGGACCTGCTGCCGCACATCACTACCCGGAACACGGCGCGGGACATGGACGTGATCCGAGCCGCGCTGGGGGAGCGGAAGATCTCCTACTTGGGGCACTCGTACGGTACTTACCTGGGCGCGGTCTACACCCAGATGTTCCCCCGGCGGACGGACCGCTTCGTGCTCGACAGCGCGCTCGACCCGGCCCTGGTCTGGCGGGACGTGCTGCGCGGAGCGACCGAGGCGGCCGAGCTCGCCTTCACCCGCTGGACGGTGTGGGCCGCAGCCCGCGATGCGACGTACGGGCTGGGCACGACTCCGCAGGCGGTGCGCGCGGAGTTCTGGGACCTGGTCGCGAGTGCTGACCGCACGCCGATCATGCTGGAAGGCCAGCCGTTCGACGGCGACGCGATCCGTGCGCAGTACCGGGCCTTCGTCCAGGTCGAGGCCGTCACGCCGTTCATCGCCGCGCTCAAGGCCGCAGCGTCGGGCGCCACGACCCCGACCGGGGCGAGTACTGCCGCGCCCGCGGCGGCCGAAGCGCCGGACGTGGACAACATGGTGTCGGTCGCCTGGACCGTTCTGTGCGGCGAGGGCCGGACCTGGCCGCGTGATCCCGAGCAGTACCGCCGCGACGCCATCCGGGACCGCGACGCCCGCCCCCTGGCGGGCGACTTCGGCGCCAACATCCAACCCTGTGCGTTTTGGAAGTCCGCTCCGCGTGAGGCGGCCACGGTGGTGGACAACGACGTCGACGCTCTGATCGTGCAGAACGAATGGGACCCGCAGACTCCGTTGGCTATGGCCAAGGGCATGCGACGCGCCCTGCACGGCGCCCGCATGGTCACGCTCGCGGGTGGCGAAGGCCACGGGGTGCTGGTGACCGGCCGTCCGTCCTGTGCTGACGCCGACGTCACCCGCTACCTGATGACAGGCCGACTCCCCGCGAAGGATCGCACCTGCAGCTGACAAGCGCCGCAAGTGAGCTGCGTCTGTGGCCGGTGGCGGGACCACCGCCAGCCAGGCGCGCGAGGGCATCGTGTTCACGTTCCGCACCGATCTGCTCGGCCCGTGGCAGATCGTCCAGAGGTGTTTCGCCCGGTGGGCCACCAACGACACCTTTGGCCGGCTGCTGTCAGTGGCCCAGTCGCGGACGGAGAGGGACTGGCTGGTCGCGATCGATTCCGCGCTCATACGGACTCATCAGCACACGGCCGCCAAAGGGAGCTCGAAAAACGCTGGCCGGCCGACAAGATCCGCCTTGCGTGCGACAGGGCAGGTCGGCCGCTCAGCTTCCTCGTCACCGCTGGCGACCGCAACGACCGCACGCCAACCGAAGCGGTCATCGGCCGCATCCGCGTCCGTGTCCCGGCTCGGGCAGGCCCCGCACCCGGCCCGGCCACGGGATCACGGACAAGGGCTGCTCCACCCGCAGCTTCCGGGCCTGCCTCCGAGGGCGCGGGGTCGGGTGAAGTCACCGCCCGGCGGTTCCTTGCGGTGGGGCACGAAGACCTGCCGGCGTTGACAACGCTCCTGATCAATACACCTGGGCCATGGGCGCCACCGACCCCGAGCGGACCGAGAGACGGGGCGGGCGCTCGGGCAGCGATCTCAGCCACCCCGCCTCAGCGCCTGGGACCGGCCGACTGCGTCAGCGTCCTTCGACACCATCGGAGGACGGACGAGGTGAAGAAATCCCGGTCTACCGGCTCTACGACGAGCACGGGGCACTCCTCTACATCGGCGTGCCCCGCACCCCTCCGTCCCGGTGGAAGGACCACCGCAAGGAGATGTTCTGATGGCGGGAGGTCACCGACAAGCACCTCACCTGGTACACCGCCCACGAGGAAGCATGGGCGGCCGAGACTCACGCCATCCGCACCGAAGGCCTCTGTGCAACAAGAGCTTGTGGCCGGGTATGGCCCCGCAGGTGCCGCCCGGCGTACCGCCGCAGCCGCACGGAACGCGCATCGCCTACCAGCACCGCGAGACCCACGTCGGCTACCGCATTCAGTGGTGCCACTGGCGGCTCACCCTCCAGGACGTGCTGGAAACGATCCGGGAACGGCAAGATGCGGGTGCTTGAAGAGCGCCGACACCGTAGGTGCGCAGGTGGCAGCCCGGGGACCCGGTCGACGCGCCTCGTGCACCCTTGCGTGTCCGGGGGCCGCTGCAGCAGTTGTGTCCCCGTGTCCCGCTCTGTATCCCGGCTTGTGTCCCCGCTCGTGCACATGTGGTTCCACAGGTCAACGAGCCTTTCATGGCGAACGGGTGATCATCGGCGCGTTGCCGGAGCTATCGACAGCATGAGATCGGGTAGACGGCGACAGGGGTGGTGGTCTCGGGCCTGACGGACGAGGCCACCACCCCTACGACCACGCAGGCCAGGCCCCGCTGAAGGTGCTGCGAACAGCGGGCAGGACACCTGTCTCACGCTCAGCGCGCAGGCGTCCTGCCCGTGTTCGGGCCGGAAGATCCGTGAGAACTCGAAGACGTCGCCGATCGCGAGCTGACGCTCGCAGTCGTTTTCGTACGCGTGCTCCCAGCGGACTTCACCGCCGCGGTAGATGCCGTCCGCGGTCACGGTGACGGGGCTGGAGTCGTTCGAGCAGACGGCGCTGTCCCGGCCGGGAAGGCGGTCGAAGTCGCTGCCGGCGACCCCCGGGTCCGCGCAGGCCCCGGCCCGGTGCGGGTGGGCGAGGCGCCCGCTGTCAGGACAGTCGAGCCAGACGACACCGAGAGTGCCCTGGCCGCTCTCGGCGCGCTCGACGGCCAACTGGAGGCGGTGTCCTGGACCGGTGCGGGGGCGGCGGTCGCGGCGGGCGTGAGTCCGGCGGGGAGGAGTACGGCGGCGACAACGGCAGTGATCCCCCGTGCCTCAGAGGTGTGCCGAGAGGAGGGAGCGAGGGTCATCGGGGTGCTATGTCCGCTCCTGGCCCTCGTGAGATTGGTCCTCTTGGGCGATCTGGTCGGGTGAGGGCGCCGGCAGGGATTCAGTACCAGGGAGTGGTGTCCGGTTTGCCGGTTTCCGGGAGAGTGGTTCAAATGATGCTGCACGTCAGGTAAAACTGCAGGTCATTGGGCCTGCTCTCCGCACGCACGGGGATGGTCCCCCCGTGTTCTGGACCAACAAGAAGTACGACAACTGCTCCCCGCACGCGCGGGAATGGTCTCCTCCTCCCGACTACCGTGAGCGCGTACGCCAACTGCTGCCCGCGTTCACGGGGATGGCCCACGGCAAGGGCCGCCAGGTCCCGATCTGTGGCGCGTGCTGTTCGACCCGGCGGGCCACTCCTTCTGCGTCTCGTCCCGGAAACGCCGCCGTGTCTGAACGGCCGAAAGCGGTACTCTCTCGATCTTCATCAGGGGAGGGGAACCCACACACATGATCTACGCACGTCCACGCGGCAGCAGGATCGCCGCCGCCGCCGTCACCGTCGCCCTCGCCGCCGCGGGCGGGACCGCCCCGGCGTTCGCCGCGTCGTCCGCGCCGCTCGCCGCCCAGGCCGAGCAGGGTACGGCGGTGCCGTACCCGAAGGGGTACGCGGAGCTTCTGGGGGGCGGGGAGAAGGGCTTCTTCACCAAGCTCGTGTACGAACTGCGCTGGACCTCTTACGCGACGGGCGCCTCGCAGGTGGTGGAGAACGAGCCGGGCGGTCACCAGTACGCCATCGGCGCCTCGGACACCGTGGTGACCTGGACCCCCGCGCTCTCGGTGGCGGACGTCCGGGTGCTCACCGTCCGCGACCTGGCCTCGGGGTCGGGGCCGTACGTCGTGGACCTCGACGCGCTGGAGAAGGACGGCGAAGAGCTCATCTACCGGGGGGCCGTGGGCGGCACGCTCGTCGTCAACGTCAAGAAGGCGGACGGGACCGTGGAGGGGCGGCTGGTCACCCCGGGCGCGAACGGCCCGGAGCAGCGCCCGGTGACGGGGCTCCCCGCCGATCTCGGCGGTTTCCGGGTCACCGAAACCACCGCCGGCACGGCCGCCCTCGTTGTCGTGGCCGGGCCGGAGGGCGCCCCCCGGTACACGCGGAGCGTCCTGGACGTCGCCTCGGGCGCGGTCACCGACGACTTCCCCCGGTCGAACCCCTACAACAGCGCGCCCGTTTCCGTCTCGGCGTCGCACGTCGCGTGGCCCGACGAGACGGACCCGGCCCACGTGGCCGTCGCCACCCGGGGGACCGGCGGGACGGGACCGGTCCGGAGCACCGGCGTCCCGGCCCACAGCCCGTACGCCCTGCTCGGCGGCTGGCTGGTGCACGGCGGGACCACCCGGCCCCAGACGCTCGGCAGCGGCGGTCCGCTGATGGCGGAGCGCGCGGACGGCACCGGGACGCCCGTGCGGGTCCTCGACACGATGGCCTGGCTGGTGCCGGGGCCGGACGGCTCCCTGATGGCGCGGGGCGGCTCGGTCGAGCACGGCGAGGGACTGTACCGGCTCACCCTGGACGCGGAGGAGCTGCCCGTCGCGGAGCTCGTCGCGGCCACGGGCGAGCCGACCGTCCTGATGTACGGGGGCGCCGAGGTGCCCGCCACGATCGACCTGAGCCGGACGAGGACGGAACTCCTCAGATGGAAGCTGGCCGGGCGGATCGGGACCGCGCGCGTCACGATCACCCGCACGGACGGCCCCCGCCACGACGAGCCGGTCGTGATCCGCCACCTGGTGCCGATGGGGAAGGACGCGATCGGTTTCACGTGGAATGGTGAGGACTTCAACACCCCGGGCCGTCCCGCCGAAGCCGGCCGATACAGCTGGAAGTTCGAGGCGACGCAGTTCAGCGGACTCGGCGCGCCGGTCGGCGACTCCGGGACGTTCACCGTCCGCCGCACCCTCGGGCTGCACGACTTCGACGGCAACGGCATGCCCGAGCTGCTGACGCGGACCGGCGGGCGCGCGAAGGCCGTGGACCTCGTCCTCGACCCGGCCACCAGGGCCCCGTCCGCTTTCCAGGAGGCGGCCTTCGGCGGCGACCTCGACTGGGCGGCATACGACCGCCTGGAGTCGGTCGGCGACGTCGCCGGCTCCCCGCTCCCCGACGTCGTCGCCCGGGACCGCAGCGGCGTGCTCTGGCTGCACCAGGGCGCGGGCGACCTGCGCCAGCCGCTCCGCTCGCGCGTCCGGGTCGGCGGCGGGTGGAACGCGTACGACCGGATCACCGGCGGCTCGGACCTGACCGGCGACGGCCGGGCGGACGTCGTCGCCGCCGACCGGACGGGCGTGCTCTGGCTCTACGCGGGCACCGGGAACGCCGCGGCGCCGTTCACGGCGCGCCAGCGGATCGGCGGCGGCTGGGGGGCCTACAACGACCTCACCGCCACCGGGAACCTCGGCGGCGCCAGGGCCGGCGACCTGGTCGCCCGGGACCGGTACGGCGTGCTGTGGCTGTACCTCGGCAAGGGCGACGGCACCTTCGCGCAGCGCGTGCGGGTCGGCGGCGGCTGGGGGGCCTTCCGCCAGTTCACCGCCATCGGCGACGCGAACGACGACGGACGGCAGGACCTCCTCGCCTCCGACGGCACCGGCGACTCCTTCTACATCGGTACGGGCGACTGGCGGGCGCCGTTCAAGGCGCCCCGACGGACCGCGCTGGCGCCGGGGGCGGCCGAGCACTTCTGACCCGTCCGGTCCCCGCTACTCCGCCTCCGCCCACGGCGCCGCCAGCAGATCGGCGACGCTGCGGCGGGGGCCTCGGCGGACGCGGAGCAAGAGCACTGGGGGACCGACTGCGTGGAAGCACGACTCAGCGGCGTCCTCGACCGGAATCCGACGGACAGAAACAGACCTTCTGACGGAGGACCTGCGCTCCGTCCCGCCTTCTCCACCCTCGTCCCCCGGATCCGTACACTGGCGCTCCTCGGCCGCCACCAGGAGGCCACCGCCAGGGCCGCTCTGATCGGCACCACCCCTGCCGTTGTATGCACGGTGCGGTGGGGCAAGCAGTCAGAGCGTGGTCTTGTGGCCGGAACGAACGGGATGGTCGCTCGCTGCCGACCGCTGGCACGCCGTCCAGCCGGCCGGCGGCCGGCCATGCGTCCCTTGTGTGCTCCATTCCGTGGACAGCGCCCGGCCCTGTCACCCTCCTACTTCACCGTCGACTTCGACTTCGACCAGGGGCACTGGCCGGTGTCAGGGCCGTCTCGGAGCGGGGCTCCAACACCTCCAGGGCACCGTCCTCGGCGACCAGCCGCACCTGACCGCCAGCAAGAGCCCCCACCGTCCAGGTACGCCCCCCCGAACCGCACCTGGCACCCCAGCTCCACCACCGGCCTGCCCCCGCGGCCCATTGCGTGCTGTAACCACCCCCGGTCGACCCGCAGTGGAGTTGACCGTGGGGGAGGGCGTGCATCGATGGATACGCTGCTGCTCCTCCGGCAGGGAACGACCGAGGCAGGCGCAACTTTGGTTCGCCTGCGGCACGTCGTAAGGTCAGGGCGTGATGAATGAGAGGGCGAGCCGACCGCTGTACGGGTGTATGGGCCTGGGTGGCACCTGGGAGCCGGAACCCTACGGTGCCGCGGAGATTAAGGCGGCGGAGGCGGCAGTCACTGCTGCCCTGGAGATCGGGATCACCACCTTCGACCACGCCGACATCTACCGCTACGGAAAGTCCGAAGCGGT
>NZ_JBVJPE010000022.1:0-102607 GCF_055582805.1 Streptomyces sp. NPDC107498 | reverse complement strand
GTCCGGCAGCAACGGCTCGATGCGTGCCCACTGGGCGTCAGTCAACGACACACATCAACCAACGATCAGATGATCCGAAGGAAACGGCCTAGGCGGCCTTCTCCAGGGTCACCAGGGTGAGCTTCGGGCCGAGCTCGCGGGTGGCGACCTGCTCGTACCCCTTGCTGCGGTAGAGGCGCAGATTGCCCTCGCTGCGGTGGCCGGTGAAGAGCCGGAAGCGCTTGGCGGACGCCGTCGCCTCGGCGGTGGCGGCCGCGAAGTGACGCTCGATGCCGTCGAGGAGGCGGCCGCCGAGGCCGTGCCGCCGCATGCGCGGGTGGACGATCAGCTTGGCGATCCGCACCGTGCCGTCCTCGTCGAGGCGGGCCCGCACGGAGGCGACGACCTCGTCGCCGAGCCGGGCCACGAGCCCGTGTCCCTCGGCCAGTTCGGTGCGCAGGGCGTCGAGCGACTGGGTGAGCGGTTCGATGGACCAGTCCCCGTACAGCTCCGCCTCGCTCTGGTAGCAGAGGTACTGCAGCTTCAGGATGTGCTCCGCGTCCTGCGCGTCAGCCGCTGAGATGGTCACACTCAGGCCCATGTGTGCACGCCTCCCGCTCATCTGTCGATCACCGGTTTACCGCACCCTTCCCCGTCGACCCGGGGCGGGAACCTCTGCAGCCAGCATTCTGCGCAGGCATCCCAGGCAACGGGAACGCATCGGCCCCAGACTGCCCTGTGAGATACCCAACTCTCCTGCGATTTCGCGGTAGGTGGGGTCTTCCGGGTCGAGCATCGCGGCGAGCACCTTGGGACAGCGGCCGGGCGTCCTGGTGACGGCGGCGCGCAGGGTGCGGCGGCCCTCGGCGACCAACAGGGAGTGCTCGGGGGAGCCGTGGGGCTCGGCGCCGCCGGGCTCGTGGACGGGTTCGTCCCGGTAGGGGCGTTCCCGGTCGTGGGTCCTGCGGGCGCGGCGCGCCTCCGCGCGGACGGCGCGGCGCAGCCATTCGGCGGGCCGTTCGGGGGCGGTGCCGGTCTGCCGGAGCTGCTCCAGGAGGCGGAGCCAGACGGCCTGTTCGAGGTCGCCCGGGTCGACGCCGGCGGCCGGCGCCTCGGCGTCGGACTCGGCGGAGAGGAGGGGGGCGAGGGCGGCGAGGAGGAGCCCGGGAGCGGGGGCCTGGGCGTCCGGGCGTTCCGGGGCTTCCGTGGCTTCCGGGCCTTCCCGGCGTTCCGGGGCCGGGGTGGTCTCGGGGTCCCGGGCGTCCGGGGTCTCCGGTGCGGGGGTGGTCTCGGGGGTCGTCATGACCGGCACGATGCCGGGGTGCGCGGCCGTGGTTGCGGTGCGGGGCGCAAACCACCCGGGAGGGGGGCGTACGGTCCCGCGACCGGCGTACGACCCTCTCGCCGGGCCGGCCGCGGTCGGCCGTGCGCCCCCGTCGGGTCAGTCGCGGGCGGCGAGGTCCGCGGCGGCGAGCAGGGCGGTGTCCGGGTTGTCGGAGAAGATCCCGTCGATCCCCGTCTCCAGGTACCGCTTGAGCGCTCCGAAGGCGTCCCCGTACGCCGTCGGGTCCGTGCCCCTGCGGAAGTCCGCGGGCAGGAAGGTGTTCTCGTTGCGGTGCGTGTACGGGTGGAGGATCAGCCCCTCGGCGTGCGCGTCGCGGACCAGGGTGGTCGGGGTGCCGAGCCGGCCGCTCGCGTCCTTCGGGATGACCAGGTCGAGCGTGGGGCCGATGCCCTGCGCGTACGAGGCGATCCAGCGCAGGCCCTCGGGCGTGACCAGGTCGGCGACCGTGCGCGGGTCCCCGGCCTCGACGAAGTCCCAGGGGCGGCTGCTCGCGCCGGAGAGCAGGACGACGCCCGGGGCGTCCACCAGCTTCGCCAGGCGCTGGATGCTGCTGGGCTCGAAGGACTGGAGGAAGACGGGGGAGTTCGCGCGGTGGCGGCCGTACCGGCGCAGCAGCTTCGCGAGCGGCTCCTCCAGGCCGAGGCCGAGGGAGCGGAAGTGGCTGGGGTGCTTGGTCTCGACGTGGAGCCAGATCTCGCGGCCCCGGCGGCGGCCCTCCTCCTCGGCCCAGCGCAGCACCTCCTCGAAGGTGGGGACCGTCCAGCGGCCGTCGTAGAGGGTGTTCTCCTGGCGGGTGCCGGGGATGCGCTCCTTGGCCCGCAGGGTCTTGAGCTCGGCGAGCGTGAAGTCCTCGGTGAACCAGCCGGTGAGCGGGACGCCGTCGACGGTCCTGGTGGTCTTCCGGGAGGCGAACTCGGGGTGGTCGGCGACGTCGGTGGTGCCGGTGATGTCGTTCTCGTGGCGGCAGACCAGGTGCCCGTCCCGGGTGGGGACGAGGTCCTGCTCGACGACGTGGGCGCCGAGGTCGAGGGCGTGCCGGTAGGAGCCGAGGGTGTGTTCGGGACGGTAGCCGCTGGCGCCCCGGTGGCCGATGACGGTGGGGACGGGCAGGGAGCGGTAGCCGTGGCCGCGGCCGGGCGCGCGGTCCCGGTCGGCGGCCTGCGCGGTGCCGGCCGCGAGGGCCGTGGAGGCGCCGAGGACGGTGGCGCCCGCCGCTCCGAGAACCGTCCGCCGCGCCGGGGTACGGCGTTCGCCCTGGGTCATGAGGGATCCTCCTGTGTGAGCCGCGGTGTGATGTCCCGCACCTGTCAACTGTTGTCCCCGACGCTAGGCAGTGGGGCCCTACGGGCGGCGGACCTGGGCGGAACATGGCGGAAACACGCGTCAACACTCCGTATCCGTCCGGTGAACCCGATGTGCGCACGAGGGTGACCCGCGAGTATCGTCGCCAGCTGCAACCCTCGTATCGACAACTCGACCGACCCGCTTCCCACCGGAGGAACCGTTGTCCCGTCTCGCGATCATCAAGGCAGTGCTCGGGCCGGTCATGCGCCTGATGTTCCGCCCCCGCGTGGAGGGCGCCGAGAACATCCCCGGGACGGGTCCCGTGATCCTCGCGGGCAACCACCTGACCTTCATCGACTCGATGATCATGCCGATCTGCCTGGACCGTCCGGTCTACTTCATCGGCAAGGACGAGTACGTGACGGGCAAGGGCCTCAAGGGCCGGGCGATGGCCTGGTTCTTCACCAGCGTCGGCATGATCCCGGTGGACCGGGACGGCGGCCGCGGCGGCGTGGCGGCGCTGATGACGGGCCGTCGGGTGCTCGAGGAGGGCAAGATCTTCTCGATCTACCCGGAGGGCACCCGCTCCCCCGACGGCCGGCTGTACCGGGGCCGTACGGGCATCGCGCGGCTGACCCTGATGACGGGGGCGCCGGTGGTGCCGTTCGCCATGATCGGCACCGACAAGATCCAGCCGGGCGGGTCGGGCTTCCCGCGCCCGGGCCGGGTGACGGTCCGCTTCGGCGAGGCGATGGAGTTCTCGCGGTACGACGGGATGGACCGCGACCGGTACGTCCTGCGGGCGGTGACGGACTCGGTGATGGCCGAGGTGATGCGGCTGTCCGGGCAGGAGTACGTCGACATGTACGCCACGAAGGCGAAGGCGGCGTAGCCCTCACGCGTGACGGTGCCCCCGTACGGCCGAACCGTACGGGGGCACCGCGCGTTTCCGGCGGCTGCGGGCGTCAGTGCTCGACGCCGTCCTCCAGCTTCTGGCCCCTGAGCAGGAACCAGGCCGCGACCGCCGTGGCGAGGAGGACCGCCGCGCCGACGCCTGCCGCGATCCGCAGGCCGTCGACGAAGGCGTCCTGGGCGGAGGCGACCAGGGCGGTCGCCGTCTCGGGGGCGAGGCCGCCGGAGGCCTCGACCGCGCCGCCGAGCGACTCGTGGGCGGCCGACGCGGTGTCCGAGGGGACGCCGGCCGGGGTGGCGAAGCCCCGGTAGACGCCGGTCACGATGGAGCCGAGGACGGCGATGCCGAGCGCGGCGCCCAGTTCGTACGCGGTCTCGGAGACGGCGGAGGCGGATCCGGCCTGCTCCTTCGGGACGCTGGAGAGGATCACGTCGGCGGTCACGGTGAAGGAGAAGCCCGCGCCCACGCCGACGACGAGGAGGCTCGCGCCGAGCAGCGGGTAGCCGGTGCCCCGGTCGAGCGTCGTCAGGACGGCGAGGGCGAGGCCGACCGCCGCGAGACCGCCGGCCACCACGGACCGTACGGAGTAGCGGCGGGCCACGACGCCGGCGATCAGACCGGTCGTCACGGCGCCGATCGCGGCCGGCAGTTCGGCGAGACCGGCCTCCAGGGGCTGGCGGCCCTGGACCAGCTGGAAGAACTGGGACAGGAAGAACACCAGGCCGGAGAGGCCCAGGACGGTCAGCAGGTCGGCGAGGACGGCGCCGGAGAAGCCGCGGTGGCGGAAGAGGCGCATGTCCAGGAGCGGCGCGGACAGGGTCAGCTGCCTGCGGACGAACCAGGTCAGGGCGGCGGCGCCGACGAGGGCGGCGGCTCCGGCGTCGAGGGAGAGGCCGTGGGAGGCCAGCTCCTTGACGGCGTAGACGACTCCGATGACTCCGACGAGGGAGAGGGCGACGCTGGGGAGGTCCCAGGGGCCGTGGTTCGGGCTCTTCGACTCGGGGATCAGCCTGGCGCCGACGAGGACGAGGATGGCCATGACGGGCAGGTTGATGAGGAAGACCGAGCCCCACCAGAAGTGCTCCAGGAGGAACCCGCCGACGACCGGTCCGACGGCGGCGCCGGCCGAGGCCATGGCGCCCCAGACGCCGATGGCGAGGCTGCGCTCGCGCGGGTCGTGGAAGAGGTTGCGGATGAGCGCGAGGGTCGACGGCATGAGGGTCGCCCCGGCGACGCCGAGGAGGGCGCGGGCGACGATCATCATCTCGGGGCTGGTGGCGTAGGCGTTCAGGACCGAGAGGGCGCCGAAGGCGGTGGCGCCGATCAGCAGCAGCTTCTTGCGGCCGATGCGGTCGCCGAGGCTGCCCATGGAGACCAGGAGTCCGGCGATGACGAAGGAGTAGACGTCGCCGATCCAGAGGAGCTGGGTGCCGGAGGGCTTGAGGTCCTCGGAGAGGAAGGGGGTGGCGAGGCCGAGCACCGTGGCGTCGACCGCCACGAGGAGGACGGCCAGGACGAGCACGGAGAGGGCGAGCCACCGGCCGGGGCGGTGCACGCCCTCGATATGGCTCTCGGCCCTGATGCTGCTGGTGATCACTTCTCCACGCTCCTGCGCGCTCCGCCGAGCAGCAGCTCGGCGATCATGTACTGGAAGTCCTTGGCGGCGACCCGGCCGTCCTGCACGGCCCAGGCGCCGGAACCGACGAGCCCGTAGAAGGCCTCGGTGAGCCAGGCGGGGGTCAGGTCGATGCGGAAGGCGCCTTGCTCCTGTCCGCGCCGGAAGAGCGCGGAGACGCGGGCGTCGAGGCGTTCCCAGCCCTCGTTCTGCTGGTCGCCCTCGAAGAGCTGGTTCTCGGTGACGAGGAACGACAGCAGGGGGGCGACGGGCTCGACCTCGGCGACGAGCCGCCGTACGGCCTCGTCGGCGGGCCCCTCCTCGATGCGGGCCCGGTCGTGGGCCGCCTCCAACTCCTGGAGCCCGAGCTCCTCCAGCGCCCGCACCAGGGCGTCCCGCCCGGCGAAGTGCCGGTGCAACGTGGCCCGCCCGATCCCGGCGGCCCGGGCGACCTCGTCCATGGTGGCGGTCGCCTTGCGGGTGAGGAGGGCGGCGGCGGCGCGGAGCACCTGGGTGCGATCGACTGACATGAGACAAGCGTACACCGCGTGAGACATGGACGTCTCATTCGATATGTCAAAGCCTCACCGGAGGGGGCGAAACCGCTGTGGGTGCGGCTCGATCCCGAGCACGGCGGCGAGCCGCTCGCGCCGGTGGAGGCGTACGAGCCGGTGTGGGCGACGGCCTGGAAGGGCGGGGCGAACGACTGGATCGGACCCCGGCTCGGGCTGCCGGAGCTGCCGTTCGTCGACCGGCCCCGGATGCACGGAAAGGCCCCTCGCGGGACCTTCCGGAAGACGCAGTACACCCTGGAGCACGCGGCGGGGCGGCCGTTCGCCCGGATCGACGACGACATCCCCCCGTACGACCACGCGTACGCGGAGCGGAACCACCTCGCCGCCGCCCCGTTGCTGCGCGTCGACGAACGGATCGGGCCGACCCGGCCGGACTTCGACGCGCTCGCGGAGCGGGCGGCGGCGCTGTGACGTGCCGAGGGCTACTTCTTGGCCTCGGCCCAGGCGTGCTGGATCACCAGGTCCGCCTTGACCTCGACCAGCTGGGTGGCGACCGCCGAGGGGGCGGTGCCGCCGCGGCCGTTGCGGGAGGCGAGGGCGCCGGGGACGTCGAGGACGGTGCGGACCTCGGGGGTGAGGTGTTCGGAGATCTTGGCGAACTGCTCGTCCGTGAGCTCGTCCAGCTCCTTGCCCTCGGACTCGGCGACCTTCACGCACTCGCCGGCCACCTCGTGCGCCACCCGGAACGGCACGCCCTGCTTGACCAGCCATTCGGCGATGTCGGTCGCGAGGGAGAAGCCGGCCGGGGCCAGTTCCTCCATCCGGGCGCGGTTGACCGTGAGCGTCGCCATCATGCCGGTGAAGGCCGGGAGCAGGACCTCCAGCTGGTCGCAGGAGTCGAAGACCGGCTCCTTGTCCTCCTGGAGGTCCCGGTTGTAGGCGAGCGGGAGGGCCTTGAGGGTGGCCATCAGGCCGGAGAGGTTGCCGATGAGGCGGCCGGACTTGCCGCGCGCCAGCTCGGCGATGTCCGGGTTCTTCTTCTGCGGCATGATCGACGAGCCGGTGGAGAAGGCGTCGTGCAGGGTCACGAAGGAGAACTCCTTCGTGTTCCAGAGGATGATCTCCTCGGCGATCCGCGAGAGGTTGACGCCGATCATCGCCGTGATGAAGGCGAACTCGGCGACGAAGTCCCGGGAGGCCGTGCCGTCGATCGAGTTGCCGACCGAACCCCGCTCGAAGCCGAGGTCCTTCGCCACCGCCTCCGGGTCGAGTCCGAGGGAGGAGCCCGCGAGGGCGCCGGAGCCGTACGGGGAGACCGCCGTCCGGGTGTCCCACTGCCGCAGCCGCTCGGCGTCCCGGGAGAGGGCCTGGGCGTGGGCGAGGACGTGGTGGGCGAAGAGCACCGGCTGGGCGTGCTGGAGGTGCGTACGACCGGGCATGGCGACGTCCGGGTGGGCCTCGGCGAGGCCGACGAGGGCGTCCTGGAGGTCGGCGACGAGACCGCCGATGATCCGGGCGTGGTCGCGCAGGTACATGCGGAAGAGGGTCGCGACCTGGTCGTTCCGGGACCGGCCGGCGCGCAGCTTGCCGCCGAGCTCGACGCCGAGGCGCTCCAGGAGGCCCCGCTCCAGGGCGGTGTGGACGTCCTCGTCGGCGAGGGTGCCGACGAAGGAGCCGTCGGCGACGTCCGCCTCCAGCCGGTCGAGTCCGGCGATCATGCGGGTCAGCTCGTCCTCGGTGAGCAGCCCGGCCTTGTGCAGCACGCGCGCGTGGGCACGGGAGCCGGCGATGTCGTACGGCGCGAGACGCCAGTCGAAGTGGACCGAAGCGGAGAGCTTCGCCAGGGCCTCGGCGGGGCCGTCGGCGAACCGTCCGCCCCAGAGCCGGACGTCACCGTTGTTGCTGCTCACTGCTGCTCCTCGATCGAACGTGGGCGGATGACGCGGGGTCGATACTGATGGGCATAACTATGCGGAGCGCCGTATGTTTTGTCAATCGTGGTCCGGGGGCGGCGAAATGCGGAGGCGTCCCGGTTCACCCTGCCCCTACGCTCCGCCCAGGGAGGACACCGACACCGCAGCAGCCGTCCGACCGGCCCGGGGCACACCGCTCACCTCGGCGATCGACACGTCGGACGCCTCCGCCTGGACGGGCCTCGACCTCGCCGTGCGGCGGCTCGCCCGCACCCGCCCGTCCGCGCTGCCGGACCACGCCTGGGCGACCCGCCGTCGCTTCCCCTGGCCGTGGGACGCGCCGCTGCCCACCCCGAACCCCTCCCGGCGCGAACCCGTCGGGCCCCGGCTCGCCCTCGCGCTCTGCCACCCCGACGGCCGGATGCGCGAGGCGGCCCTGCGCCGCGCGGCCCTCCTTCCGGCTCCGGTCCTGCGGCCGCTGCTGCCCCTCGTGGCGATCCGCTGCGCGGACTGGGCGCAGCCGGTGCGCGAGCCGGCCCGCGACCTGCTGCGGACCGCCCTCCCCGGCGCAGGACCCGACGTGATCGGCGTCCTGGCGCCCGTCGTCCTGCGCGTCTCCGCGCGCCGCCACGGGGAGGCCGCCCGCACGCTCCTCGAAACCGCGCTCCGGGAGGGCCCGGCACCGGTACTCGAAACCGTCCTCGTCCACGACGACCGGACGATCCGGCGTCTGGCGCACCGGATCGCGGTCGAGCGGCGGCACCTCTCCCCCGAGCGGTTCGCCGAGGCCGCCGCCACCGACCCGGACGCGGTGATCCAGGACGTCTGCGCGGACGGCGCGGTCGCCGGGGTGGGCCCGGAGACCGGGGACGGGATGCTGCTCCCGCTCCTCCGCTCCCCGCACCCGCGGGTGCGCGCCGCGGGCGTGACGGCGCTGCGCCGGGCCGGCCGCCCCGAGGACGCCGAGGCGTTCCTCGCGGACCGCTCGGCGTTGGTGCGGGCGTGCGCGCGGTACGTGCTGCGGCAGTACGGCGTCGAGGCCGCCCCGCTCCACCGGGCCCTGTGCGCCGGCGGGGCGGTGCCCCCGGCCGCGCCCCTCGGACTCGCCGAGTGCGGCGCGCGGGACGACGCCGCCCTGCTGCGGGACCTCACGGACCACCCGCACCCGGGCGTGCGCGCCGGCGCCGTGGCCGGGCTGCGCGTCCTCGAAGCGGTGGACGAGGAGCGCCTGATGCCGCTCCTCGACGACCCCGCGCCCGGGGTCGTACGGGAGACGGTGACCGCCCTCGTTCCGTTCGCGGACCGGCTTCCGGTGCCGGAGCTGCGGGCTCGGCTCGATGCGGATCGGCCCCGGCACGTGCGCGTGGGGGCGTTCCGGCTGCTGGTGGCGCATCACGGTCCGGACCTGCGGGAGATCGCCCGGACGCTGATCGACGATGCCGAGCCGAAGCTGCGGGCCGACTCCCGGGCGCTGCTGCGGAGCTGACACCGCGAGGGGCGGTCGCGCCCTTCCGCCGGAGGGGGCTCGCCGAGGGCGCCTCGCGCCGGCAGGGCACGAACACCACGCCCACCGGGCTCTACCGGCTGCCGTACGCCTTCGGGGTGCGGGCGAGGCCCGCCGGGACCCGTCTCCCGTACGCCCGGGTCGCCGAGCGGTCCTGGTGGTGCCAGGACAACGCGTCCCGCGCGTACGACCGCTGGGTCGAGGGGCTGCCCCGCGACTGCCGGGCCGCCGAGGCCGGGCATCTCGTCGCGTGCGGCACGCAGTACGCGTACGCGCTCGTCATCGACTACGACTACGACTACGACTACGAGCGTCCGGTGCGCGGGCGCGGGGCCGGGATCTTCCTGCACGTCGACGGGCGCGGGGCGACGGCCGGTCGCGCCTCCGTGCCGGCCGACGCGATGCGCGCGGTCCTCGCCTGGGCGGATCCCGCGCGCCGACCGCACATCGCCGTCGGAACGCGGGGCGGTCCGACGGCGATCACGCGGTACTGGGTTCCGAGGGCTACTTCTGCGCCAGCTTCAGCAGGTGGTCGGCGAGTGCCTGCCCGCCGACCGGGTCGCGGCTGATGAGCAGCAGGGTGTCGTCACCCGCGATCGTGCCGAGGATGGCGTGGAGTTCGGCCTGGTCGATGGCCGACGCGAGGAACTGGGCGGCGCCCGGCGGGGTCCGCAGCACCACCAGGTTGGCGGACGCCTCGGCGGAGATCAGCAGTTCGCCGGAGAGGCGGCGCATGCGCTCCTCCTTGGCGGACTCGCCGAGCGGCGCCTGCGGGGTGCGGAAACCGCCCTCGCTGGGCACCGCGTAGATCAGCTCGCCGCCGGTGTTGCGGATCTTCACCGCCCCGAGTTCGTCGAGGTCGCGGCTGAGCGTCGCCTGGGTGACGCTCAGGCCGTCGTCCGAGAGGAGCTTGGCGAGCTGGCTCTGCGAGCGCACCGGCTGCCGGTTGAGGATGTCGACGATCCTGCGGTGGCGTGCGGTGCGGGTCTGCGGAACGGACGGCCCTCCGTGCTCGTTCTCCTGCGCGTCGGTCATCGTCGTCTCATTCTCCGGTTCGTCCTTGCCCGTTCGCCTCGTCCAGGACCCCGGGCAGCGCCTGGAGGAAGGCGTCCGCCTCGGCGTCGGTGAGGACCAGCGGAGGCATGATCCGTACGACGTCGGGGGCGGGCGCGTTCACCAGGAGGCCGGCGTCCTGGGCCGCCTGCTGCACCTGGGGTGCGAGGGGCCCGGTGAGCACGATACCCAGCAGGAGGCCCGCACCACGGACGTGGGAGACCAGCGGATGCCCCAGACCCTCGATTCCCTGGCGCAGCCGCTCCCCGACCGACTTCACGTGGTCGAGGGCCGCGTCGGCGCCGAGGGTGTCCAGGACGGCGAGTCCGGCGGCGCAGGCGACCGGGTTGCCGCCGAAGGTGGTGCCGTGGTGGCCCGGCGCGAAGAGTTCCGCGGCCTCGCCGAAGGCGACCGTCGCGCCGAGGGGCAGGCCGCCGCCGAGGCCCTTGGCGAGGGTCACGACGTCGGGCTCGACGCCCTCGTGCGCCTGGTGCTCGAACCAGTGGCCGCACCGGCCGATGCCGGTCTGCACCTCGTCGAGGACGAGCAGGGTGCCGGTGGCGCGGGTGATCTCGCGGGCCGCCTTGAGATAACCGGCGGGCGGGACGACGACGCCGTTCTCGCCCTGGACGGGCTCGATGATGACGAAGGCGGTGTTCTCGGTGACCGCGGCCCGCAGCGCCTCCACGTCCCCGTACGGGACGTGGGTGACGTCACCGGGGAGCGGCAGGAACGGGGTCTGCTTGCCGGGCTGGCCGGTGAGCGCCAGGGAGCCCATGGTCCGGCCGTGGAAGCCGCCGTCGGTGGCGACCATGCGGGAGCGGCCGGTGAGCCGGCCGATCTTGAACGCGGCCTCGTTGGCCTCGGCGCCCGAGTTGCAGAAGAAGACCTTGCCGGGCCGGCCGAAGAGGCTCAGGAGCCGCTCGGCGAGGGCGACGGGCGGCTCGGCGACGAAGAGGTTGGAGACGTGGCCGAGGGACGCGATCTGCTGCGACACGGCCTCGACGACCGCCGGGTGGGCGTGGCCGAGGGCGTTGACGGCGATGCCGCCGACGAAGTCCAGGTACTCCTTGCCGTCGGCGTCCCAGACCTTGGCGCCCTCGCCGCGGACGAGCGGCAGCCGGGGGGTGCCGTAGTTGTCCATGAGCGAACCCTGCCACCGCCGGGTCAGCTCGGTGTTGCCGGTCATCGGTTCCCCTGTCCGTCCGGCACGACCATCGTGCCGATGCCCTCGTCGGTGAAGATCTCCAGCAGGATCGAGTGCTGGACCCGGCCGTCGATGACGCGGGCCGTGGTGACCCCGTTCCGTACGGCGTGCAGGCAGCCCTCCATCTTGGGGACCATGCCGCTGGAGAGGTCGGGCAGGAGCTTCTCCAGCTGCGTCGCGGTCAGCCTGCTGATGACCTCGTCGCTGTTCGGCCAGTCCTCGTAGAGGCCCTCGACGTCGGTCAGGACCATCAGGGTCTCGGCACCCAGCGCCGCAGCGAGTGCCGCAGCCGCCGTATCAGCATTGACGTTGTAGACATGTCCGTCGTCCTGGGAGCGGGCGATGGAGGAGATGACCGGGATCCGGCCGTCCTCCAGGAGCGCTTCGATGGCTCCGGTCTCTATGGCGGTGATCTCGCCGACGCGGCCGATGTCGACGCGCTCGCCCTCGATGACCGGCTGGTGCTTGGTGGCGGTGATGGTGTGGGCGTCCTCGCCGGTCATGCCGACGGCGAACGGCCCGTGCTGGTTGAGCAGCCCGACGAGCTCGCGCTGGACCTGGCCGGCGAGGACCATCCGTACGACGTCCATGGCCTCGGGCGTGGTGACCCGGAGGCCGGCCTTGAACTCGCTGACCAGGCCCGCCTGGTCGAGGGCGCGGTTGATCTGGGGGCCGCCGCCGTGCACGACGACCGGCTTGAGGCCGGCGTGCCTCAGGAAGACGACGTCCTGGGCGAAGGCGGCCTTGAGGTCGTCGTCGATCATGGCGTTGCCGCCGAACTTGATGACGACGGTCTTGCCGTGGTGGCGGGTGAGCCAGGGCAGGGCCTCGATCAAGGTCTGGGCCTTCGGGAGGGCGGTGTGTTTCCGCGCGGTGTTGCTCATGACGAGTACGCGCTGTTCTCGTGGACGTAGTCGGCGGTGAGGTCGTTCGCCCAGATGACGGCGGACTCCGCGCCGGCCGCGAGGTCGGCGGTGACGGTGACCTCCCGGTAGCGCATGTCGACCAGGTCGCGGTCCTCGCCGACGGAGCCGTTCTTGCAGACCCAGACGCCGTTGATGGCGACGTTCAGCTCGTCGGGCTCGAAGGCGGCGGAGGTGGTGCCGATGGCGGAGAGCACCCGGCCCCAGTTGGGGTCCTCGCCGTGGATGGCGCACTTGAGGAGGTTGTTGCGGGCGATGGAGCGGCCCACCTCGACGGCGTCGTCCTCGGTCGCGGCGTTGATCACCTCGATGCGGATGTCCTTGCTGGCGCCCTCGGCGTCGCCGATGAGCTGCCGGGCGAGGTCGGCGCACACCTCCTGGACGGCCCGGGCGAACTCGTCCTGGTCCGGGGTGACGCCGGCGGCTCCGGAGGCGAGCAGCAGCACCGTGTCGTTGGTGGACATGCAGCCGTCGGAGTCGACCCGGTCGAAGGTGAGCCGGGTGGAGTGGCGCAGCGCCGCGTCGAGGCCCTTGGCGTCCACGTCGGCGTCGGTGGTGAGGACGACGAGCATGGTGGCGAGGCCCGGGGCGAGCATGCCCGCGCCCTTGGCCATGCCGCCGACCGTCCAGCCGTCCTTGGTCACCACGGCCGTCTTGTGGACGGTGTCGGTGGTCTTGATGGCGATGGCGGCCTTCTCGCCGCCGTGCTCGGAGAGTTCGGCCGCGGCCTTCTCCACGCCGGGGAGCAGCTTGTCCATCGGGAGCAGGAGCCCGATGAGGCCGGTGGAGGCGACGGCGACCTCGCCGGCGCCGATGCCCGGACCCTTCTCGCTCAGGACGGCCGCGACCTTCTCGGCGGTGGCGTGGGTGTCCTGGAAGCCCTGGGGGCCGGTGCAGGCGTTGGCGCCGCCGGAGTTGAGGACGACGGCGGTCAGCTCGCCGTCGGCGAGGACCTGCTGGGACCAGAGGACCGGGGCGGCCTTGACGCGGTTGGAGGTGAAGACTCCCGCGGCGGCGCGGCGGGGCCCGGTGTTGACCACGAGGGCCAGGTCCGGGTTGCCGTTCTGCTTGATCCCGGCGGCGATGCCCGCCGCCGTGAATCCCTTCGCTGCGGTGACGCTCATGGAGCGACTCCAATCGTGGAAAGTCCGGTGTCCTCGGGAAGACCGAGGGCGATGTTCATGCTCTGCACCGCGCCACCGGCGGTGCCCTTGGTGAGGTTGTCGATGGCGCTGATGGCGATGATCCGGTTCGCGTTGGCGTCGTACGCGACCTGGATCTGAACGGCGTTGGAACCGTGGACGGACGACGTGGCGGGCCACTGCCCCTCGGGGAGCAGGTGGACGAAGGGCTCGTCCGCGTAGGCCTTCTCGTACGCGGCCCGTACGGACTCGGCGGTGACGCCGGGCTTCGCGGTGGCCGTGCAGGTGGCGAGGATGCCGCGGGGCATCGGGGCCAGGGTGGGCGTGAAGGAGACGGTGACCCGCTCCCCCGCCGGCCCGCTGAGGTTCTGGATCATCTCGGGCGTGTGGCGGTGGCCGCCTCCGACGCCGTACGGGGACATGTTGCCCATGACCTCGCTGCCGAGCAGGTGCGGCTTGAGCGCCTTGCCGGCGCCGGAGGTGCCGGAGGCGGCGACGATCACGGCCTCGGGCTCGGCGAGGCCGGCCCCGTACGCCGGGAAGAGCGCGAGCGAGACGGCGGTCGGGTAGCAGCCGGGGACCGCGACGCGCTTGGACCCCTCCAGGGCGGCGCGGGCGCCCGGCAGTTCGGGGAGGCCGTAGGGCCAGGTCCCCGCGTGCGGGGAGCCGTAGTACGTCTCCCAGTCGGCCGGGTCCCTGAGGCGGAAGTCGGCGCCCATGTCGACGACGAGCACGTCGGGTCCGAGCTGCTCGGCGACGGCGGCGGACTGGCCGTGCGGCAGCGCGAGGAAGACCACGTCGTGTCCGGCGAGCTCCTCGGCGGTGGTGGGCGCGAGGACGCGGTCGGCGAGCGGGAGCAGATGGGGCTGGAGGGCCCCGAGTCGCTGGCCGGCGTTGGAGTGGCCGGTCAGCGTCCCGATCTCCACGTGGGGGTGGGCGAGGAGGAGACGCAGGAGCTCTCCGCCCGCGTATCCGCTCGCACCCGCCACTGCTACTCGTACCGTCATCGAAACCCTCCTCATGGATGGCATGACTATACGTAGCGACGAACTTTTATGCAACGATCACCGGAGAGGCGGGCCACAGCGCCGCGCCGGGCCCCGTCCGGCGCCTCGGCGGGGCGGATCCCCGTCCGGCGGTCCGGGCGCGGCGCGCCCCCTCCGTCGCGACCCCTCCGCGAGGGGGCGCGAACCTCCCGCGGGCCACCCCTTTGCATGACCATGCGCGATGATGCATACTCTTCCCATGTCCAAGGTCCTCACCTCCCTGCCCGCCGGCGAGCGCGTCGGCATCGCCTTCTCCGGCGGCCTCGACACCTCCGTCGCCGTCGCATGGATGCGCGACAAGGGCGCCATCCCGTGCACCTACACCGCCGACATCGGCCAGTACGACGAGCCCGACATCGCCTCGGTGCCCGGCCGCGCGAAGACCTACGGTGCCGAGATCGCGCGCCTGGTCGACTGCCGCGCCGCGCTGGTCGAGGAAGGCCTTGCCGCGCTCACCTGCGGCGCGTTCCACATCCGCTCGGGCGGCCGCGCCTACTTCAACACCACCCCGCTCGGCCGCGCCGTCACCGGCACCCTGCTGGTCCGGGCGATGCTCGAGGACGACGTCCAGATCTGGGGCGACGGCTCGACCTTCAAGGGCAACGACATCGAGCGGTTCTACCGCTACGGCCTGCTCGCCAACCCGCACCTGCGGATCTACAAGCCCTGGCTGGACGCGGACTTCGTGACCGAGCTCGGCGGCCGCAAGGAGATGTCGGAGTGGCTGCTCGCCCATGACCTCCCCTACCGGGACAGCACCGAGAAGGCGTACTCCACCGACGCCAACATCTGGGGCGCCACCCACGAGGCCAAGACCCTGGAGCACCTGAACACGGGCGTCGAGACCGTCGACCCGATCATGGGCGTGAAGTTCTGGGACCCCTCGGTCGAGATCGCCACCGAGGACGTCACGATCGGCTTCGAGCAGGGCCGTCCGGTGTCGATCAACGGCAAGGAGTTCCCCTCCGCCGTCGACCTGGTGATGGAGGCGAACGCCATCGGCGGCCGCCACGGCATGGGCATGTCCGACCAGATCGAGAACCGGATCATCGAGGCCAAGAGCCGCGGCATCTACGAGGCCCCCGGCATGGCCCTGCTGCACGCCGCGTACGAGCGCCTGGTCAACGCGATCCACAACGAGGACACCCTCGCCCAGTACCACAACGAGGGCCGCCGCCTCGGCCGGCTCATGTACGAGGGCCGGTGGCTGGACCCGCAGGCCCTCATGGTCCGCGAGTCCCTCCAGCGCTGGGTCGGCGCGGCCGTCACCGGCGAGGTGACGCTGCGGCTGCGGCGCGGCGAGGACTACTCGATCCTCGACACCACGGGCCCGGCCTTCAGCTACCACCCGGACAAGCTGTCCATGGAGCGCACCGAGGACTCGGCCTTCGGCCCGGTGGACCGGATCGGTCAGCTCACCATGCGCAACCTCGACATCGCCGACTCCCGCGCCAAGCTGGAGCAGTACGCCGGCCTCGGCCTGATCGGCACCGGCAGCCCCGCCATCGGTGCCGCCCAGGCGGCCGCGACCGGGCTGATCGGCACCATGCCGCAGATGCCCGAGGGCGGCGCCGAGGCCATCGCCTCCCGCGGCGAGGTCTCCGAGGACGAGGAGATGCTGGACCGGGCCGCGATGGAGTTCGGCACGGACTGACCCGCTCCGGCGCCGCCACCGCCGCGCGGGAGCACGACCGCCGCGCGGCGCCACCGCCGCGGAAGGCCGGTTCGACACCTTTGTGTCGGACCGGCCTTTCCGCTGGTCGGGGCGGTGCACGGGGGTCCGCAGCGGCCCGCTACCGTCTGCGCGGAACGGAACGGGGCGTGCCGCGCGCGGCGCGCCGGGGTGGGGAGCACGGAATGACGGAGACGGCGGACGCGGTCCGGACGGCGGGAAGAGAGAGGGACTGCCCCGAGTGCGGGCAGCCCGTGGAGGCGGGCGGGCGGTACGTCACCTGGTGTGCCGCGTGCGACTGGAACGTGGACCCGGAAGTGCGGGACGAGGAGACGCCGGGGCGGATCGAGGCCCTCCGCCGCCGCCTCGCCCAGCGGTACGGGGAGCAGCTCCTCGCCGAGCTCTCGGATCCGGCCGCCGGAGGCACGCCCGGCCCGGCCGCCGACCGGGCCGGCCCGGAAACCCGGCGCGGGAGGGCCGGTGCCCTCGCCACGGCGCTCGCGGTGGCGGTCCACGGCGTGACCGTCGCGCTGCTCGGCGGCGGCGCCTGGCTGATCGTCACGGCCAGGGGCGCCCTGCCCGTGATCGGAGCCCTCCTGATCGGCCTCGCCGTCGTGCTCCGGCCCCGGTTCGGCCGGCTCCCGAAGGACGCCGACCACCGGACGCTTCTGCGCCGCGCGGACGCGCCCCGGCTCTTCGCCCTGCTCGACGACGTCGCCGGGGCCGTCGGCACGACGGGTGTGCGGGTCGTGGTGATCGACGCCGATGTGAACGCGTCGGTCACCACCTACGGCATCCGGCAGCACCGGCTGCTCCACCTCGGCCTCGGCCTCTGGGAGACCCTCTCCCCCCAGGAGCGCATCGCCCTCCTGGGCCATGAGTTCGGGCACTACGCCCACGGGGACACCCGCCGCTCCCTGCTCGTGAGCACCGCGTTCCAGTCGCTCGACACCTGGCGCTACACACTGGCCCCGGTGCCCGCCCAGGGCCTCGTCCAGGACTTCTCGAACCTGCTGACCGCCCCGCCCAGGCTGCTCGTCGACGGCGTCCTCGCCGTCCTGGAGCACCTGACCCTGCGCCAGTCGCAGCGCGCCGAGTACCTCGCCGACTCGACCGCCGCCCGCACCGCGGGCACGGAGGCGGCCGCCGGTCTGATGGACCGGCTCCTCATCAGCGACGGCGTCGCCGGCGAGCTGCGCCGCGAGTCCGTCGCGGCGCGGACCCGGATCGGTGGCGCGGCCCGTCGCGAGGATCCGTCCGAGGGCCTATGGGAGCGGCTGGCCGCGCACGCCGCGTCGGTTCCGGAGCGCGAGTACGAGCGGCTGCGCCGCGTCGCGGAGCGGCGCGGTCACCAGGTGGACTCGACGCACCCGCCCACCCATCTGCGGCACCGGCGGCTGATCCGGGGCGCCCAGGACGGGGGCGACCTCGTCCTGGACGCGGTGAGGGCGGCGGAGGTCGACGCCGAGCTGACCGCGGTCAGGCGGAGCGCTGCACGGGAGCTCGTACGGCGTTGAGCCCGCCGGCTCACCGGTCGGTCGTTGTCACATCCCGGCGGGTCCTCGCGTCAACGCGGTGACGGGACCGACGAGGAGTGAGGCGCCATGCACGACGACACGTTTCTGACCGCCCTGACCGGGCGGTTCGACGCCCACGAGGAGCAGCTGCGGGCCGTCGCCCTGCGGATCACCGGCTCACCGGCGAGGGCCGAGGCGGCGCTCGCGGCGGTGCGGGCGGACCTCGGGCGGAACGGCGGTGCGGCGGTGCGCTCCTGGCTGACGGTGGCCGTGGGCCAGGCGTGCGTGCGGGGGCTTCAGGAGCGGGTGGCGGAGCGGCGGCGGCACAGAGGGTCCGACGGGGGCGGGCGGATGCCGGGAGCCGGGGCCTCGGGCGTCGGGAGCGGCGGGGTCGCGGACGCCGGGAGGGGCGGGGAGGTGGGCGCCGGGAGGGGTGGGGTCGCGCGTCGCGATGTCGACTCGCTGTGGCTGGCGTTGCTCGTGATGCTGGAGAGGCTTGAGGGTGACGAGCGGCTCGCCTATGTCCTGCACGACGCGTTCGGCCTGTCCCCGTACGAGACCGCGCGGGTCACCGGCGGTTCCCCGGACGCGGCGGCGCGGTTGGCCCGGCGGGCGCGGGAGCGGCTCCGGGGCGGCGGGGCGGACCGTGCCGAGGACGAGCGGGGACGGCAGCGCGCGGTGGTGGACCGGTTCCTGGCGGCCGCACGCGCGCGTGACGTCCGCGCGCTGGTGGCCGTCCTCGACCCGGACGTCGTCGCGTACTCCGAGGGCGGCCCGGCGCACGGGGTCGCCGCGGTCGCCGAGGCGGCCGCCGCCTTCGCGCGGCGCGCGGACGTGTCCCGGCCCGCGCTGGTCGACGGAGCCGTCGGCGCGGTCGGGTTCGCCGCCGGCCGGCCGGTCTCGGCGGTCGGCGCCACCCTCCGCCGAGACCGCATCGTCGCCCTCTCCCTGACCAGTGGGGAGGACCGGGTGCGCGCCCTCGACCTGGTGTTTCCCGATCGGTGAGGCACGGGCCGGGAGAAACTCCGGTGCGCCCGAAGCGGCGGTTCCGTTAGCCTGGACGGCATGTCGACGCCCCGAATCTCCTAGCTGAGGACCCGCACCCACGCCACCCGTGTGTCCTCAACTTCCTTCGGAGCGTTACCCCGTGATCACCGTTCGTGGTGCCGACGTGCGCGTCGGCGCCCGGCTCCTGCTGTCCGACGTCTCCTTCCACGTCGCCCCCGGCGACCGGATCGGCCTCGTCGGCCGCAACGCCGCCGGCAAGACCACCCTCCTCGACACCCTGGCCGGACTGCGCGCCCCGGCCGCCGGCACCGTCACCCGTACCGGCTCCGTCGGCCGTCTCGCCCAGGATTCCCGGGCCGCCGACCCCGCCGTGACCGTCACCGACCGGATCCTCTCCGCGCGTGGCCTCGACCGGGCTGCCCGGCGGCTCGCGGAGGCCGCCCGCCGGCTCGGCGAGACGCCCGACGCGCGGGCGCTCGCCGCGTACGACGCCGCCGAGGCCGCCTTCGAGGCGGGCGGCGGGTACGCGGCGGAGGCGGAGGCCGCCCGGGTCGCCGCCGGTCTCGGCCTGCCCCACACGCTCATGGACCGGCCCGTCGGCCGGCTGTCCGGCGGTCAGAAGCGCCGGGTCGAACTGGCCAGGATCCTCTTCGCCGGTCACGGCCGGGACGGCACGCTGCTGCTCGACGAGCCGACCAACCACCTGGACGCCGACTCGATCGGCTGGCTGCGCGGCCACCTCGCCGCCCACCGGGGCGGGCTCGTGCTGATCAGCCATGACGTGCGGCTCCTCGCCGACACCGTCAACCGGGTCTTCCACCTCGACCCGCGGCGCGCCTCGCTGGACGTCCACAACACCGGGTGGGACGCGTACCTCGCCCAGCGGGACGCCGACGAGCGGCGCCGGGTGCGCGAGCGCGCCAACGCCGAGCGGAAGGCGGCCGCCCTGCACGCGCAGGCCGACCGCATGAAGTCCCGGGTGGCGACGGCGACGACCGCCCGCAGCATGGCGCGCCGGGCCGACCGGATGCTCGCCGGTCTCGACCCGGCACGGCAGGCCGAGCGGGTCGCCCGCATCCGGCTGCCCGAGCCCGCCCCCTGCGGCCGGACGCCGCTGGGCGCCGTGTCGCTCACCAAGGCGTACGGGGAGCGGCCGGTGCTCGACGGGGTGGACCTGGCCGTGGACCGGGGCAGCAGGCTGGTCGTCCTCGGGCTCAACGGGGCGGGCAAGACGACCCTGCTGCGCCTCCTCGCCGGGCAGGAGGCCCCGGACGCGGGGCGGGTGGTGCGCGGACACGGGCTGCGGCTCGGCTACTTCGCCCAGGAGCACGAGACGCTGGACCCGGAGCGCACGGTCCGGGAGAACCTCGCGGCGGCGGCTCCGCACCTGACGGATGGTGAGGTACGGGCGGTGCTCGGCGCGTTCCTGTTCCGGGGCGACGACGCCGACAAGCCGGCCGGGGTGCTCTCCGGCGGCGAGAGGACACGGCTCGCGCTGGCCGCCCTGGTGCACTCCGGCGCGAACGTGCTGCTCCTGGACGAGCCCACCAACAACCTGGACCCGGCGTCGCGCGACGAGGTCCTGGCGGCGGTGGGCACCTACCCGGGCGCGATCGTGATGGTCACGCACGACGAGGGCGCGATCGACGCGCTGCGCCCGGAGCGGGTCCTGCTGCTCCCGGACGCGGACGAGGACCTGTGGAGCACGGAGTACCGGGAGCTGGTCGCCCTGGCGTAGGGGCCGGGTGGAGGCGGGCCCGTCGGAGCGGGGCCGCCCGGCATCGGTGCGGGCGCTCCAGGAGGGGGGTCGGGCAGGTCGGTCGGGACCGTGGGCCCTGACCCTCGCGTCGGGGTCAAGTCCGGGGCGGGAAAGGGGGATCCCCCCGTGCCACCGCTGCGGGGGAGCCCTAGCCTGGAGGCATGGTCATCGATGCGCAGACACGGGTACGGATCGCCCGCCCCTCGCGGGACCTCGCCGCCGCCGAACGGTTCTACGTCGACGGGCTCGGCCTCGAAGTGCAGTGGCGGAGCACCGAACGGGTGCCCGGGAAGCACGACCTGCTCATGGTCGGCCCCCCGGACGGGAGCTGGCACTTCGAGCTGACCCGTGACCCCGAGCACCCGGTGGACCCCGTCCCGACCGTCGAGGACCTGTTCGTCGTCTACCTCGGCGCGCCCGTCGAGGAGGAGCAGGTGGAGCGGCTGCTCGCCGTCGGCGGGACGCGGGTGCCCGCGCACAACCCGTACTGGGACGAGCACGGCGTCACCGTCACCGACCCCGACGGATACCGGCTCGTCCTGTGCGCGCGGAACTGGACCAGATGAACTAGGAGCTGCGCACCGCGCGGAGGACCACGAACTTCCGGTCGCCGGCGACGAGTTCGCTGTTGCCGAAGATCCGGCGGAGCGTGACGTGGTAGCCGAGGTGCCGGTTGCCGATGACCCACAGTTCGCCGCCGGGCCGCAGCGCGCGCCGCGCGTCCGCGAACATCCGGCGGGCGGTGCGGTCGGTGGTGGCCTGGTGGCTGTGGAAGGGCGGGTTGTTGAGGACGAGGTCCACCGAGCCGGGGGGCAGGTCGGTGAGCCCGTCTCCGACGAGGAACTCGGCCTTGCGGTCGGCGCCCACGTGGGTGCGGAAGTTCTCCTCGGCCGAGGCGACGGCCTGGTACGACTCGTCGGCGAAGACCAGTTCCGCCTCGGGTTCGTGGAGCGCGACGGCGAGGCCGACCACGCCGTTGCCGCAGCCGAGGTCGGCGACCCGGGCCCGGCCGAGCCCGCCCGGCAGGTTCGCGAGGAAGAAGCGGGTGCCGACGTCGAGGCGGTCGGCGCAGAAGACCCCGGCGTGGTTGGCGACGGTCAGTCCGGGAAGACCGGGCGCGGGGGTGTCGGCGGGGAGGTCGTAGCGGTACGGCCAGGGGTTCGGCCCGGGCGCGGCGCTCGGGTCGGGGGTGGTGTGGATCAGTCGGGCCTTCTTCACCGCGAGCGAGGTGCGGGTGGGGCCGAGGATCCGCTCGAAGAGCTTGAGCGTGGAGGTGTGGATGTCCTTGACCATGCCCGTGCCGACGATCACGGTGTCCTCGTGCACGGCGGGCGCGAGCCGGTGCAGCTGGTCCTCCAGGAGCCCGAGGCTCTTGGGGACCCGGACGAGGAGCACGTCGATCCGCTCGGGCGGCGGGTCCTGGGTGGTGAGCAGCCGGACGGCGTCCGGGTCGGCTCCGGCGCGCGCGAGGTTGGCCCGGGTCGCCTGTCCGCCGAGGTACGAGTCGGAGATCTGGACGAGTTCGCGGGGTCCCGCGGCCTGCAGTGCGGTGACGAGGGCTCCCCAGCGGTCGCCGAGGACGGCGACGGTGCCGGAGAGGTCGGTCCCGGTCTCGGCGAGGTGCCCGAGGAGGTACTCGTCGGACGCGTCCCAGGCGCGCAGCTGGTCGCGTGGGTCCTCGGGGAAACGGGTCAGCGTGAAGGCGCCCCATGACGTGCTCAAACGGTTCATCGTGCTCTCAGGCTAGCCGGTCGGGGCCGCCGGTTCTCGCGGTCAGCACGGGGCGGTGGCGAGCTGGAGGTGCCAGAGGCCGGGGCGGCCGGTGAGCGTGACGGTGGAGAGGGGGCGGACGTCCACGTTCCAGTACGTGGCGGGCGGGGCCTTGAGGGCGTACACGAGGGCGGCCCGTACGACGGAGGGCTCGGCGACGGCGACGATGGAGCCGTCCTCGGCGGGGCGGGTGTCGAGCCAGTTCCCTATGCGGGTGATGAAGGCGAGGAGCGGTTCGCCGCCGTGCGGGGCCGTGCGGGCGTCGGTGAGCCAGGCGTCGATGGCGGCCGGTTCGAGGGCGGCGACCTCGGCGAGGGTCAGTCCGCGCCAGCGGCCCATGTCGCAGTCCCGGAGGGCGGGCTGGGCCAGGGGCGCGTAACCGAGGGCGGTGCCGGTGGCGCGGCTGCGCGGGGTCGGGGAGCAGTAGCGCAGTTCGGCCGCGCCGAGCGGGATGAGCGCGGGCGCGGCCTGCTGCACCTCGTACCAGCCGGCCTCGTCGAGCGGCCGGTCGTCGTCGAAGCGTTCGGCGAGCAGGGAGGAGCTGCGTGCCGCCGTGACGAGCGTCACCCGAAGACTCATGGCCGCGATCGTGAGGCCGGTGGCGCCGCTGGTCAAGGGGTCATCTGCGGGGTGGGGAGGGGGTCGGGCCCACCGCTGTCCGAGAGCCATCCACTTGTCCGGATTTCGCAGTGGCGTGAAACCCACCTTCTCGTGCACGCCGTGCGCGTCGGCGGTGGCGAGCAGGACGCGGCGCGGTCCGTGCGGGGCGGGGCGGTCGCGGACGGCGGTGACGAGCGCGGTGCCGGGACCGGTGCCGCGGGCCGGGCGGTCGACGTGGACGTCGCGGAGCCAGGCGAAGGTGGCGTAGTCGGTGACGACCCGGACGCAGGCGCTCGTCTCGCCGGTCTCCCGGTGGTGGGCGCCGAGGTTCGGCGAGCTCGCGATGGCGCTGTCCCGTTTCTCCCGAGGTCGGCCGAGCGCCCGGGAGGCGTCGGTGGACGGCCGGGGGTGGACGAGGACCGCGTCGATCCGGGCGGGGTCGGCTGAGATCTCGTACGCCCCGTGCATGACGGGGGCGGCGGTGGCGTGCTGTCGCTCAGGGGCGAAGGCTTTCGGGGGGCGTGGGGGCTTGCCAGGCGAATGTGCACCGGGCCAGGGACGGGGGGCGGGGGCGCGCCGGGGCCAGGCGCGGCCCGCCCCTGGGATCAGCCGGTGAGCTCGTCCACCGCCGTCCGCAGGCGGCGCACGCCCTCGACGATCTCCGTGGGGCCCGCGACACCCGCGAAACTCAGCCGGATGTGGCCGGCGGGGGGTTCGGCGCAGAAGTAGGGGCGGCCGGGGGCGGCGGTGACCCCGGCGCGCAGCCCGGCGGCGAGGAGGGAGGCTTCGGGGAGGGCGTCGGGGAGGCGCAGCCAGAGCTGGTAGCCGCCGGAGGGGAGGTGCGGGAGGGCGAGTTCGGGGAGGTGGAGGGCGAGGGCTCCGGTCATGACCTCCCGGCGGTTCCTGAGCTCCTGGGCGACGGCGCGGAGGTGGCGGGGCCAGGCCGGGGAGCCGACGAGTTCGAGCGCGGCCTCCTGGAGGGGCCGGGGGACGAAGAAGCTGTCGACGACCTGGATGGCGCGCAGCCGTTCGAGGACGGGTCCGCGGGCGGCGAGGGCGCCGACGCGGAGGCTGGCCGAGGTGATCTTGGTGAGGGAGCGGACGTGGACGACGACGCCGTCCGGGTCCTCCGCGGCGAGGGGCGCCGGCAGCGGCGCCGCGTCCTCGTGGACGAGGCGGCGGGCGAAGTCGTCCTCGACGACGAAGGCGCCGGCGGCGCGGGCGATGCGGACGACCTCCCGGCGGCGTTCGGGGCACAGCGTGGTCCCGGTCGGGTTCTGGAAGAGCGGCTGGCAGACGAAGACGCGGGCGCCGGTGGCGCGGAAGGCGGCTTCGAGGAGTTCGGGACGCACCCCGTCGACGTCGGTGGGCACGGGGACGGGGCGGAGTCCGGCCGCGCGGGCGACGGCGAGCATGCCCGGGTAGGTGGGCGACTCGACGAGGACGGGGGTGCCGGGCGGGGCGAGGGCGCGCAGCGCGGTGCTGATCGCGGACTGGCCTCCGGCGGTGATGAGGACCTCGGCCGCGGTGACGCTGCCGCCGATCTCGCGGGCGAACCATTCGCGCAGTTCGGGCAGGCCGTCGGTGGGTGGCCTGCCCCAGGCTCCGGGGCGGCGACCGGCCCGGGCGAGGGCGGCGGCGAGGGCGCTCTCGGGCTGGAGGGAGGGGTGGAGGTAACCGCCGTTGAACTCGATCACGCCGGGCGGGGGCGCCGAGAGGGTGACGAGGACGCCGGAGGCGTCGACGGCCCGGGGGACGAGTTCGGTGGCGCTGTCGGCGCTGAGGGCGACCTCCTGCCAGGAGGTGTCGCCGACGACGGGGGTGGGAGTGCGCGGCTGCGCGCGGAAGGCGCCGGCGCCGGGGCGGGTGACGACGAGTCCCTCGGCGGCGAGCTGGGCCAGGGCCCGGGTGACGGTGACGGGGGAGACGCGGTAGCGCTCGACGAGCGCCCGGCTCGATGGCAGTTTTCCCCCGGGTGAGTAGCGGTTCAGTTCCATTCTCAGGGATTTCGCCAGTTCCGCGACACTGCTACGCTCATGCATGAGGACACAGAATAGCGCTACCAGCCGGACCGCGATAGCGGTCACCGCCACCGGATCCCGCCGGACCGAGTCCCTCGGCGCCGCCTCTGGAACGTCCACCGGCATCGACTCCGGGGCCCGTCCCGCCGCCGACCCCCGGACCCGTGGCACGCTGCTCGCCGGGCTCGGCGTGGTCTCCTTCTCCCTCACCTTCCCGTCGACCGTGTGGGGCCTGGAGAGCTTCGGCCCCTGGTCGCTGGTGGCCGTGCGCTCCACCCTCGCCGCGCTCATCGCCGGCGTCTTCCTCCTCGCGGGCCGGGTGCCGCTGCCCGAGCGGCGCCACTGGGCCGGCCTCGCGGTGGTGGCCTGCGGTGTCGTCATCGGCTTCCCGCTCCTGACCACGCTGGCCCTGCAGACCTCCACCACCTCGCACGCCGCCGTGGTCGTGGGCCTCCTGCCGCTCACCACCGCGACCCTCGCCGCCGCGCGGACCGGGCGCCGACCGTCCCGCACCTTCTGGGTCGCGGCCGTCTCGGGTGCCGTGGTGGTGCTGGGCTTCACGCTCCAGCAGAGCGGCGGCTCGTTCTCCACGGGCGACCTGTACCTCTTCGGGGCGCTGCTCGTGTGCGCGGCCGGCTACACCGAGGGCGGCCGGCTCGCCGCGCTCATGCCGGGCTGGCAGGTCATCGGCTGGGCCCTGGTCCTCTGCCTGCCGCTGATGGCGGTCGCCTCGGCCGTCACGCTGTCGATCGAGCCGGTCCACCTGAACGCGCACGGCGTCATCGGCCTCGTCTGGGTCGCCGCCGGCTCCACCTTCTTCGGCCTGTACGTCTGGTACCGCGGCATGGCCACGATCGGCATCCCCAAGGCCAGCCAACTCCAGCTCGCCCAGCCGCTCCTCACCCTGTTCTGGTCGGTCTTCCTGCTCGGCGAGAGCCTGCCGCTGGCCGCTCCGGTCGCCGCGGTGGCGGTCCTGGTCTGCATCGCGGTCACCCAGCGGGCCAAGAGCTGACGCGGCGGGGCCGACGCGACGAACCCGGGCGGAGCGGGTCACAATGACAGTCAGAGGCCCTGCGCAGTCCGGGGCAGGACCGTCCCGGTCGCGAGGAGGTCAGCCCGATGCAGGCGAGCGTGGGCGACAAGCTGCTGGTACACGGCCGGACCGTCGGTCATCACGACCGCACGGCCGAGGTCCTTCAGGTACTGGGGGAGAACGGCACTCCCCCGTACCGCGTGAAGTTCGACGACGACGGCCACGAGGCCCTGATGTCGCCGGGCCCCGACACCGTCGTACGCCACCACCCCGAGGCGGGGACGGGCTGAGTCCCTACTTCGGCGGACGGGCCCCGGTCGGGTAGTGATCGGCCACCACGGTGGCCATCGCCCCGATCGGGTCCGCGGCGACCTCCTTCGCGGAGAAGTAGCAGTGACCGTCGACCGAGGGGTACCCGCCGGCCAGCTCCAGGTGGCGCGAGAGTTCCCCCGGATCCTGCCAGGCCGCGGGCTGGGCGGGGTCGCCCGCCTTGTGGAGCGCCTCGCCGATGTAGAGGCCGACGCCGGTGCCCCGGACCACCGCGTCCCACCAGGGCAGCAGCTTGGCGTAGTCGGCGGCGGGCAGCCCGATGTGCCAGTAGAGCTGCGGCAGCACGTAGTCGATCCAGCCCTCGCGGATCCACTTCCGGGTGTCGGCGTACAGGTCGTCGTACGTCTGGACGCCGGCGCGGGTGTCCGAGCCCTCCGGGTCGGTGGCGACGTTCCGCCAGACCCCGAAGGGGCTGATGCCGAAGGCCGTGTGCCGGTCGATCTCCTTGATCCGGGCGGACGTCTCCGAGACCAGCAGGTCGGTGTTGTTCCGCCGCCAGGACGCCTTGTCGGGGAAGTCCCCGCCGTACCGCGCGTACGTCTCGTCGTCGGCGAGGACCTGCCCGGTCACCGGGTACGGATAGAAGTAGTCGTCCCAGTGCACGGCGTCGATGTCGTAGCGGTGCAGCGCGTCCAGCATCGCGTCCTGGACGAAGCTCCGGACCTCGGGCAGCCCCGGGTCGTAGTAAAGCTCGCCGCCGTACGGCAGTACCCATTCCGGGTGGATCCGGGCCGGATGGCCGGCGACCAGCCGGTCCGGGTCCGTGTGGTTCGCCACGCGGTACGGGTTGAACCAGGCGTGCAGTTCGAGCCCCCGGGCGTGGGCCTCGTCGACGGCCGTGCCCAGGGGGTCCCAGCCGGGGTCCCGGCCCTGCGCGCCGGTCAGGCACTGCGCCCACGGTTCGTACGGCGAGGGCCACAGCGCGTCGGCGGTCGGCCGGACCTGGAGGACCACCGTGTTGAGCCGGCGCTCGACCGCCGTGTCCAGGTGACGGAGGAGCTCGGTCCGCTGCCGCCCCGCGGTCAGCCCGGGGCGGGAGGGCCAGTCACGGTTGGCGACCGTCGCCAGCCACATGCCGCGGAACTCCCGCCTGCGGTGCGGTTTCCCGCGCGCCGCGGGAGCGGAAGCGGCATCGGCCGCCGTCGTCGCCCCCGTCACCGGACGCGCGGACCCCCTCCCGCTCGGCTCCGGGAGGACCGCTCCTGTCGTTCCGGTCACGGCGAGCACCGATCCGGTGGCACCGGTCACGAACCCTCTTCTACCGAAAGGCCCCACTTGTCCCCCGCCGCTGTCGGATACGTCACACCCACCGGGACAGCATGCCCACCCGGGACGATCGATCATCGGTTAATGAGCGGTAACGTCGTGGGGGTAGAGGCGGACGCACCCGGAATCACACGGACCCCCCGCCGCCGGAGAAGAGCGAAAGGCACGAGGTGACGGACTCCATGGCCGACATTGAGCGCGTCGGAGTGGTGGGCTGCGGCCAGATGGGCGCGGGCATCGCGGAGGTGTGTGCCCGGAGCGGGCTCGAGGTGAAGGTCGCCGAGACCACCGGCGAGGCGCTGGAGATCGGCCGCACGCGGCTCTACAACTCGCTGAACAAGGCCGCCGAGCGCGGCAAGATCAGCGAGGAGGAGCGGGACGCGACGCTCGCCCGCCTCAGCTTCACCACCGACCTGGGCGAGTTCGCCGACCGCGACCTCGTCATCGAGGCGGTCGTGGAGAACGAGCAGGTCAAGACCGAGATCTTCCAGGTCCTCGACCAGGTGATGACCCGGCCGGACGCCATCCTGGCCTCGAACACCTCCTCCATCCCGCTGGTGAAGCTGGCCGTGGCGACCTCCCGCCCCGACCAGGTCATCGGCATCCACTTCTTCAACCCGGCCCCGGTGCAGAAGCTCGTCGAGCTGATCCCGGCCCTCACCACCTCCGAGGGCACGATCAGCCGGGCCCAGGCCTTCGCGGAGAAGGTGCTCGGCAAGCACGCCATCCGCGCCCAGGACCGCTCCGGCTTCGTGGTGAACGCGCTGCTCGTGCCGTACCTGCTCTCGGCGATCCGGATGTTCGAGTCGGGCATCGCGAGCCGCGAGGACATCGACAACGGCATGGAGTTCGGCTGCGCCCACCCGATGGGCCCGCTGAAGCTCTCCGACCTGATCGGCCTGGACACGATCGCGTCGATCGCCGACTCGATGTACTCCGAGTTCAAGGAGCCGCTGTACGCCGCTCCCCCGCTGCTGCAGCGCATGGTGGACGCCGGCCGGCTGGGCCGGAAGACGGGTTCGGGCTTCTACCCGTACGCCTGAAACCCGCGCTCCCGGAACTCCTGCCCCCGGAACGCGCACTCCCGGAACCCGTACTCCTGGAGTCCGTACGCCTGGAAGAGGAGTACCGCAGACCCGGAGCGACGGCGTCCGACCCCTGACGCCGTCGCTCCGGCCGGACGGCCCGTGTCCCCGCACAGGTACGGGCCGTCCGGCACATCTCGCTCCGCCGCCTCAGCCGAGGCGCAGATGGTGGAGCATCAGCAGTCCGGCCGCCGTGTTGGCGGCCGGGACCTCGCCCCGGACGATCATCCCGGGGATCTCCTTCAGCGGTATCCAGGCCCTGCGTGAGGACTCGAAGGCGTCCTCGGGGGGTCCGGTCCAGGTGGCCCGCTCCGCCCAGTAGAGGTGGTGGCGGGCGTCGGTGAGGCCGTTCGAGGGTTCGACGGTGAGCAGGTGGCGCAGCGGCCCCGGCCGCCAGCCGGTCTCCTCCTCCATCTCGCGGGCGGCGGCGGACTCGAGGTCCTCGCCGTCCTCGACGACACCGGCGGCCAGTTCCCAGCCCCAGCTGTCGGTGATGAAGCGGTGGCGCCAGAGCATCAGGACTTCGTCGGCCTCGTTGACGGCCGTCGCGGCGGCGACCGGGCGGAGCCGGATCAGATAGTGGTCGAGGTGGCGGCCGTCGGGGAGTTCGACGTCCGCGAGGTTCACCCGGAACCAGCGGTTCTCATAGACCGAGCGTTCGCTGAGTTTCGTCCATTGCACGTTTCTTGCCACCTTCCGATCGGTCGGTGCTTGTTTGGTGGCAACATCGCAGCAGTTGACGACTCAGAGGGGAACGCGCAGCGCCCCCTCGATGAGAGCGGCGGCCTCCCGGGCGTCCCCGCAGCCGCTCGCGAGGAGGTGCTCCCGCACCTGTGTCAGCCGGTCCCGCAGCCGCCGCGACTCCATCCCCCGCGCCCGCTCCGTCATCTCCACCGCCGTGCGCGCCGCCTCCTCGGCCTCCCCCTGCCGCAGCTCGATCCGGCACAGCATGGCGAGCCGGTGCACCCGGCCCCGGTCGTGCGAGGGCATGCCGACCGCCGCCGACGCGTGCTCACGGGCGGCCCCGAAGTCGCCCAGGCCGAACAGGGCCTCCGCCACCTGGACGTTGACGAACCCCGGCTGGACGTAGCCCGTCTCCACCGGCTCCTCCCCCGGACTGATCCGCTCCGCCGCCGCCTCGGCCCGCCGGATGCAGGCCAACGCCGCGGACCCGTCGCCCAGACGCGCGTACGCCTTCGCCTGCATCGCCGTCAGATCGGCGGCCAGCGCCGGGGTGATCTGCCGCCCCGCCGCCCGCAGCGCCGCCTCCGCGAACGCCACGGCCTGCCGGTACTCCCCCGTGAACAACGACTGGTTGACGAGGAGCGCGATCACGTACGCGCCGAGCCCCCGGTCCCCGCTCGCCTTCGCGAGCCGCAGCGCCTGGTGGAAGTAGCGCTGGGCGAGACCGTGCGCGTCCGCGTCGTATGCGCAGATTCCGGCCACCGCGACGAGCCCGCCGGCGGCCCGGTGCAGGCGCCGCCCCAGCGCGTCGCCGTAGGCACCCCGGAGCAGCGGGGCGGTCCCGGTGTTGAGGAAGCCGACGATCCGCGCCCGGGTCGCGATGCCGCCGGCCCTGCGGTACATCTGCTCGTAGTGCGACCGGGCGGCGCTCAGGACGGCGATGTCGGCCGCCGAGACCGTCGTCCGGCCCGTACGCGAGACGTCCACGTCCTCCGGCGGGTTCTCCCACTCCCACACCGGCATCACCGCCTGGGTGCCGGTCACCGCCGGGGCGGCCACGATGTGCGGCCGCTGCTGCTCGTCGGAGCGCCACAGCGCGGTCGCCCGCTCCACGAAGCCGGACAGCGGCGACCCGGCGGCCGGCGGCGGCCCGCCCGGCACCCCCAGGCCGATGTCGTCCAGGGTCACCTGCCGGTGCAGTCGGGCGGCGAGCACCTCGCAGATCAGGTCCGGCACCTGGCCGCGCGGCCGCTGCCCCTTCAACCAACGGGCCACGGCGGTGTGTTCGTACCGCAGGGCGAGGCCCCGGGCCCGGCCCGCCCGGTTCACGTGGGCGGCCAGGCCGGCGTTCGAGACGCCCGCTTCGTCGAGCAGGGCGTCGAGCAAGGTGTTGGGCTGCATGGCCGCTCCGGTCACTCGCAGGGCCGCTCCGCTCGGTGAACTCAGCGTAGCGGTGGCCGAATCCATGCGGGTCGAACCGAACGGAAGCCCCTCGTACCGGTGATTTCGCACGGGGTGTGAACGAAGTACCCGTTCTCCCGGTCCGCGCACTCTGCCACGTCCGCCCCGGCCCCGGTTGACTGTGCTTCTCGCCGCAAGGCGACGACCGGGCCGCCGGCTCCCCCCTCGTACAGTGCGGCCGCCCGGTCCGCGTCGCCCGCCCCGCCGATCTGCCCGACACTCCGTGGCGGGGCGGGCGACGCCGGCCCCGCCCCCTCCGCCCAGCGGTGGGAGGAGGAGGCGGGCCGGGGTCGGCGCAGCCCGGGTTCGGCGGGCTGCGCCGGCACCCGGACAAGGAGTGAGCCCCCCGTCACGACGCCCTTCGCCAGGACTTCGCCCCGCGCACGGACGGCCGGGTCCGGGGCGGGCGTGCGGTTCCCGGGTCCCGTGAACGGCGGAGGGCCGCCCCGGGGGTTCCCGGGGCGGCCCTCCTGGTGGGGCTGCGGGGCGTCAGGCGCCGCGCAGGACGGCGCCCGTGCGCTCGGCGGCCAGGGCCACCGCCGCGTCGCGGGCCGCGCTGGCCTCGTCGACCGTCAGCGTGCGGTCCGGGGCGCGGAACTTCAGCGCGTACGCCAGGGACTTGCTGCCCTCGCCGAGCTGGTCACCGGTGTAGACGTCGAACAGCCGGATGGACTCCAGGAGTTCGCCCGCGCCCTCGGTGAGGGCGGCCTCGACCTCGACGGCCGGGACGTCCGCGGCGACGACCAGGGCGACGTCCTGGGTGGCGACCGGGAAGGAGGAGATCCGGGGGGCCTTCACGGGGCCCTCGTTCGCCTTCTCCAGGAGGTCCAGGTCGATCTCCATCGCGCAGGCGCGGGCCGGGAGGCCGAACGCCTTCACCACGCGCGGGTGGAGCTCGCCGGCGTGGCCGACGAGGACCTTCTCGCCGTCCACCTCGACGTGGAACGCGGCGCAGCGGCCCGGGTGCCAGGGCGCGTGCCGGTCGGCGCTGATGATCAGCTCGACGCCCGCCTCGGCGGCCACGGTCCGGCCGGCCTCGACGGCGTCCGCCCAGTCGGACGGACGGCCCTTGCCCCACCAGCCGGCCTGCTCGCGCGCGCCGGCGAGGACGACGGCGGCGCGGCGCGGCTGCGCGGGCAGCGCGGCGTTGACGCGGGCGACCTCCTCGTCGGTGGGCCGGCGGTCGACGCCCAGCCGGACGGCGACGCCCGGCTGGTCCCCGGTCGGCCGGAAGACCAGACCGGTCTCGAAGAGCGCCAGGTCGTGGCTGCCCCGGCTGTCGTTGCGGCGGAGCGCGCCGAGCAGACCCGGGAGCAGCGTCGTGCGGAGCGCGGGCTCCTCGTCCGAGAGCGGGTTGACCAGTTCCACGAGGCGGCGACGGTCGTCGTCCGCGTCGAGACCGAGGTGGTCGAGGGCCTGCTCGCCGATGAACGGGTAGTTCAGCGCCTCGACGTAGCCGGCACCGGCCAGGGCGCGGCCCACCCTGCGGTGGACGCGCTGGCGGTCGGTGAGCCCGCGGCCGGCCGGGGGCTTCGGCAGCGTGGAGGGCAGGTTCTCGTAGCCCTCCAGGCGGATGACCTCTTCGGCGAGGTCGTTCGGCTCGTTGAGGTCGGGACGCCACGAGGGCACCGTGACGACGAGCTCGTCCTGGCCGTAGACGTCGCAGCCGACCTCCTGGAGGCGGCGGACGACGGTCTCGCGGCCGTAGTCGACGCCCGCGACCCTGTCCGGGTGGTTCGCCGGCACGGCGATGGTCCGGGGCGCGGACGGGGCCGCGACCTCGGTGACGCCGGCCTCGGCCGTGCCGCCCGCGAGCAGCACGAGCAGGTCGACGCAGCGCTGCGCGGCAGCGGCGGCGGCCTGCGGGTCGACCCCTCGCTCGAAGCGCTTGGACGCCTCGGAGGCCAGCTTGTGGCGGCGGGCCGTGCGGGCGATCGAGATCGCGTCGAAGTGCGCGGCCTCGATGACGACCTCGGAGCTGCCGGTGACGATCCCGGTCTCCGGGTCGGTCACCGGGTCGGCGATCTCCGTGTTGGCGCCGCCCATGACGCCCGCGATGCCGATCGGGCCGCGGTTGTCGGTGATGACGAGGTCCGCGGCGTCCAGGACGCGCACGGTGCCGTCGAGGGTGGTGATCTTCTCGCCGGCCTCGGCGCGGCGGACCCCGATGGGGCCGTCGAGCCGGGTGCGGTCGTAGGCGTGGATCGGCTGACCGAGCTCCAGCATCACGTAGTTGGTGATGTCGACGGCCAGCGAGATCGAGCGCATGCCGGCCTTCTGGAGGCGGCGCTGCAGCCAGATCGGGGAGCGGGCCTCGGGATCGAGACCGACGACCGTGCGGGCCGTGAAGCGGTCGCAGCCGATCGGGTCGGTGATCTGGACCGGGTAGCCGTACGAGTTCGGCGCGGGCACGTCGAGGAGCGCCGGGTCGCGCAGCGGCAGGCCGTAGGCGGTGGCCGTCTCGCGGGCGACGCCGCGCAGCGAGAGGCAGTAGCCGCGGTCCGGGGTGACGGCGATGTCGAGGACCTCGTCGAACAGCTCCAGGAGGACCGTGGCGTCGGTGCCGACCTCGTGCTCCGGCGGCAGCACGATGATGCCGTGCGTGCCGTCGTCGCCCATGCCGAGCTCGTCGCCGGAGCAGATCATGCCCCGGGAGACGCGGCCGTACGTCTTGCGCTCGGCGATCCGGAAGTCACCGGGGAGCACGGCGCCGGGCAGCGCCACGACGACCTTGTCGCCCTCGGCGAAGTTCCGGGCGCCGCAGATGATCTCCTGGGGCTCGCCGGTGCCGTTGGCCTGGCCGACGTCGACGGTGCAGAAGCGGATGGGCTTCTTGAACTCCGTCAGCTCCTCGATGGTGAGGACCCTGCCGACCACCAGCGGACCGGTCAGGCCGGCGCCGAGCTGCTCGACGGTCTCGACCTCGAGGCCTGCCGAAATGAGCTTGGCCTGGACGTCGCGGCCGGTCTCCGTCGCCGGCAGGTCGACGTACTCCCGCAGCCAAGAAAGCGGGACCCGCATCAGATCTCCATCCCGAACGGCCGGGTGAACCGGACGTCACCCTCGACCATGTCTCGCATGTCGTCGACGTTGTGGCGGAACATCAGCATCCGCTCGATGCCGAACCCGAAGGCGAATCCGCTGTACTTCTCGGGGTCCACACCGCAGGCGACGAGCACCTTCGGGTTGACCATGCCGCAGCCGCCGAGCTCGATCCAGCCCTCGCTGCCGCAGGTGCGGCAGGGACGGTCCGGGTTGCCGACGGACTCGCCGCGGCAGACGTAGCAGAGCATGTCCATCTCTGCGGACGGCTCGGTGAAGGGGAAGAAGTTCGGCCGCAGCCGGGTCTTCATGTCCGGGCCGAAGAGCGCCTGGACCATGTGGTCGAGGGTGCCCTTGAGGTCGGCCATGGTCAGGCCCTCGTCGACGGCGAGCAGCTCGATCTGGTGGAAGACCGGGGTGTGCGTGGCGTCGAGCTCGTCGGTGCGGTAGACGCGGCCGGGGCACACCACGTAGACCGGGGGCTCCCGGTCGATGAGGGTGCGGGCCTGCACCGGCGAGGTGTGCGTACGGAGCACGACGCCGGACTCGTCGCCCGTGGTCGCCTTCCCGTCGGGGGAGGTTCCCCGGACGAAGAAGGTGTCCTGCATCTGCCGGGCCGGGTGGTCCGGGACGAAGTTGAGGGCGTCGAAGTTGAACCACTCCGCCTCGACCTCGGGGCCCTCGGCGACCTCGTAGCCCATGGAGACGAAGACGTCGGAGACGCGCTCCATGAGCGTGGTCAGCGGGTGCCGGGCGCCGGCCGGGACGCGGTCGTACGGCAGGGTGACGTCGACGGCCTCCTCGACGAGGACGCGGGCGTCGCGCTCGGCCTCCAGCTCGGCCTGGCGGGCGGCGAGCGCCTTGGAGACGACGCCGCGGGCCTGGCCCACGAGCTTTCCGGCGGCGGCCTTGGCCTGCGGCGGCAGGGCGCCGATCTCCCGGTTGGCGAGCGCCAGCGGCGAGGTGCCACCGGTGTGCGCGGTCTTCGCATGCGCGAGCGCGTCGAGGTCGCCCGCGGCGGCGAAGGCGGCGAGCGCCTCGTCCCGCATGCGCTCGATCTCTTCCGGTTTCAGTGCCTCGACCTCAACCGGGTCGTACGACTTATTGGGTGCGGACATCTCTTCCCGTGCTTCCGTTGGCTGGCTGGGCGGCCCCGCTCGACGTCAAGGGCGCAAACGTGCCAAAGGACGAGTCTAACGGGGCGCGGGGACGCGAATGAGCCCGTGGGCAGGCCGGGCGGCTCCTGACCTCGTGCGGTCTCGGCTGCTGAGACGTCAGAGGAGGTGGGCCGGGGTGCCGACGGGCAGGATAAATCGGAACTCGGCCCCGCCACGGGGGCCCCGTCCGACGGTGATGGTGCCGCCGTGGGCCTCGACGACGCCCTTGACGATGTAGAGGCCGAGGCCGGTGCCGCCGCGTTTGCTGCCCCGCCAGAAGCGGGTGAAGACGCGGCTCATCGACGCTTCGGGGATGCCGGGTCCCTCGTCGCTCACGGTGACCTCCGTCCCCTCTTCCCCGTCGTCGCCCAGCGTGGTGGGTGCCACCTCGATGGTGACGGTTCCCTCGCCGTGGCGCACCGCATTTTCGAGGAGGTTCCCGAGGATCTGGTCGATCTTGTCGGGGTCGGCCCAGAGCGCGGGCAGCTGCGGCCTGATCCGTACGAAGAAGCGGTCGGGGGACTGGCCCGCGGTGGTGTGCACCTGGATGTGCCGGCCGACGGCGGCGGCGATGTCGACGGGCTGGCGGCGGACTTCGAGGCGTCCGGAGTCGATCCGGGAGATGTCGAGGAGTTCGGCGATGAGCCGCTTGATGCGGCCCGCGTCGGCGTCGACCGTCTCCAGCATGAGCCGCTTCTGCTCGTCGTTGAACCGCTCCCACTTGTCGAGGAGGGTGGCGGTGAAGCCCTTCACGGAGGTCAGCGGCGAGCGCAGTTCGTGGGCGACGGTGGCGATGAGCTCGGCGTGGCTGCGCTCGGTGCGGCGGCGCGCCTCGGTGCCGCGCAGGGAGACGACGACGCGGCGGACGGGCCCGGTGGGGTGCTCGCGGACGTACCGGGCGGAGACGAGGACCTCGCGGCCGCCGGGGAGCAGCAGGTTGCGCTCGGGCTGGCCGCGGCGGGTGGAGAGCCCGCCGTACGGATCGGTCAGCGCCCACCAGCGGCGGCCCTTGAGGTCCTCCAGGGGCAGCGCCTCGTCGAGGGGGAGGCCGAGGGCCCGGTCGCCGGGGACGGCGGTGATGCGGCCGGCGGCGGCGTTGAAGCAGACGACGCGACCGGTCTCGTCGGCGATGACGAGACCGTCGGGCAGGTCGTCGGGGTCGGTCCCGGCGAAACCGGCCGCCGCGGCGGGGTCCGGCGGAGCGGCGGGCCCCGGTGGCGCGGCGCCGGGCTCGGACGGCTCGGTGCTCCGTGCCTGTGCGGGACTGTCCGTGCCGACCGTCATTCCCGTACCCCACCCCTCCGTGTAGCGCAGTGGGCCCCCGAGTGGGTCACTCTACTGGGCGGAGGGGGCGGAATGGACCCCTCAGGCGGAGGTTCGGGGGCGCTGGGCACGGGCGGAGGCGTACAGGCAGACCGCGGCGGCGGTGGCGAGGTTGAGGCTCTCGGCCTTGCCGTGGATCGGGACGCGGACGACGGCGTCGGCGAGCGCCCGGGTCTCCTCGGGCAGTCCCCAGGCCTCGTTGCCGAAGATCCAGGCGGTGGGTCCGCCCATGGTGCCGGCGTCGAGCTCGTCGTCGAGGTCGTCCTGTCCGGCCCCGTCGGCGGCGAGGATCCGCACGCCCGCGCTCTTGAGCCCGGCGACGGCCTGCTCGACGGGGACGCCGACGGCCACCGGCAGGTGGAAGAGGGAGCCGACGGAGGCGCGGACGGACTTGGGGTTGTAGAGGTCGACGGAGGCGTCGGTGAGGACGACGGCGTCGGCGCCGGCCGCGTCGGCGCAGCGCAGCACGGTGCCGGCGTTCCCGGGGTCGCGGACGTGCGCGAGGACGGCAACCAGCTTGGGCCGGGCCGCGACGATCTCCTCGAACGGCGAGTCGAGGAACCGGCAGACGCCGACGAGGCCCTGCGGGGTGACGGTCTGGGAGACCTCGGCGAGGACGCCGTCGGAGGCGAAGTGGACGCGGGCGCCGGCGGCGCGGGCGGCGTCGACGATCGCGGCGTAGCGCTCGGCGGCCTCGACGGTGGTGAAGAGCTCGACGAGGGTGGGCTCGCCGCCGGGGCCGCGGTGCTCGACGGCCTCGCGGACGGCCTGCGGGCCCTCGGCGATGAAGAGGCGGTCCTTGCCCCGGAAGTTGCGCTTGGCGAGCCGCCGGGCGGCGACGACGCGCGGGGAACGCGGGGAGATCAGCTCGGGGGTGACCATGGGGTGCGGCGGTTCTCTCTTCGGGGCCGGGGCGCTGCGGGGCCGATGGCCCTGGGGCCGGGACTACGGGTTCTCGGGGGCCTACGCACCCGGACCCGCAGGCGCGAGCGCACCTGCGGGTCCGGGCGGAAGTACTGCGGCCTGGAAGATCAGGCGGCGGCCTTCGGGGCGTTGACGTCGGCCGGGAGGGCCTTCTGCGCGACCTCGACCAGCGCGGCGAACGCGTTGATGTCGTTGACGGCCAGCTCGGCGAGGATCTTGCGGTCCACCTCGATGTTGGCGGCCTTCAGACCCTGGATGAGGCGGTTGTAGGTCATGCCGTTCTGGCGGGCAGCGGCGTTGATGCGCTGGATCCACAGCTGACGGAAGTCGCCCTTGCGCTTCTTGCGGTCGTTGTAGTTGTAGACCAGCGAGTGGGTGACCTGCTCCTTGGCCTTGCGGTACAGGCGCGAACGCTGACCGCGGTAGCCGGAGGCCGCCTCGAGGATCGCCCGGCGCTTCTTGTGGGCGTTGACTGCCCGCTTGACGCGTGCCACTTCTTAACTCCTTGTAGCGGGGTCGCGGTGGTCCTCACACGACCCGAAAAACGGATGGGTCCCGGTCTGTGCCGGATGCCCTCGTCGCCGAGGGCGGGAGATCAGGTCAGATGCCCAGCATCTTCTTGATCTTGGCGGCGTCACCCGGGGCCATCTCGGCGTTGCCGGTGAGGCGACGCGTCAGCTTGGACGACTTGTGCTCGAGCAGGTGGCGCTTACCGGCGCGCTCGCGCAGGATCTTGCCGGAGCCGGTGACCTTGAAGCGCTTCTTGGCACCGGAGTGCGTCTTGTTCTTCGGCATAGCGCCGTTCTCTCCTCGTCAGTGGCGCTCCCCCCGGTGCGGGCACCGGACGACCGGGAGCGTCATTCTTCGATTGGGTGGGACCGGGCGGAATCCGGGGGCTGCCGGGAGGCAGCCCCCGTGGATCACGCCTCGGCGTTCTCGGACGGGGTCTCCGTCGAGGTCTCCTCGGCAGCGGCCTCGGCAGCGGCCTCGGCGGGGGCCTCGGACGAACCGCCCTGGCGCTCGGCCTTGCGCGCGGCCTGGGCCTCGCGAGCCTCGGCCATGGCCTCGGTCTTCTTCTTGTGCGGACCGAGAACCATGATCATGTTCCGGCCGTCCTGCTTCGGGTTGGACTCGATGAACCCAAGCTCCTGGACGTCCTCGGCGAGGCGCTGCAGAAGTCGGTAACCGAGCTCCGGGCGGGACTGCTCACGACCACGGAACATGATCGTGATCTTGACCTTGTCGCCCTGCTTGAGGAACCGGACGACGTGACCCTTCTTGGTGTCATAGTCGTGCGGGTCGATCTTCGGCCGGAGCTTCATCTCCTTGATGACCGTGTGCGCCTGGTTCTTGCGCGCCTCACGGGCCTTCATGGCCGACTCGTACTTGAACTTCCCGTAGTCCATGAGCTTGCACACGGGCGGGCGGGCGTTCGCCGCGACCTCGACCAGGTCGAGGTCGTACTCCTGAGCGAGCTCCAGGGCCTTGGCAAGGGGGACGATGCCCACCTGCTCGCCGCTGGGGCCGACAAGACGCACCTCGGGAACGCGAATCCGCTCGTTGATGCGGGGCTCGGCGCTGATGGATCCTCCTCGGTAGCACCACGCGACCGCCTTGGCGGACGGACACGTCACGTGAAACAGTTGAGACCAACCGGGCCGGTACATGAAAAATGCCCCGGACGGTACACAGGCGGGGCTCCACGGAAAACCGGAGCACCACCACGGTGAACCGCGGGGCGCGCATCGGGCGGCTCCATCGTCCGTACGGAACGATGGGCGCCACCTGACCGGTGACCCGCCACCCGCGAGGGTGGTCAGGTGGGAGTACGGAGCCTCCACTTGTGGGCCGGACACAGAGATGTCCAGCCGGTCGTTACACAAGGTTAGCAGGACCCGGCGGTCGGCGCGAACCGTACGTCCGCTTATCGTGTGGGCATGAGCGAGACGCCCCAGAACGAGTCCACGGACGCCCCCGACTTCGAAAGCATGACCCGCGACATCGCGGAGGTCCCGGCGGTCGAGGTGATCGTGACCGTCGCCGTCAACCTGATGAGCGCCGCCGCCGTGAAGCTCGGGCTCACCGAGGAGGGCGACGAGCACAAGGACCTCGACGAGGCGCGCAAGCTGATCCACGCGCTCGCGGGCCTCATGGACGCCGGCGCGACGGAGGTCTCCTCCTTCCACGCGGCCCCCCTGCGGGACGGCCTGAAGTCCCTCCAGCTCGCCTTCCGCGAGGCCTCCCTGATCCCGGACGAGCCGGGCCAGGGACCGGGCGAGAAGTACACGGGGCCGGTGTACGGCTAGGACCTGATCGCTTCCCGGGGGTACGGGGGTCGCCCCCCGGGAGACGGCGGTCACGGGGCCGGTGTACGGCTAGGACCCTACCGCTTCACGTAGAAGGGCTCGCCGGGAGGCGTGGCCGAGGCCGGCAGGAGTGCCAGGTCGAGGCCCCGCACCAGGCGGGCCCTCAGTGTTTCGTCGGCGGCCAGGGCGCGGGCCACCCGCTGGGCCGCCTCCGCCGGGGAGGCGTCCTCGGCGAGGACCAGGGCGACCGTGCCGTCGGCGGTGCCGGGGCCCAGGTGGGCGCGGAGCACCGCGGGCTCGGCGGCCACGGCGGCGCGCACGGCCTCCCGCACGGACGGGTCGTCGAGCGGGTCGGCGCTGGAGCGGCCCTCGGCGAGGGCGAGCAGTGCGGAGCCGGCCACCTGGTACGGCACGGGGCCGGCCAGGTCCAGGACCAGGGTGTCGGCCTTCTCGTGGGCGAGGGCCGCGAGCGCCTGGTGGACGGGGACGGCGACGGGCCGGGCCTGCGGGTCCCAGAGGGCGAGCGAGGCGAGCGAGGTGAAGGCCGGCAGGGCCCGCCGGTCGCCGGCCGTCAGGGTGGGGACGGCCATGTCGCTCGTCTTCTCCTGCTTCAGCCCCGTCTCGGGGTCGATCTCGACCTCGCCGAGGACGGCGACCACGGGGACGAGCAGCCGCGCCCCCTTCAGGGCTTCGAGGACGGGGCCGTGGGCGGTCCTGTCCTCCGCCCAGGCCGCGAGGGCCGCGGCGAGCCGCGGGTCGGCGGTGCCGTCGTCTTCGGAGAAACCGGGGTCCGGGATGTTCTTGAGCGCCACGCACCGAGCCTAACCGTCGGGTCCGGGGCCCCGGCTAGCAGGTCCGGTGGGCGCGCCGGAGCATCACGGCGACGAGGAGGAGCAGGGCGCCGAGACCGCCGGCGGCGGGGGCGAGCAGGCCGAAGGGGCGGCTCTCCTCCGCGGCGGGGAGGGGGCCGGGTCCGAAGTAGCGGCCCCGGTACCCGGTGGCGGCGCTCTTGGGGTCGCCGGCCTCGATCCGGCGGCCGGCGGCGATCGCGGCGGCCGGGTCGACCGTCCCGTACCCCTTGGCGTCGCTGCGTCCGCCCTTCGGCCGGTTGCGGGCGGTGTCGACGAGCAGCCGCTTGATCTGGGCGGGGGTGAGGTCGGGGTGCGCGGAGCGGACGAGGGCGACGGCTCCGGAGACGAACGCGGCGGCGGCGCTGGTGCCCCAGCCCTCGTAGTAGCGGCGGTCGGGGTCGGCGATGACGATGTCGTCGCCGGGGGCGCTGACGGTGGCGTACCAGCGGCGGGTGGAGAAGGAGGCGTGGGTGCCGTAGCGGTCCACGGCGGCGACGGCGATGACGCCGGGGTAGGCCGCGGGGTAGGAGATGTGGTCGCCCTTCTCGCCGCCGTTGCCGGCGGAGGCGACGACGGAGACGCCCTTGGCGAGGGCGTACTGGACGGCGGCGTCCTCGCCGGCGTCGGGGTGGGCGGACTTGGAGTCGTCGCCGAGGGACAGGTTGATGACGTCGGCGCCGTGGTCGGCGGCCCAGCGGATGCCTTCGGCGAGGGCCGTGCCCCGGGTCCTGCGGGCCTTGTCGCGGGCGCCGTCGGTGGACTCCAGGATGACCCGCACGGGCAGGATCCGGACGTCGGGGGCGACGCCGAGGACGCCGTCCTGTCCGCCGGGGCCGTGGCCGTGCCCGGCGATGATGCCGGCCATCGCGGTGCCGTGCCGGGCCCAGGCGCGGTCGCCCCTCGACGCGCCGAAGCCGATGAGGTCGCGTCCGGCGAGGACCGAACCCGCGAGGTCCGGGTGGCCGGCGTCGACGCCGGTGTCGAGGACGGCGACGGTGACGCCGTGGCCCTTGGTGGTGCGCCAGGCCTCCGTGGTGTGGAGGGCTTCGAGGCCCCACTGGCGGGCCCGGATGGTGTCGGCGTGCGCGGGGGCGGTGGTGGCGGGCAGGACGGAGAACGCGGCGGCGAGCAGGGCGACCGCGCCGCCGCGGGCCCGGCGGCGGTGGGCGGGTCGGATCACCGGGCGTTCTCCTTGGCGGCCTTGGTGGCGGCCGTGCGCAGCAGTCGTACGAGGCGTTCGGTGATGCCCTTGACCTCGTGGCCGAGACCGGACTGGGTGGTGGCGTCGGTGCGGTTCGCGGTCATGGCCCGGTCGGCGGGGACGGGGCCGCCCTCGACGGTCCGGCCGTCGGCGAAGCCGGAGACGGCGGTGACGACGACGGGGAGGTCGGCGGGGGCGTTCAGCCACCAGGCGGCGCGCTGCGGGGCGCCGAAGCGGGCGGCGACGGTGCCGGGGCCGGCGAGGGCCGGGGGGACGTCCGCGCCGAGCCGGGCGGTGAGGTCCTTGCCGAGGGTGCGCTGGGCGGCGGCGTCGGCGCGGGTGAAGACGAGGCCGACGGTGATCACGCTGCTGGCGGTGGCGTCGGTGTACGTGGCGCGCAGGACGCGCTCGCAGCCGAGCGGTTCGACGGTGGCGCGGAGGGCCTTGGCGAGGACGGCGGGGGTGCAGGCGGAGTCCGGGGCGACGACGATCCGGGTCCAGGTGCGGTCGGAGCGGCCGGGGCCGGCGCCGGGGCCCGCGAGGGTGCGGGGGAAGAGGGTGTCGACGGGGGCGTTGTGCCAGAGGTCCTCGGCCTCGGCGTACCCGACGGGTTCGACGGGCTCGCCGGGCTCGGACGCGGCCAGCCACACGCCGGCGAGGGCGCCGCCGATGAGCCCGAACCCGAGCACGGCGCAGGCGGCGACGGCGAGGGTCCGCCCGGTGCGCCGTTCCCGCACGGGCCGCAGCCGCGTGGTGGTCTCGACGGGCGCCTCGGGCGGGAGCGGCATGCCGGGCCCGCGGTACGGAGGACGGGGCGCGGGGGCGGTGTCCGCGGCCACCGGACGCCAGGCCGTGCCGCCCGCGGGCGCCGTCGCGGACGGGGCACCACCGGCGGCCGACCGGGCGGGGGCGCCCGTGGGCGGTCCGGGACGCCCGTCGACGCCTGCCGCGCCGACGGGCGCTCTCGTGGGACGGGGCGGCGCGGCCGGGGGCCCGGCGGAGGCACCGCCGGGGCGGGGGCCGGTCGGAGGCTGGGCCGAGGCACCGCCGGGGCGGGGACCGGTCGGCGGTTGCGTGGAGGCGTCCGTGGGGGCGGCCGGGGCCGTGGAGGGCCAGGGCGGGGCGGCCGCCGGGGCCGCGGGGCGACCGGGGTCCGCCGCCGGCCGGGCGGGGGCGGTCGTGGGGCGGGGCGGGGCGGACGGAGCGGCGGCCGGCTCCGGGATCGCCCGAGCGGGCGTCACGGGGTGGACAGGGGCCGCCGGGCGGGCCGCAGCCGGGGGCGCCGGGCGGGCGGGAGCCGAGTGGGCCGGGGACGGCGTGGCCGGGGCAGCCGGAGGGGCCTCAACCGGGGTCGTCCGGCGGGCCTGGGCCGGGGGCGCCGAGTGGGCCTGGGCCGGGGGCGCCGGGCGGGTCGGCCTCGCCGTCGGTTCTCCGGTGGGAGCGGGCGGAGCGGTCCGCGGGCCGGAGGGCCGGCCCGTCGCGGGGACCGGGCGGAGGCGGGTCGTGGTCTCGACCGCCGGGAGGTCCGTCGCGTCCGGTGCCGGGAGCAGGGCGTCCGTGATGCGGGAGGCCGTGGGGCGGTGCTCGCCGGTCATCCCCGTCCCCCTGCTCGTGTCGACAATGCCCGTCACTCTACGGGCTGTTCCCCCTCGCACGGGAACCAGGGGCTACCCACCCGTAAACCTGTCTGGCAAGCTCGGGCCATGACTCCCCGTGCCGCCGACCGGGCCCGTTACGACCGGGCCACCGCTCACCTCGACGCGCCCGTGGCGATCGTCGACCTGGAGGCCTTCGACGCCAACGCGGCGGACCTCGTGCGCCGCGCCGGGGGCAAGCCGGTCCGGGTGGCGAGCAAGTCGGTCCGGTGCCGGGCGCTCCTCGAGCGGGTGCTGTCGCGGGACGGGTTCGCCGGGATCATGTCGTTCACGCTCGACGAGTCGTTGTGGCTCGCCCGCGCCGGTTTCGAGGACGTGCTGCTCGCGTATCCGTCGGCGGACCGGTCCGGGTTCGGGGAGCTCGCGCGGGACCCGAAGCTCGCCGCCGCCGTGACCGTGATGGTGGACGACGTGGCACAGCTCGACCTGATCGACGCGGCCCGCGCGGGCGGGACGGAGGAGGTGCGGGTCTGTCTGGAACTGGACACGGCGCTGCACCTGTTCGGCGGGCGGATACGGGTCGGAGCCCGGCGTTCGCCGCTGCGGGAGCCGGCCCAGCTCGCCGAGCTGGCCCGCTCGGTGGCGCGGCGGCCGGGGTTCCGGCTGGTCGGGATCATGGCGTACGAGGGGCACGTCGCCGGTGTCGGGGACGCGGTCGCGGGCCGGCCGCTGCGCTCGCGGGCGATCCGGCTGATGCAGTCCGCGGCCCGCGGGGAGCTGGCGGAGCGCAGGGCGGCCGTGGTGCGGGCCGTCCGGGCGGTGGCGCCGGACCTGGAGTTCGTGAACGGCGGCGGCACCGGGAGCGTGCAGCACACGGCAGCCGAGGAGGCGGTGACGGAGATCGCCGCGGGCTCGGGGCTGTTCGTGCCGCGTCTCTTCGACAACTACACGTCCTTCAGCGGCCGTCCGGCCGCGCTCTTCGCCCAGCCGGTGGTCCGCCGCCCGGGTGTGGGCGTGGTGACGGTGCTCGGTGGCGGCTACCCGGCGTCGGGTGTCGCCGGCCCGGACCGGCTGCCCGTCCCGTACCTGCCCGAGGGGCTCCGGTACGACCCGCAGGAGGGCCCCGGCGAGGTGCAGACCCCGCTGCTCGGCTCCCCCGCCGACGATCTGCGGATCGGCGACAAGGTCTGGTTCCGGCACGCGAAGGCCGGGGAGCTGTGCGAGCGGTTCGAGAGCCTGCACCTGGTGGAGGGCGATCGCGTCACGGCGACCGTGCCCACGTACCGGGGCGAGGGGATGACCTTCCTCTAGGGCCTCCAGACACCCCTAGACCCCTAGACCCCTAGAACACGGTGTCCGGCTGGTCCGGGACGATGCTGCCGTCGGGGCGCCGGACCGGCCGGGCCGTGCCGTCGCTCGTCGTGTAGCCGGTGGTGGCGCAGGGGTACGGGGTCGCCTTCCGCTTCTTCGGTTCGATGAACATGGGGTTGACCAGCCAGCGGCCGTCGCCGTTCTCGTACGCCCGGCACATGAGCTCGTCCTTGTTGCGGTTGAGGACCAGGCGCAGCTCGGTGGCGTCCCGCAGGAAGGAGACGTCGGTGTCGGAGTCGCCGGCGGCGAAGACCTGGCGGCGGTCGGCGGGCTGGACGCGCTCGGCGGCGGGGCCGCGGACGCCGAAGACCTCCTGGTTGATCCAGCAGCGCTTGCCGTCGATGTAGGTGATCATCGTGTCCTCGCCGTCCCGGACGGTGCCGCAGCCCTTGAGGTGGGTGGTGAGGCGGCCGTGTTCGGTGGTGCTGCGGATGCCGAGGGCGTGGTCGGGGTCGATGCCGACGCCCTTCGCCCAGACGTCGACGACGGGTTCGGGCGAGGCGGAGACGATCCAGACGTCGAAGCCGCCGTCCCGGAGGGCCCGGACGAGGTCGCGCTGCTGGTCGTAGGAGCGGACCCAGCCGGTGACCCGTGCGGTGCCGACCTGCTGGGTGGCGCCCTGCGGGGCGGCGAGGTTCTCGGCGCGGGCGGCGGCCGCGAAGGAGGCGGCCTGGCGGGTGGTCCAGCCGTGCAGGAGCTGGGCGAGCCAGGCGTACCGGGGCTCCGTGCGGCGGTGGTCGTGGCCGGCGAAGGCCGTCCTGCCGGCGGTCGTGGTGCCGTTCGCGTACACGGAGAGGAGTTCGTCGGCGCAGCGGGTGTCGGTGGCCGTGGGGAGGGTGCGCGCGCCGGTGGGGCAGGCCTCGCCGAGGGCGGTCGCGGCCTCGGGGGTGAGGTGGCGGCTGGTGGTGGACCAGTCGCCGTCCTTCGGGGGCCGGATGCGGTCGTGGCGCAGGAGCCAGGAGAAGGTGGCGTCGCCGACGTCGTTCTTGACGACGGTGTTGTCCCAGTCGAAGACCGCGACCGGCTTCCGGCCGCCCCTGTCCTCGCAGTGGTCGGCCAACAGGGACTCGATGCGGGCCTCGTTGTCGCCGTACCAGCCGTCGGAGACCTTCAGGACGGGGCATCCGGCGGGCCCGGCCCCGGCCTGTGCCGCGGGGAGGAGGCCGGTGGCGGCGAGGGCGAGGGCGGCCGCCGCGGCGGCGGTGCGGAGCTTCTCGTTCATGAACGCTCTCCCGGGTGTACGCGGACAGCCGGGCGCCTCGCGACGCCCGGCTGTCGGGTGGGGGAAGGGGACGGCGGCGGCGAGGGTCTAGAGGGGGGTCACGTACGCGCCCGAGATGCCGCCGTCGACGAGGAAGTCGCTGGCGTTGACGAAGGAGGAGTCGTCGCTCGCGAGGAAGGCGACGGCGGCGGCGATCTCCTCGGCCTCGGCGAAACGGCCGACGGGGATGTGCACGAGGCGGCGCGCGGCCCGCTCGGGGTCCTTGGCGAAGAGCTCCTGGAGGAGCGGGGTGTTGACCGGCCCGGGGCACAGGGCGTTGACGCGGATGCCCTCGCGGGCGAACTGGACGCCCAGCTCGCGGGACATGGCGAGCACGCCGCCCTTGGAGGCCGTGTAGGAGATCTGGCTGGTGGCGGCGCCCATGACGGCGACGAAGGAGGCGGTGTTGATGATGGAGCCCTTGCCCTGGCGGCGCATGTAGGGCAGGGCGGCCTTGCAGCAGAGGTAGACGGAGGTGAGGTTGACGTCCTGGACGCGCTTCCAGGCCTCCAGGCCCGTCTCCAGGATGGAGTCGTCGTCGGGGGGCGAGATGCCGGCGTTGTTGAAGGCGATGTCGACGGAGCCGTAGGTGTCGAAGGCCGTCCTGAAGAGGGCTTCGACCTGCTCGGGGTCGGTGACGTCGACCTGCACGAAGGTGCCGCCGACCTCCTCCGCGGCGGCCTTGCCGGCGGTCTCGTCGATGTCGGCGCAGACGACGTTCGCGCCCTCGGAGGCGAGGCGGCGGGCGGTGGCGAGGCCGATGCCGCTGCCGGCTCCGGTGATGACGGCGGTGCGGCCGACCAGGCGGCGGCAGACGATCTCTTCGGTGCTCACAGTGCGGGGCCCTCCGTGCTGATGAAGACGTTCTTGGTTTCGGTGAAGGCGGTCAGGGCGTCGGGGCCGAGTTCGCGGCCGAGGCCGGACTGCTGGTAGCCCCCGAACGGGGTCCAGTAGCGGACGCTGGAGTGGGAGTTGACGGAGAGGTTGCCGGCCCGGACGGCGCGGGAGGCGCGCAGGGCGCGGCCGACGTCCCGGGTCCAGATCGAGCCGGAGAGGCCGTACTCGGTGGCGTTGGCGAGGCGGATCGCGTCGGCCTCGTCCTCGAAGGGGAGGACGACGGCGACGGGTCCGAAGATCTCCTCGACGGCGCAGGGGGCGTCCTCGGGGACGCCGGTGAGGACGGTCGGCGGGAACCAGAAGCCGGGGCCCTCGGGGGCCTTGCCCCGGATTCCCGCGAGGTCGTCGGTGACGTAGGAGCGGACGCGGTCGAGCTGGGCGCGGGAGATGAGCGGGCCCATCTGGGTGCGCTCGTCGGCGGGGTCGCCGACGACGATCTCCTCGACGGCGGGGGTGAGGAGCTCCAGGAAGCGGTCGTACGCGCTCCGCTGGACGAGGATGCGGGTGCGGGCGCAGCAGTCCTGGCCGCTGTTGTCGAGGAAGGACATCGGGGCCGCCGCCGCGGCGGCCTCCAGGTCCGCGTCGGCGAAGACGATGTTGGGGCTCTTGCCGCCGAGTTCGAGGGTGACCCGCTTCACCTGGTCGGCGCACTTCGCCATGATCGACTTGCCGACCCGGGTGGAGCCGGTGAAGACGATCTTGGCGATGCCGGGGTGCTCGACGAGGGCGTTCCCGGCGACGGGGCCGGTGCCGGGCAGGACCTGGAAGAGGCCGTCGGGGAGGCCCGCTTCGAGGGCGAGTTCGGCGAGGCGGAGCGCGGTGAGGGGGGTGGTCTCGGCCGGCTTGAGGAGGACCGCGTTGCCGGCGGCGAGGGCGGGCGCGGCGGCCCAGGCGGCGATCGGCATGGGGAAGTTCCAGGGGGCGATGACGCCGACGACCCCGAGCGGTTCGAGGATCGTGATGTCGAGGCCGCCGGCCACCGGGATCTGGCGGCCGTTGAGGCGCTCCACTCCCCCGGCGGCGAAGTCGAGGAGGTCGCGGACGTTGCCGGCCTCCCAGCGGGCGTTGCCGATGGTGTGGCCCGCCTCGGTGACCTCCAGGCGGGCCAGTTCCTCGATGTGGTCGTCGACGACGGCGGCGAAGCGGCGGAGCAACCGGGCCCGGTCGGCGGGCGCGGCGGCGGCCCAGCCGCGCTGGGCGGCGACGGCGCGGGTGACGGCGGCGTCGACGTCGGCGGGGGTGGCGGCGGGGACGGTGGCGACGACGTCCTCGGTCGCCGGGTTCAGTACCTGGAGCAACGCGGTCCTCTCAGTGGCGGCGAAGGAGCTCGGTGGCGGTGAGGGGGCTCAGTGGCGTTCGAAGGAGCGGCGCAGCTCCCAGTCGGTCACCGCGGCGTCGAAGGCGTCGAGTTCGACGCGGGCCATGTTGCGGTAGTGGGCGACGACCTCGGCGCCGAAGGCGGCCTTGGCGATCTCGCTGGTCTCCCAGAGTTCGGCGGCCTCGCGCAGGGTGGTGGGGACGTGCGCGTACTCGGCGGCGTACGCGTTCCCGGTGCAGGGCGGGGGCAGTTCGAGGCGCTGCTCGATGCCGTACAGGCCGGCGGCGACCAGGCCGGCGACGGCGAGGTAGGGGTTGACGTCGCCGCCGGGGAGGCGGTTCTCGAAGCGGGTGGAGCGGCCGTGGCCGACGACCCGGAGCGAGCAGGTGCGGTTGTCGTGGCCCCAGGCGACGGCGGTGGGCGCGAAGGAGCCGGGCTGGAACCGCTTGTAGGAGTTGACGTTCGGGGCGTAGAGGAGGGAGAAGTCGCGGAGGGCGGCGAGCTGTCCGGCGAGGAAGTGCCGCATGGTCCCGGACATGTGGTGCTCGTCGTCCCCGGCCATCACGTTCTCTCCGTCGGCGTTCTGGAGGGAGAGGTGGATGTGGCAGGAGTTGCCCTCGCGCTCGTTGTACTTCGCCATGAAGGTGAGCGAGAAGCCCTCCTGGGCGGCGATCTCCTTGGCGCCCGTCTTGTAGACGGCGTGCTGGTCGCAGGTGACGAGGGCCTCGTCGTACTTGAAGGCGATCTCGTGCTGGCCGGGGTTGCACTCGCCCTTGGCGGACTCGACGGTGAGTCCGGCGCCGGTCATCTCGTTGCGGATGCGGCGCAGGAGCGGTTCGATGCGTCCGGTGCCGAGGACGGAGTAGTCGATGTTGTACTGGTTGGCGGGGGTGAGGCCGCGGTAGTTCGCGTCCCAGGCCTGCTCGTAGCTGTCCTTGAAGACGATGAACTCGAGCTCGGTGCCGACGTGGGCGGTGAGGCCGAGCTCCGCGAGGCGCTCCAGCTGGCGCCGGAGGATCTGGCGGGGCGCGGCGACGACGGGGGTGCCGTCGGCCCAGGCGAGGTCGGCCGTCACCATGGCGGTGGCGTCGTTCCAGGGGAGGCGGCGGAGGGTGGTGAGGTCGGGGTGCATGGCGAAGTCGCCGTAGCCGCGGTCCCAGGAGGACATCTCGTAGCCGTCGACGGTGTTCATCTCGGTGTCGACGGCGAGGAGGTAGTTGCAGCCCTCGGTGCCGTGACCGAGGACCTCGTCCAGGAAGAACGGTGCGGCGAACCGCTTGCCCTGGAGTCTTCCCTGCATGTCGGGGAAGGCCAGGACGACGGTGTCGATCTCACCGCTCGCGACGAGGGCGCGCAGCTCCTCGACGGTGAGCGGGGGTGTGCGGTCTGCCACGGGATTGCTCCTCCTTCGGCCTGCCGGGAGCCATAAGGTATTGCGGAAGACCATTGCTTGGGAAGTGCTGGAGAAGGGAAAACGAGAACGTGTCCGGTACGAGTGGATCGGCGGACCGGCTGACGCCCGTGCTGCGGCCGGTGCGGGCGGGCAACGGGTTCGAGGAGGCCCTGGAGCAGATCCTCCAGGTGGTGCGGCTCGGCCTGGTGCCCGGCGGGGAGCGGCTGCCCGCCGAGCGGGAGCTGGCCGACCGGATGGGGATCAGCCGGGTCACCCTGCGCGAGGTCCTGAAGGTCCTCCAGGAGCAGGGGCTCGTGGAGAGCCGGCGCGGCCGGTACGGCGGCACGTTCGTGCTGCCCCGGGTCCAGACGGCCGACGAGGACGAGCTGCGCCGCCGGATCGCCACGGTCGACATGGAGGACACCCTGCGCTTCCGTGAGGTCCTGGAGGTGGGGGCCGCCGGCCTGTGCGCGGTCCACGGCCTCGACGCGGCGGGCACCGAGCGGCTGCGGTCGGCCCTCGCGGCGACCCATGACGCCCCGCTGGCCGACTACCGTCGCCAGGACACCCTGCTCCACCTCACGCTCGCGGAGCTCTCCGGCTCGCCGACGCTGACGGCCCGGTACGCCGCCGTCCGGGCGACGGTGAACGACCTCCTGGACTGCATCCCCCTGCTCGTGCGGAATCTGGAGCACTCCCAGCACCAGCACACCGCCCTGGTGGAGGCGGTCCTCGACGGGGACGCGGACGCGGCGCGCGAGGTGATGCGGGAGCACTGCGCGGGCACGGCGGCGCTGCTGCGGGGCTTCCTGACGTGACCGGGGAGCGGACGGCGGCGTGACCCGAAAGTAACGCACGGGGGTTGCGCTTCCCCGTCGGCCACCGCAAAGGTATGGCTCCGATCCATTGGGCCCGTTGCGGGGAGCTGACGCTGCCATGACGCTGGAAGACACCACGCCGACGAAGGACGACTACCTGGAGCGCCGCGCGCTGCGCCGCGGCAGCGCCGGCTGGCTGCTGCTGACCGGCCTCGGCGTGGCGTACGTCGTGTCCGGGGACTTCTCCGGCTGGAACATCGGCCTGTCGAAGGGCGGCTTCGGCGGACTCGCCGTCGCCACCGTCCTGATGGGCGCGATGTACGCCTGTCTGGTCTTCGCGCTCGCCGAGCTCTCCGCCATCCTGCCCACCGCGGGCGGCGGCTACGGCTTCGCCCGCCGGGCGCTCGGCACCTGGGGCGGCTTCCTCACCGGCACCGCGATCCTCATCGAGTACGTCCTCGCCCCGGCCGCGATCTCGATCTTCATCGGCGACTACGTGGAGTCCCTCGGACTCTTCGGCCTGGAGTCGGGCTGGCCGGTCTACCTGGTCTGCTTCGCGCTCTTCATCGGCATCCACCTGTGGGGCGTGGGCGAGGCGCTGCGCTTCAGCCTGATCGTGACGGCGATCGCGGTCGCGGCCCTGGTCGTCTTCGCGCTCGGCGCGTTCACGGACTTCCACGTGGACGGCCTGAACGACATCCCGGTCGACGGGAAGGCCTTCGGGTCGAACTCGTGGCTGCCCTTCGGACTGCTCGGGATCTGGGCCGCGTTCCCCTTCGGCATGTGGTTCTTCCTCGGCGTCGAGGGCGTGCCGCTCGCCGCCGAGGAGGCCAAGGACCCGGTGCGGTCGATGCCGAGGGCGCTCGCGATCTCGATGGGGATCCTGGTGCTGCTCGCCGTCCTGACCTTCTTCGCCACCACCGGGGCGCGCGGCGCGGCCGCCGTCCAGGAGGCGGGCAATCCGCTGGTCGTGGCGCTCCAGGGCGACGGGGAGCCGACGGCGCTCAGCCGCTTCGTGAACTACGCGGGCCTCGCGGGCCTGGTCGCCTCCTTCTTCTCCCTCATCTACGCCGGTTCGCGCCAGCTGTTCGCCCTCTCCCGGGCGGGCTACCTGCCCCGGTTCCTCTCCCTGACCAGCCGCCGCAAGTCGCCGTACCTGGGGCTCCTCATCCCGGGCGCCCTCGGCTTCGCGCTCGCCGCCGGGACCGGGAACGGCGCGCGGATGCTGAACATCGCGGTCTTCGGCGCCACCATCTCGTACGCCCTTATGGCGCTCTCCCACATCGTGCTGCGCCGCCGCGAGCCGGGGCTGCACCGGCCGTACCGCACGCCCGGCGGGATCGTGACCTCGTCGGTGGCCTTCGTCCTGGCCCTGTCGGCGCTGGTCGCGACCTTCCTGGTGGACCGGACGGCGGCCTTCATGGCGCTCGGGGCGTACGTGATCGCCCTCGCCTACTTCGCGTTCTACAGTCGGCACCGTCTGGTGGCCAGGGCGCCCGAGGAGGAGTTCGCGGCGCTCGCCGCGGCCGAGGCCGAACTCGAACGCGACTGATGCCCCTTCCCTTCCTGGAGGACGTTCCGTGACCAAGCCGCTCATCGGCGTGACCACCTACCTGGACCAGGCGCGCTGGGGCGTGTGGGACATGACCGCCGCACTGCTTCCGGCCCGGTACCCGCGTCTCGTGCGGGAGTGCGGCGGGCTCGCGGTCATGCTGCCGCCGGGCGGCCCCGAGGACGCGGCGGCGGTCGTGGCCCGGCTCGACGGGCTCGTCGTCGCGGGCGGCGCGGACGTCGAGCCCGTACGGTACGGGGCCGAGCCCGACCCCCGCACCGGCCCGCCGGCCCGCGCCCGGGACACCTGGGAGCTGGCCCTGATCGACGCGGCCCTGGCCTCCGGCACTCCCCTGCTCGGCATCTGCCGGGGCATGCAGCTCCTGAACGTGGCGCTCGGCGGCACGCTGGTCCAGCACCTGGACGGGCACGTGGAGGCGGTCGGCGTGATCGGCCGGCACGCGGTGAAGCCGGTGCCGGGCACGCGGTACGCCTCGCTGGTGCCCGAGCTCGCCGAGGTCCCGACCTACCACCACCAGGCCGTCGACCGGCTCGGCACGGGGCTCACGGCCTCGGCGTACGCGGAGGACGGCACGGTGGAGGCGGTGGAACTGGCCGCGCCGGCCTGGGCGCTCGGGGTGCAGTGGCACCCGGAGATGGGCGAGGACCTGAGGGTGATGCGGGGACTGGTGGTGGAGGCGGCGGCCCGGTAGCGGGCCGGCGGGTCCGTCGGAAGGGGGGCGGGGCGGCCGGGGCGGGCTCCGGTCGCCGCGCGGCTCAGGGGGCCGGGGTGGTCGCCGCGCGACTCAGGGGGCCGGGGTGGTCGCCGCGATCGCGCGGCGCCCCAGCACCGCGTACAGCACGGCGGAGACCGCCATGCCGACCGGCAGGGAGAGGTCCATGCCGCCGAGGGCGGCGGCGACCGGTCCGGTGTAGAGGGTGTTCACGCAGAGGGCGGCGGCGGCCACGCCCGTCAGCAGGGAGACGGCTCCCGCCGGGTTGACCCCGCCGGTGAACCAGAAGGGGCTGCCGGGGGTCTCGTCCGAGAGCGCGACGCCGTCGTACCGGTTGCGGCGCAGGACGACGTCCGTCGCGTACACGGCCATGAGCGGCCCGATCAGGACGGTGATCACCTGGAGGGCGTTGCTGACGGTGTCGAGGAAGTGGGAGACGAGCAGCCCGTAGAGGGTGAGGCCCACCGCGACGGCGCCGTCGAAGAGGACGCTGACGGTGCGGCGGATGCGCAGGCCGACGGCCTGGAGGGCGAGGCCCGCGCTGTAGGCGGTGAGGGCGTTGACGGAGATCGTGCCCAGGACCAGGGACAGCAGGAAGACCGGCGTGAACCAGCCGGGCAGGATCTCCTGGAGCGCGTTCTGGGGGTCCGTCATGTCGACGGCCGTCGCGGCGAACGCGCCCAGCGTGCAGACGACGACGCTCGGCACGAAGGAACCGAGCGCGGTCCAGCCCGCGACGGCCCTCGGCGAGGCCGTACGGGGCAGGTAGCGGGAGAAGTCGGCGCTCGTGGTGTACGAGAGCGGGCCCGAGGCGACCATCGCCGTGCCCGCGACGAGGACCGCCCACAGGTCCGTGCCGGTCAGCGACTCGGCGGGGACGTACGAGAAGTCGGCGTGCTCGAAGACCGCCAGCCCGACGACGGCGAAGGAGCCGGCCAGGGCCAGGGTGATCGGCAGGTACAGCCTGACGATCAGGCCGTGCCCGTACACGCTGATGCCGAGGGTGAACGCGGCGATGACGACGATGACGACGACCTTCACCGGGGTGTTCGCCGTGACGCCGGCCTTCTCGACCAGGGCGAAGGCGGCGGTCGCGGCGGCGGCCAGGTTGAGGGCGAAGTAGCAGACGGAGACGAGCCAGCCGCCGATCGCGTTGTTCACGCGGTTGCCGAGGACGCCGTAGAGGGCACGGGTGATGACCTCGCTGGGCGCACCCGCGGCGGGGCCCGGGGCGGCGACCAGGCCGGTGAGCACGCTGAAGAGGTTGCCGACGACGATCACGGCGAGCGACTGCCAGAGGGTCAGCCCCATCAGGACCAGGGCGCCGCCGACGACGAGGCTGAGGTAGTTGACGCTGGCGGCGGCCCAGACGGCGAACAGCTCGCGCGGGTGGCCGTGGCGCTCCGCGTCGGAGATGTGGTCGATGCCGTGGGCCTCGATGCGGCCGGGCCGGTCGGCCGGCGGAGCGACCTCGGCGCGGGCGGCGCCGGGGTCGGGGAGCGTGGAAGCCATGCGGCCCTCCGGATGCGTGTGGTGCCCACCTGGTTGCTTATTGGTCGCACACTCAATAGCATCGCCGGTATGCCGTCAAGCGTCCAGCGCAAGAGAATTCGGAAAACTCCCGAGGCCCGTAGGGCGGAGATCGTGGAGACCGCGGCCCGCGTCGCCCTGACCGAGGGCCTGGAGTGCGTCACGCTCCGGCGCATCGCCGACGAGCTCGCCGTGCGACCCGGTCTGATCAGCCACTACTTCCCCTCGGCGGAGGAGCTGGTGGCCGAGGCCTTCAGCGTCGCCTCCACCGGCGAGCTCGACGCCCTGCTGCCCGCCGACCGTCCCGACGGGACCCCCGCGCAGTACCTCGCGCGCTACTTCGCCCTCTCGGCCGGAGAGGCGTACGACGACATCAGCCGCCTGTGGATCAACGCCCGGCACCTCAGCCGCTACCGGCCCGTGCTCCGCGACCGGGTCGCCGAACAGGAGCTCGCCTCCGACGACCGCCTCGAAGGACTCATCCGGGAGGGCGTCGAGCGCGGTGAGTTCCGCACGGACGACCCGCGCGCGGCGGCCATCCAGATCCTGGTGGTCCTCGACGGCCTCGGCGCCCACGCCAACACCGACCGCAGCAACCGCCCGGAGGCGGTGACCCGGCTGCCGGTGACGACGGCGGAACGGGAACTCGGGCTGCCGTACGGCGCCCTGACCGACGTACGACTGCCGGGGGAACCGGCCGGACCGCACTGACGGGCGGAGACCGCCGCGCCGACCGCCGCACCCCCGAAGGCCCCGCCGACGAGCGGTGCCGGGGCCGGCGCCGGACCGCTCCCGCCGGGCCGCGCTTCCGCCCGCGGCCTCCCCCCGGCCGCGCCGCCACCCGCAACCCGCCACCCGCCACCCGCCACCCGCCCACCGACCTCACCCCCCGCCCCCCGCCCTCCGCCTTCCGCCCCCCGCCACCCCGACCGCCTCCGCACTCTTCCTGGAGCCACCGTGCGCACCCGACTCGTCCTGCACTCCGCCCGTCTGCTCGACCCCGGCACGGGGGCGTTCCTGACGGAGACCGCGCTCGCCGCCTCCGACGACGGCTGGATCTCCGCCCTGGGCGACGACCGCGAGGTCCGGGCGCTGGCCGGTCCGGCGACGACCGTCGTCGACCTCAAGGGGGCGGTCGTCACCCCCGGCTTCGTCGACGGCCACCTGCACCCCGTCTCCGGCGCCGAACTCACCCACGGACTCGACCTGTCGTACTGCGCCGACCTCGACGACGTGCGGGAGGCGCTGGCGCGCGAGGTGCGGTCCCTCGACCGCGGCCGGTGGCTCTTCGGCTGGGGTCTGGACCCGAACGTCTTCGGCGACCGGCCCGTCGGCACCGCCCCCTTCGACGCGGTGCTCGACGGGGTGCCGGCCTTCCTGCTGCTCTTCGACGCGCACTCGGCCCTGGCCAGCCGCCGGGCGCTCGAACTCGCCGGGGTCGACGGCCCCCGCACCTTCGACCAGGCCTCGGCCGAGGTCGTCTGCGACGCCGACGGACGCCCGACGGGTCTGCTCCAGGAGGACGCCGCCTGCGAGCTGGTCGAGCGGGTCGCCCCCCGGCCGACGCGCGAGGAGAGCCGGCAGCGGCTCGCGGCGGCGCTGCGCTCCATGGCGGCGGCGGGCCTCACCGGCGGTCACGCCATGGACGCCAACGGCGACAGCCTCGCCCTGTACGGGGAGCTCGACGCGGCCGGCGAGCTGCCGCTGCGGCTCCGGGTCGCGCCCTGGTGCCAGCCGGGCACCGACGCCGACGGCGTGCGCGCGCTGATCGATCAGCAGGGCACGGGCGGGGAGCTGTGGCGGGTCGCCGGCGTGAAGCTCTTCATGGACGGGACGATCGACAACGGCACGGCGTGGCTGGAGCGGCCGGACTGCCACGGCGAGTCCACCCACGCGTTCTGGCCCGATCCCGAGGCGTACACCCGGATCGTCGGGGAGCTGCACCGGGCGGGCGTGGCCACCGCGACGCACGCCATCGGCGACGCGGCCGTACGGCACGTCCTGGACTCCGTCGAGAAGGCGCGGGCGGAGGGGGGCGGCGGGGTACGGCACCGGGTCGAGCACATCGAGACGGTGCCGGACGACACGCTGCGCCGCTTCGCGGAGCTGGGCGTCCTGGCGTCGATGCAGCCCACGCACTGCTGCGACTTCACGCGCGCCGACCACACCGACAACTGGTCGCGGCGCCTGGGCGAGGAGCGCGCCGCGCGCGCGTGGCGCTGCCGCGACCTGTCGGACTCGGGCGCGACCGTGGTCCTCGGCTCGGACTGGCCGATCGCGCCGTTCCCGCCGCTGGGCGTGATGGCGGGGGCACGGCACCGGCGCCCGAGCCGCGACCTCGACCGGGCGCCGCACGGGCCGGAGCAGGCGCTCACGCCGCTGGAGGCGCTGCGGGGCATGACGACGGCGCCGGCGTACGCGGCGGGCGAGGAGCACGAGGCGGGCCGTCTGGCGGTCGGCCACCGCGCGGACCTGACGGCCCTGGGGGCCGACCCGCTGACGACCCCGGCGACGGAACTCCCGGACGTCCCGGTCCGCCTGACGACGGTGGCGGGACGGGTGACGTTCCGCGCGACGAACCTCTGACGCCCCCGGGTGGGCCCGCGCCCGGCTGGGCGGTGCCCTTCCGCCCCCGCCCGTGTGGGCAATCGTCCCGCAGGGCGAGGGGGTCCCCCCTGCTCGAGCGGAACGATTGCCCACAACGGGGGTGGGCGGGCGCAGCCCGCAATGGGGTGCGGGGGCGCCGCCCCGGGGTTGCTCGTCGCGGGGCGGCAGGGGGTGGTCGGGGCCGATCAGGGGGCGGTCTTCGCCGGCTCGGTGACCCTCACGGGTTCCGTACCGGCCGCACTGTGCCGTTCGGCCCACGCCTCCAGGGCCGTACGGCAGGCGTGGTCGAGGTGGTGCAGGCCGGAGACGTCGACCACGATCGGCCGGTCCTGGGGCAGCGCCTCCAGGCTGTCGAGTATCTTCGGCAGCCGCAGGAAGGTCGCGTTGCCCGACAGGTGCGCCTGGAGCGGGCCCGCGCCCTTGTCGACGACCTCCAGTCTGACGTGCGACGTCTCCCAGGCGGTCTTGGCCACGGACAGGGCCAGTCCGATCAGCACGCCTTCGAACATGTTCACGGTGACGATCGCAACGGCCGTCGCCACCAGGATCAGCGCCTCGCCCCGGTGTCCCCGCCACAGCGCCGCGACCCCGCGGAACGGGATCAGCTTCCAGCCCGCGTGGACCAGGATGCCGGCGAGCGCGGGCAGCGGGATCAGCGCCAGCGCCCCCGGCAGCAGCGCCGCGAACAGCAGCAGCCACACGCCGTGCAGGACCCGGGACGCCCTGGTCTTCGCGCCCGCCGCCACGTTGGCGGAACTGCGGACGATGACCGCGGTCATCGGCAGGGCCCCGAGCACACCGCAGACCGCGTTGCCCGCGCCCTGCGCCATGAGCTCCTTGTCGTACTGGGTGCGCGGACCGTCGTGCAGCCGGTCCACCGCGGCGGCGCTGAACAGGCTCTCGGCGGAGGCGATCAGGGTGAAGGCGAGGACCGTGCCCAGGACGGCCGGGTCGGCCAGCTCGCCGAGGGCGCCGGCGCCGGGCAGCCGGACGGAACCGATCAGGCCGTTCACCTCGACGGTGGCCACCGGCAGGCCGAACGCCCGGGTGACCGCCGTCGCGAGGAACACCGCGGCGAGCGCGCCCGGCACGCTCCGCACCCGCTTCGGCAGGTGCTTCCACCCCACCATCACGACCACGGTGCCCGCGCCGACCGCGAGCGAGGTCGGCGCCGCGGTGCCGCCGAAGGCGCCGAGGACGGCCCCGGGCAACTCCAGGATCTTGTCGACGCCGGAGGCGGGGGCCTTCAGGCCGGCCGCCGCGTACAGCTGACCGGCGATGATCACCAGACCGATGCCGGCCAGCATGCCCTCGACGACGGCGACGGAGATCGCCCGGAACCAGCGACCCAGCCTCAGGGCGCCCATGGCCAGTTGGAGCACCCCGGCGGCGAGGACGATCACACCGAGCGTGGCGAGCCCGAACTCGGTGACGGCCTCGAGGACCAGCACGGTCAGCCCCGCCGCCGGTCCGGACACCTGCAGGCTGCTGCCCCGCAGGAGCCCGGTGACGATGCCGCCCACGACGCCGGTGACGAGTCCGAGCTCGGCCGGGACGCCCGAGGCGACGGCGACGCCGACGCACAGGGGGAGGGCGACGAGGAACACGACGAGCGAGGCGGCGAAGTCCTGGCGTAAGTAAGGGAAGTTGGTCATGTCGGCCCCCTCACGGCGTTTCGGGGGCGTCGGTGTCCGCACGGTGCTCGCGTGCGGCTCCGGTGGGGACCTCGTGATACCGGCCGTGCAGGCCGAGCCGCCCGGCCGCGAGGCCCTCGCGGCCACGGGGGTGGGAGCGCAGCCGCAGCGGCTGCGTCGGGACGTGGTGCTCGGGTGACCGGTCTTCGGCCGGCCGGGCGAACTCCTCGGGCCGCCGTCCGGACGTACGCGCGTGGTCGGTGAGGGGGTGCATGGCGTGGTGGCTCCTCCTGGCGCGTCGTGGTGACGCGTCGGGTGTGCGGGGCAGGTGTGTGCGTGTGCGGGGGCAGGACTGCTCAGCAGCGGAACACCTGGAGCGCGGCCGTGGAGCGGAGGCCCGGTGATCGCGTCGGGGAGGGGCCCGCGGCGCCGCGCGTGGCCGGCCGGGGCGTGATCGAGGCGGAGCGCGGCGGCGACGGGCGTGCGGACGCGGCCGGTCCGTCGGCGGTGCGGTGGCGGTCGCGCGTGCGCGGAGGACCGATCGGGTCTCCCGGCGGCTCGGCGTCCCGACGGGTGACCACCTCGTCGTGCGGGGTCGTCCCGGAGGGCTTCGTTCCGAACGGCGCCTCGGCCACGACGTGCCGGGGCGTGTGTGCGGCCGCGAAGGAGGCGGTGGTGAGCAGCTGGAGGACGACGAGGACGACGGCGAGAGTCGAAAGCCCCGCCCGGGCCGTCATTGCTCGGTGCATATGCCTCCCCCAGGACGACGTACCGGGTCTAGGGATCACCAAGGGTTGGTCAACGATCAGTCAAGGAGACGATAACGCAGCGAAGTCGTGCGCAGGGCCGACCGAACGCCACGGGCGGAAGCGAGCCCGAAAACCGGAGAATATTTGACGCGCACCGGCCCTTGAACACCGCACGTCGTTCGTGTATGGGCAAAGCCTCCCGGAGTGCCGGTCGTCGAGACCCCTACCCCCGCGTCAACGACAGCAGGTCCCGGGCCGGGCCCGTCGGGCGGTGGCCCGTCGGCCACACGGCCCGCAGGTCGCGGCGGAGCAGCACCCCCTCCACCGGGATCGCCACCAACCGCCGCGACGCCAGTTCCTCCGTGATCGCGAGCTCGCTCAGGACCGCTGGCCCCGCCCCGCTCACCGCCGCCGCCTTCACCGCGGTCGTGGAGGCGAGTTCGAGGAGCGGCTGCGCGAGGCCGCCGTGCGCGGAGAGCGCCGCGTCGAGGACCTGTCGGGTGCCCGAGCCGCGTTCCCGCAGGACCAGCGGGGTCGCGGCCAGCTCCGCCGGGTCGAGCGGGCTCCGGCGCCGGGCCCACGGGTGGGAGGGCGCGGCGACGACCGCGAGCCGGTCGTGCGAGACGACGACGCCGTCGAGGCCGTCCGGCACCGCGAGCCCCTCGACGAAGCCGACGTCCGCCTCGCCCGAGAGGAGGCGCTCCGCGACGGCCGCCGAGTTCCCGGCCTGGAGCGACACGGCGGTGTCGGGGCGCTCGGCGCGCAGCGCGATCAGCCAGCCCGGCAGCAGGTATTCGGCGATCGTCATGGACGCGGCCACCCGCAGCCGCGAGTCCCGCCGCCCGCGCAGCGCCTGCGCCCCCGCGTCGAAGGCCTCGGCGGCCTCCACGACGCGCCGCGCCCAGTCGGTGACGAGGGCGCCGGCGTCGGTGAGCCGGGAGCCGCGCGGCGAGCGGTCGAGCAGGGCCACGCCGAGCTGCCGTTCCATCGAGCGGACGCGGCTGCTGGCGGCGGGCTGGGTGATGCCGACCTCGCGGGCGGCCGCGCCGAGGCTCCCGTGCCGGGCGACGGCGAGGAGGAGTTCGAGCGCGCCGAGGTCCGGGACCCGGTGGGAGAGGCCCCGGTGGAAGAAGGGGGTCGGCGTCCGGCCCGGCTCGCTGGTCATAAGGTCAGGTTATGGCCTCATAGCCACAGCGTCCCTGGTGGGGGCCGTTCCGGCGCGAAACGATCGGGACATGGCAAGCCTCGCACCTTCCCGCCCCACCCTTCGCGCCACCACCCCCGGCGCCCGGGCGACCCGTTCCGTCCGTCACCTCGGACCCCACTGGTACGCCTCCGTGATGGGGACGGCCATCGTCGCCAACGCGGGCGCCGCCCTCCCGCTGGACGTCCCCGGCCTCCGTACGGCCTGCGCCGCGGTCTGGGCGCTGTCCCTCGCGATGCTGCTCGTCCTGGTCGCCGCCCGCGCCGCCCACTGGGCCCGGCACCGGGACCGGGCCCGCGCCCACCTGATGGACCCGGCGATGGCGCCGTTCTACGGCTGCGCGGCGATGGCGCTGCTCGCGGTCGGCGGCGGGGCGTTGATCGTGGGCCGGGACTGGATCGGGCTCCCCGCGGCCGTCGCCCTCGACGCCGTCCTGTTCACCGTCGGCACGGTGGTCGGCCTGGTGGCCGCGGTGGGCGTCCCGTACCTCATGGTGGTGCACCACCGGATCGAGAGCGCGTCGCCGGTGTGGCTGCTGCCGGTGGTCGCCCCCATGGTGTCCGCAGCGCTCGGCCCGCTGCTCGTGCCCCGTCTGCCCGCCGGGCAGGCGCAACAGACCCTGCTCATCGGCTGCTACGCGCTGTTCGGCGTCAGCCTGCTCGCCACCCTGGTCATGCTGCCGCTGGTCTTCGGACGGCTCGTCACCGGCGGCCCGCTGCCGCTCGCGCTCACCCCCACCCTCTTCCTGGTGCTCGGCCCGCTGGGCCAGTCGACGACCGCCGCGAACAAGTTCGCCGACACGGCCGCGGGCGTGCTGCCCGCCCCGTACGCCCACGGCTTCGCCGCCTTCGCCGTCCTCTACGGGGTCCCCGTGATGGGCTTCGCGCTGCTGTGGCTGGCGCTCGCCGGGGCGATGGTGCTGCGGGCGCGGCGGCGGGGCATGGGCTTCGCGATGACCTTCTGGGCGTTCACCTTCCCGGTCGGGACCTGTGTGACCGGTGCCGAGGGCCTGGCCGGGCACACCGGGCTGGCCGCGTTCCGGTGGCTGGCGATCGCCCTGTACGCGTTCCTCGTGGCGGCCTGGCTGGTGGCCGGTCTCCACACCCTGCGCGGGCTGTTCAGCGGTGCGCTGCTCGCAGGGCCCGGGTCAACGCCCGCGGAGCCTCGGCCAGTGACGGCCCGTACCAGGTGAGCATGCGCCCGTCGACGAGGGCGGCGGCGGTCCCGGGGAAGGCCTCGGGGCCGTCCTCGCGCGTGAAGCGGTAGGGCTCGTCCGGCAGGACGACGAGATCGGGGCCGGCGGCACGCAGTTCGTCGAGCGGGACGCGCGGATAGCGCTCGGGGTGGTCGGCGTACAGGTTCCGGACGCCGAGGCGGGCGAGCAGGTCGCCCGCGAAGGTGTCACGGCCGACGACCATCCAGGGCCGACGCCAGATCGGCACGACGGCGGTGGCCGGTTCGAGGGCCTCGACGGCCTCCCAGGCGGTCTCCGCCTCGTCGAGCCAGCGCGGCCGGGGCGCGCCGCAGGCGGCGAGGACCCGTTCCAGTTCCCGCAGCGCCTGGTCGAGGGTGCGGATCTCGGTGACCAGGACGTCGAGTCCGGCGGCCCGCAGGGCGGCGAGGTCGGGGGCGCGGTTCTCCTCCTCGTTGGCGATGACGAGGTCGGGCCGGAGCGCGGCGATCGCCGCGACGTCGGGGTTCTTCGTGCCGCCGATGCGGACGGCGTCGAGTCCGGCGGGGTGGCTGCACCAGTCGGTCGCGCCGACGAGGACGCCGGGGGCGGTGACGGCGACGGCCTCGGTGAGGGAGGGCACCAGGGAGACGACTCTCATCGGGACGCGACCCTCACTCCACCTCGGCCTCGACGTGGTCGCCGACGGCGACGACGAGGAGGCGGGTGCCGGGCTCGGTGGCGCGCCAGCGGTGTCGTACGCCGCCGGAGAGGTAGAGCGTGTCGCCGCGGCCGAGCCGGTGTGCGCGCCCTTCGGCCTCGACCTCGGCGGCGCCGTCGGCCACGTAGAGGAGTTCGTCGTTCCGGTGCTGGAACTCGCGGCCCGCGTCCTGCTCGCCGGTGAACTCCAGGGCGTGCAGCTGGTGGCGGCCGCGGACCAGCGCCCGGACGCCCGGGGGCAGGCCGGGCGAGCGGTCCCCGGACCGTACGACGTCGACGGTGCGGGAGGCCTCGGCGGCGGCGAGGAGTTCGCCGGCCGTGGTCTCCAGGGCCTCGGCGACGAGGTCGAGGGAGCGGCGGCTGGGGCGGGCGCGATCGTTCTCGACCTGGCTGAGGAAGGGCACGGAGAGGCCGCTGCGGGAGGCGACGACGGCCAGGGTCAGCTGGAGTGCTCTGCGGCGCCTCTTGACGGCCGCGCCCACGCGGGGGGCTTCCTTCTCGTCCACGTCGGCTCCCTCCCTCTGCTCGTACCGGTCGGTTACCTGAACCTTACGCAGCTTTGGGGCGGGGTTTCGCGTCGTGCCGAAAAGGGGTGGTCGCCGAACACGTTCGGCGACCACCCCTTTTCGGACGGCGAGCGGAGGGCCTACTGCGGGGTGAGCTTCTCCGCGAGGCCCGGGTTCCGGTCCAGCCAGGTGCGGACGGCCTGCTGCTCCTTGCCCTTGCCGGTCTCCTGGATGACGGCCTCCAGACCCGTGAGCTGCTTCTCGGTCAGCGAGAAGTCCTTCAGCCAGGCGCCGACCTCGGGGTTCTCGGCGGCGAACCCCTTGCGGGCGAGGGTGTGGACGCCGTCGCCCTTGCCCCAGGAGCCCTTGGGGTCGTCGAGCTTCTTCAGGTCGTGGGCGGAGTAGGCCCAGTGCGGCGACCAGAGGGTGACGACGACCGGTTCCTTGCGGTCGTACGCGCGCTTCAGCTCGGCGAGCATGCCGGGCGTGGAGCCGTCGACGACCTTGTACTCGCCCTCCAGGCCGTAGTCCTTGAGGACCTTGTCCTTGAGGATGCCCATCATTCCGGCGCTGGGCTCGATGCCCACGATCCGGCCCTTGAACCGTCCTGCCTTGCCCTTGAGGTCGGCGAGGGAGTCGACGCCCTTCACGTACGAGGGGACGGAGAGCTCCAGGGAGGTGGGGCCGTACCAGGAGCCGAGGTCCTCCAGCTTGTTCTGGTACTTCTTCCAGTACTGGGCGTGGGTGACGGGGAGCCAGGAGTCGGTCTGGAAGTCGAGCTGCCCGCCCGCGAGGCCGGTGTAGAGGGCGCCGGCCTCCAGCTGCTTGGTCTCGACCTCGTAGCCGCGGCGCTCCAGGAGCTCCTTCCAGAGGTACGTGGAGGCGATGCCCTCGTCCCAGGGGATGTAGCCGATGCTGACCTTCTTGCCGTGGCCGCCGTTCGGGCCCGAGGCGGAGGCCTCGTCGCCGGAGCCGCCGAGGAAGCCCATGCCGCCGGCGGCGAGGGCGAGGACGACGACGCCGACGAGGGCGGTGACGGGCTGCGGGCGGTGGGCCCAGATCTTGGCGCCGTACCGCTTGGCGCTCAGCGCGGCGCGGGTCTTGGCGACGGCGCGGCGACCCAGCGGGGAGACCTGGCGGCCGAGCGCGCCGGTCATCCGGTCCAGGTACATGGCGAGGACGACGATGGAGACGCCGGCCTCGAAGCCGAGGCCGATGTCGACGTTGCCGATGGCGCGGTAGACGGCGCCGCCGAGCCCGCCGCCGCCGACCATGCCGGCGATGACGACCATGGAGAGGCCGAGCATGATGACCTGGTTGACGCCGGCCATGATGGTCGGCAGGGCGAGCGGCAGCTGCACGCGCAGCAGCGTGTTGCGCGGGGTGGTGCCGAACGCCTCGGCGGCCTCGACGAGTTCGCCGTCGACCTGGCGGATGCCGAGTTCGGTCATGCGCACGCCCGGGGGCAGTGCGAAGACGATGGTGGCGATGATGCCGGGGACCACGCCGACGCCGAAGAAGATGATGCCGGGGATGAGGTAGACCATCGCCGGCATGGTCTGCATGAAGTCGAGGACGGGCTGCAGGACGGCGCTGACGTTCTTCGAGCGGGCCGCCCAGATGCCGAGCGGTACGGCGATCACCAGGGTGACGAGGGTGGCGACGAGGACGAGGGAGAGCGTCGCCATGGCCTCGTCCCACAGCTGGACCGAGTCGACGAGCGCGAAACCTGCGAAGGCGAGCACTCCGGCGGCGAGGCCGCGCAGCCACCAGGCGACGACGGCGAGGAGGCCGGCGAAGAGCAGCGGCTGGGGGGCGGACAGGACGGCGTCGATGCCGTCGTAGAGGCCGGTGACGCCGGTGGTGACGGCGTCGAAGAGCCAGGAGAACTGGGCCTGGAGCCAGTCGACGGAGCTGTCGACCCACTGGCCGAGGGGGAGCCTAGGCACCGGCGGTCACCTCCCGGGGCTCGGCGTGCGGGACGTTCGTCGCGGCGACACCGCCCATGACGGCGAGGAGGCGTTCCGTCGGTACGACTCCGAGGACGGAGCCGTCGGCGTCCTCGACGGTCACCGGGTGCGGGGCCAGGGCGGCGACGGCGCACAGGTCGGCGACGAGGGTGTCGGGGCCGACGGCCCGGCAGGAGCAGTCGTCGGAGCAGTCGGCGGGCGCGGCGTCGGTCATGACGGCGCCGGCGGTGAGCACCCGGGAGCGGTCGACGTCCTGGATGAAGGAGGCGACGTAGTCGTCGGCGGGGCGGACGAGGATGTCCTCGGCCGTGCCGAGCTGGACGATCCTGCCGTCGCGCATGACGGCGATCCGGTCGCCGAGGCGCATGGCCTCGTTGAGGTCGTGGGTGATGAAGACGATGGTCTTCTTCAGCCGCTGCTGGAGCACGAGGAGCTGGTCCTGCATGTCGCGGCGGATCAGCGGGTCGAGCGCGCTGAAGGACTCGTCCATCAGGAGCAGGTCGGCGTCGGTGGCGAGCGCGCGGGCCAGGCCGACGCGCTGCTGCATGCCGCCGGAGAGCTCGTCGGGCCAGGACTTCTCCCAGCCGGCGAGGCCGCACAGTTCGAGGGCCTCGGCGGCGCGGGTCTCGCGCTCGGCACGGGGCACGCCCTGGACCTCCAGGCCGTATGCGGCGTTCTCCAGGACGTTTCGGTGCGGGAACAGAGCGAAGTGCTGGAAGACCATGCTGATCTTGGTGGAGCGGACCGCGCGCAGCTCACGGGGGGAGAGCGCGGTGAGGTCGTGGCCGTCGTAGAGGACGCGCCCCGCGGTGGGTTCGAGCAGGCCGTTCAGCATGCGGAGGAGGGTGGACTTCCCGGAGCCGGACAGGCCCATCACGACGAAGATCTGACCGGGTTCGACGGTGAATCCCGCGTCGACGACGGCTGCGGTCGTTCCTTCGGCGCGCAGCTCCTCGCGGTCGGCGCCGGCGGCGAGCCTGCGGACGGCTTCGTCGGGTCGTCTGCCGAACACCTTGAACAGGTGGTCGGCCTGGAGCCTGGACACATACACCTCACGGGTAGCAATGAAGAACGGCCCCCACCACCCCCGCGTGGCTGGGCCGTGGAGCGGGCGGGATCGGCCCGCGGACCCGTCGCGTACGGGGATCCTTTTCGTTGAATCCCGTACCGGGCTCCGCTCCGGGCTCGCGCATGCCCCGCTTCACCGGGTGCAAACGCAAAGGTGACGGGGGTCACGCACACACCGGCGACCTCACCCCGCGCGCGGGCCGGGGAGCCCTGTCGGTGGGGTGCGGCATGATCGGGGGGTGACGCGACGCCTGATGCTCCTCGACACCGCCAGCCTCTACTTCCGCGCGTACTTCGGCGTGCCCGACTCCGTCCGGGCACCGGACGGCACCCCGGTGAACGCCGTGCGCGGGCTGCTCGACTTCATCACCCGGCTCGTCCAGGACCACCGCCCCGACGATCTGGTCGCCTGCTGGGACGAGGACTGGCGGCCGCAGTGGCGGGTGGACCTGATCCCCTCGTACAAGGCGCACCGGGTGGCCGTGGAGACGGAGACGGGCCCGGACGCGGAGGAGATCCCGGACACGCTGTCCCCGCAGGTGCCGGTGATCGAGGAGGTCCTGGCCGCGCTCGGCATCGCGCGGGTCGGGGCGGCGGGGTACGAGGCGGACGACGTGATCGGGACGCTGACGGGCCGCGCCGGCGGCCCCGTGGACATCGTCACCGGGGACCGCGACCTGTTCCAGCTGGTGGACGACGCCCGGAGCGTCCGCGTGCTGTACCCGCGCAAGGGCGTCGGCGACTGCGACCTGGTGGACGCGGAGCTGATCCGCACGAAGTACGGGGTGCGGCCCGATCAGTACGCGGACTTCGCGGCGCTGCGCGGGGACACGAGCGACGGGCTGCCCGGCGTGAAGGGCATCGGCGAGAAGACGGCGGCGCAGCTGATCACGGAGTACGGGGACCTGGCGGGCGTCCGGGCGGCGGCGGAGGACCCGGCGTCGAGGCTGACGCCGGCGAAGCGGCGCGGGATCGTCGAGGCGGCCGCGTACCTGGACGTGGCGCCGACGGTGGTGCGGGTCGCCGCCGACGTGGCGCTCCCGGAGTTCGACCCGGCCCTGCCGACCGCTCCCCGCGATCCGGAGGCCCTCGACGCACTGGTGAAGCGCTGGGGCCTGGGCGGCGCGGTGGGGCGTCTGCTCCCGGTCCTGGAGCGCTGACGGGAGGGCCCGGCTGCTTTCCGGGCCCTCGGGAGGCGGGGCCGTTCGGTCCGCGTAGGGCTTCTCCTGCCGGAAAGTGCTAGCTTAGGCATACCTAAGTACGCAGAGTCAGGAGAGCCCGTCGTGGCAGAGCAGCCGGCCCGCAAGGCACCGAAGGCCACCGAAGCGCGCGTGGTGCACACCGAGCGGATCACTCCGCACATGGTGCGGGTCGTGCTGGGCGGGCCCGGGCTCGACGGCTTCGCGGCGGACACCTACACCGACCACTACGTGAAGCTGCTGTTCGCCCCGGAGGGCGTCGCCTATCCGGAGCCGTTCGACATGGAGCGGATCCGGGCGGAGTTCCCCCGGGAGCAGTGGCCGACGACGCGGACGTACACCGTACGGGCGTGGGACCCGGTCCACCGCGAGCTGACCATCGACTTCGTGGTCCACGGCGACGAGGGCCTGGCGGGCCCCTGGGCGGCGCGCGCCCGGGCGGGCGAGACGGTGCGCTTCCTCGGACCCGGCGGCGGCTACGCGCCGGACCCGGCGGCGGACTGGCACCTGCTCGTGGGCGACGAGAGCGCGCTCCCGGCGATCGCCGCGGCCCTGGAGGGGCTGCCCGAGGGAGCGAGGGCGCACGTCCTGATCGAGGTCGCGGACGCGGCCGAGGAGCAGAAGCTCGCGGCGGGGACGGGCGTCGACGTCACGTGGCTGCACCGGGGCGACCGCCCGACGGGCGAGGCGCTGGTCGAGGCGGTCACGGCCCTGGACTTCCCGGCGGGCGACGTGCACGCCTTCGTCCACGGCGAGGCGGGCTCCGTGAAGGAGCTGCGCCGCCACCTGCGGCTCGACCGGGGCGTGGCGCGGGAGCGCCTGTCGATCTCGGGCTACTGGCGCCTGGGCAAGTCGGACGAGGCCTGGCGCGCGATCAAGCGCGAGTGGAACGACCAGGTGGAGCGCGAGCAGGAGAGCTGAGCGGAGGGGCCCGGGGCGACGAAAGCCCCGGGCCCCTTCGTCACTCCGCTCCCCCGCTCCTCGCTTCCCCGCTCTCCGCTCCCCCGCTCCCCACTCCTCCGCCCTCCGCTCCCCCGCTCTCCGTCGCCCGGCCGAACGTGCGGCCGAACATGCGGTCCGAGGCGTTCATCTGGGCCAGGCGCCGCAGCGCGGAGAAGACCGCGTCGCCGAGGACGGTGCCGACGACCGCGCTCTCCACGAGCTCCTCCCGCGCCACATGGCGCGCCACGTAGTCCAGGTCGGCCCGCGCCACCCCCTCCGCCGCGTCCGCGTACGCGTCCAGGACTTCGACGAACCGGCCGTGCCCGAGTTCCTCGAGCGCCACGAGGGCCGTCGCGAGGGCGTCCGACGCCGGGCTCGAAGGGTCGGCGTGCCAGCCCCGCGCCTCGATCAGCCCGGCGACCGCCTTTCGCGCCTCCTCGACGCCGTCTCCGGGTTCGCGCGCGTAGCGCGGCACCAGAGGGTCGGTCGCCGCGCCCAACACGTCGTGCACCGGCCGCTCAGGGTCGTCGACCGCCGTGACCACCCCGCGGATCGCCGCCACCGACAGGCCGCCCACGTCGAGCAGCGCCCGGATCAGGCGGAGCCGCTGCACGTGCGCCTCTCCGTACGACGCCTGGTTCGGGCTCGTCAGCTCCCCGGCCGGCAGCAGCCCCTCCCGTACGTAGAACTTGATCGTCGGCACCGACACCCCGGTCCTGCGACTCAACTCTCCGATGCGCACAGCGCGTTCACCTTCCAGATCCCTCTCCGGCCTTGCCGACCGACACCTTCATCATAGATAGTGGCGCTATCAGATAGTGGCGAGTGCCACTATCCATACTTTCCCACGGGGGATCCGTATGTCTTCGTCGAACCCACGCGCCCACGTCACCCCGCCTCCCCCACTCCACCGCCCCCTGGTCTGGTTCACCGCCTCGATGGTCGTCCTCGCCCTCGTCTCCGCCGTCGGCATCGTCGTCGACGACCGGATGCTGGTCGGCGTCCCCATCTGGACCAAACCGTTCAAGTTCTCGGTCTCGTTCATCGCCTACGCCCTCTCACTGGCCTGGATGCTCTCGCTGCTCCCCCACGGCCGACGGGCCGGCTGGTGGGCCGGGACGGTGGTCGCCGTCACCGGCGCCGTCGAAATGGTGCTCATCACCCTCCAGGTGGTCCGCGGCACCCAGAGCCACTTCAACCGGGCGACCCCCTTCGACAGCACCGTCTTCCAACTCATGGGCGGCACCGTCGCCGTGCTGTGGTTGAGCGCCCTGGTCATCGCGGTGCTGCTGCTCCGCGCCCGGATCCTCGACCGGGCGACGGCCTGGGCCGTCCGGCTGTCCTCCCTGATCGCCCTGGCGGGCGCGGCCGTCGGCTTCCTGATGGTCCGTCCGACACCGGAGCAACTGGCCGTCGACGACGCGCCGATCATCGGCGCCCACGGCGTCGGCGTCCCGGACGGCGGCCCGTCGATGCCGCTCACGGGTTGGGCGACCACCGGCGGCGACCTGCGCATCGCCCACTTCTTCGGCATGCACGCGCTCCAGCTGCTCCCGCTGCTGCTGATCGCCCTCACCGCCCTCGCCGCGCGCTCCGCCCGTTTCCCCGGCCTCGCCCGCCTGGTCGACGAGCGGGTCCGGCTGCGCCTCACGCTCACCGCCTCGGCGGCGTACGCGGCGACCTTCGCCCTGCTGACCCGGCAGGCACTGCGCGGTCAGGCGCTCCTGTCACCGGACGCCACGACGCTCACCGGCGCGGGAGCCATCGCCCTGCTCGGCGCAACGGCCACGGCACTCTCCCTCCGCACCACCGCCTCCCCCGTCCCCACGAAGAGGGTCCCGGCGGAGAGGGTCCCGGCGTGACCGGCTTCCTCTTCGAGCTGACGTTCCTCCTCGCGGCGCCCGTCTGGCTGCTCATGATCTTCGCGCCGCGTTGGCGGGGCACGGAACGACTGGCTGCCTCGCCACTGACCGTCCTGCCGATCCTGGTTGTCTGGGCGGTGCTCGCCGCCCCCGTCCTGCCCGAACTGTGGGCCGCGGTCGGCACCCCCGACCTCGACTCCTTCCGCGACCTCACCGCCCTCGCGAACGGTGCCGGCGCCCTCTGGGCCCAGGTCATCGCCTGGGACCTCCTCCTCGGCCAGTGGATGTACCGCGAGGCCCGCCGCCTCTCGGTCCCCCCGCTCCTGATGGCCCCCCTGCTCCTCCTGACCGTCCTTCTCTCCCCCCTCGGCCTCCCCCTGTTCCTGGCCGTCCGCGCGATCTGGACGACCAGGAGCGGGCGGCGGACGGTACTCGCTCCGGCGTGACGGCCCGGGCCCCCCGAAGCCGTCACGCCCTACCCTGGCGGGATGCCGGACATCGACCGCGCCGTGGGCGCCGTACTGGGTTCCGCCGTCGGCGACGCACTGGGCGCTCCCTTCGAGTTCGGCCTGCCCGGCGTCTTCCGGGAGCGCTTCCCGGACGGCGTCGGGGAGCTGTGCGGGGGCGGCGGCTGGGATCCGGGCGAGGCGACGGACGACACGCAGATGGCGGTCCTCCTCGGGGAGTCCCTCCTCGAACGGGGCGGCCTCGACCTGCCGGACGTCTTCGAGCGCTTCCGGCGCTGGGCGGCGGCCGACCCCAAGGACATCGGCCTCCAGACCGAGCAGGTGCTGCTGGGCGGCGACGCCTGGGACGTCGCGGCCGCGCTGCACTTCCAGGTCAACGGCCGTGCCGCCGGCAACGGTTCCCTCATGCGCGCCTCGACCTCGGCCGTGTACTTCGCGGCACGGGGGCGGACCGCGACGATGGACGCCGCCCGCCGGATCGCCGCGCTGACGCACGGCGACGGCGCCGCCTGGGAGGGCACGGCGATCCTCCACGAACTGGTCCGGGTCGCCCTCCACGACGAGGACCCGATCGCCGCCCTGCCGGCCACGCTGGCCGAGGTGGCCCCCGCGCACCGGGAGCGGTGGGCGAAGGTGCTCGCCCCCGGCTGGCACCCGGACGACGCGACCGAGTTCAACGGGGCGGTCTGGCCCTGTCTCGGCTCGGCGGTCTGGGCGCTGCGCACCACCGGTTCCTTCGAGGAGGCCCTCGCCGCAGCCGTCGACCTGGGCGGCGACACCGACACGGTGGCGGCCGTGACGGGCATGCTCGCGGGCGCGGTGTACGGCCCCGCCGCCGTTCCCACCCGCTGGACCGCTCTCCTCCACGTCCCCCTCCCCGGTTTCGGCGGCCGGACCCTGCGCACCGAGGACCTGCGAGACCTGGCCGAGTCCCTCTCCTCCGCACCCTGACACCCTCCCGGGACCGACGGCCCGTCAGGGGCCGCCCTCCCCGGTCCGACCTTCCCCGGTCCGCCCCTTCCACGTCCGACCCGCCCGGATCCGGCCCACCGGCCTCAGCCCCTGGCGTGGACCGTGGCCAGGACGTCGCGGTCCGGCTGGAGGGTGAGGCTCGGGACCGGGAGGATCTCGTCCGCGGTGACCTCCAGGTGGTAGCGGCGTGCCAGGACCGCGAGGACGAGGACCGCTTCGACGAGGGCGAAGCGGGTGCCGAGGCAGACGCGGGGACCTCCGCCGAAGGGGAACCAGGCGTACTCGGGTATCTCCTCGGCGGGTTCGCCGTCCCGCCCGGTCCACCGCTCGGGGCGGAAGGCCTCGGCGTCGCCGTACCACCGGGGGTCGCGGTGGGTCGCCCACTGGCTGGACCAGACGCGGGTGCCGACGGGCACCGGCATGCCGCCGAGGGTGGCGCCCTCCTTGGCCAGGCCGGTGATCAGCCAGATCGTGGGGTACAGCCGGAGGGTCTCCTTGATGACCGCCTGGGTGTACGTCAGGGAGGCGTAGTCGTCGTAGCCGGGCTCGTGGTCGGCGAGGACCCGGTCGAGTTCCTCCGTGAGGGCCTCGCGGACCCGGGGGTTGCGGGAGAGCAGGTACCAGGCCCAGACGAGGGTGGAACTCGTGGTCTCGTGGCCGCCGATGTAGAGGGTGACGGTCTCGTCCCGGACCTCCTGGTCGGAGAGGGACGCGCCGGTCTCGTCCCGGGCGGCGAGCAGACGGCTGAGCAGGTCGGGACGCTCGGTCCCGCCGTCGCGGTGCTGGGACACGACGCGGGAGACCTCCGCGTCGATGACGGCGGTGGCGCGCTTGATCCGGGCGCGCCCGGGGGTGGGGACCCAGTCGGGCAGCACCGCTCCGATGCCGCTGAACTCGGCGCCGATCTCCTTCTGCGCGATGTCCATGGCCCGGCCGATGACCTCGGCGTCGGCCGCCGTGTCGACACCGAAGATGGTGCGGACGGCGACGAGTTGGGTGAGGGCGGCCATCTCCTTCTTGACGTCGACCCGCTGCCCGTCGCTCCAGCGGTCGGCGAGGGCGACGGCGCACTCGCTCATCGTCGCCGCGTAGGAACGGACCTGCTTCGGGCGGACGGAGGGCTGCACCAGGGAGCGCTTGCGCCGCCAGTCCGTCCCCTTGGAGACGATGACGCCGTCACCGAGGAGCGTACGGAAGGCGATGCCGAGGTCGGGCTGGTCGAAGGTGCGCTCGACCTCGGTGAGGAGCTCGCCGACCGCGTCGGGGTGCGCGATGAAGAGCGAGGGCTTGCCTCCGAAGCGCCAGCGGACGAAGTCGCCGCGCCCCCGGAGCTCTTCGAAGAAGGCGAGGGGGTTCTTGCCGAAGGCGGGCAGGTTCCCCAGGAAGGGCACGCCCCGCGGCCCCTCGACGACAACCGGAGCCGCTGCCGGGTCTGCCGGAGCCGCACCCCCCGTCTCTTCCCCTTCCCCCGTCGACCGCCCCTCGTCCCGTGTCCCGGCATGCGGATGACCGGCTCGCGTGGTCATGTGCGTCCCCTCCCCAACGTGCCTTCCCTGCTTGCGAGTCCATGCAAGCGGAACGTCCCGGCACGCGCCACCCCTGTGGACAGCCGCCTGTGGACAACCCCGACCGGGCGTCCGGGAACGAGCGGGTGCCCGTGGCGCGATCGCCACGGGCACCCGCTCCGAAACCGGCACTCGCCCCGAAAGGAGGGAACCCCGGGGAGGAGGAAGGAGAACCGTCAGCCCACCGAGCTGTAGGCGACGACCCCGCGCAGCAGCCCGTCCACGGCCTTGCGGGCGTTCTTGGCGACCGTGCTGTTCTCCTTGGGCGCCGCCGCGGCGATCTGCCCGAGGACGTCGATCACCTGCTTGCACCAGCGGACGAAGTCGCCCGCGGGCATCTCCGCCTCGCGGAGCACCTCGTCGAGGCTCTTCTCGGAGGCCCACTGGTAGGCGGCCCAGGCGAAGCCGAGGTCGGGCTCGCGCTGGCCGACCCCCTCCGCCTGGTTGATCTTGAACTCCTCTTCGAGGGCGTCGAGCCGGCCCCAGATCCGGACCATCTCGCCGAGCGCCGCCTTCGCGTTGCCCGTGGGCAGCTTGGGCGCGACGGCGTCGTCGGCCTGCCGCGCCTCGAACACCAGCGCCGAGACGCAGGCGGCGAGCTCGGCCGGATTGAGGCCCTCCCAGACGCGCTCCCGGAGGCATTCGCTCGCCAGCAGGTCGAGCTCGCCGTAGAGCCGGGCGAGCCTCTTGCCGTTGTCCGTGACCTCGTTGGCGCGCAGGTAGTCGAGCTCGGTGAGGAGCGCGACGATCCGGTCGAAGGTGCGGGCGATGGTGTTGGTGCGCCCCTCGATGCGCCGCTCCAGCTGTTGGGTGTCGCGCTGGAGGCGGTGGTAGCGCTCGGCCCAGCGCGCGTGGTCCTCGCGCTCGTCGCAGCCGTGGCAGGGGTGGGCGCGGAGGGCGGTGCGCAGCCGGGCGATCTCGCGGTCGTCGGCGGCGGCGGAGCGCTGCCGGTGGTGGCGCTCGGGGTTGATGTGCCCGGCCTTGCTCCGCAGCGCGGAGGCGAGGTCGCGGCGGGACTGCGGGGAGCGCGGGTTGAAGGACTTGGGGATCCTCATGCGCTCCAGCGCCTCGACCGGGACCGGGAAGTCGATGGAGGCGAGCCTCTTGACCTGCCGCTCGGCGGTGAGGACGAGGGGGCGCGGCCCGTCGTGGTGCTCGAAGCCGCGGTGGCCGTTGGTGCGGCCGGCCGGGATGCCCGGGTCGAGGACGAGGGCGAGGCCCGCGAACTTGCCGGTGGGGACGTGGATGACGTCGCCGGGCTTCAGCTTCTCCAGGGAGCCGGCGGCCTGGGCGCGGCGCTGGGCGGCGCCCTGCCGGGCCAGCTCGGTCTCGCGGTCCTTGAGGTCGCGGCGGAGCCGCGCGTACTCCTCGAAGTCCCCGAGGTGGCAGGTCATGCCCTCGCGGTAGCCCTGGAGCCCCTCCTCGTTCCGCTGGACCTGGCGCGAGATGCCCACGACGGAGCGGTCGGCCTGGAACTGGGCGAAGGACGTCTCCAGGAGCTCGCGCGAGCGGTGCCGGCCGAACTGGTCGACGAGGTTGACCGCCATGTTGTACGAGGGCTTGAAGCTGGAGCGCAGGGGGTACGTGCGCGTGCCGGCGAGTCCGGCGAGGTGGTCGGGGTCGAGCCCGCGCTGCCAGAGCACGACGGCGTGGCCCTCGACGTCGATGCCGCGACGGCCGGCGCGGCCGGTGAGCTGGGTGTACTCGCCGGGGGTGATGTCCGCGTGCTGCTCGCCGTTCCACTTGACGAGCTTCTCGAGGATGACGGAACGCGCGGGCATGTTGATGCCGAGGGCGAGGGTCTCGGTGGCGAAGACGGCCTTGACGAGGCCGCGGACGAAGAGCTCCTCGACGACCTCCTTGAAGGTCGGGAGCATGCCGGCGTGGTGGGCGGCGATGCCCCGCTCCAGGGCTTCGAGCCACTCGTAGTACCCGAGGACGTGCAGGTCCTCGGTGGGGATGGCGGCCGTGCGCGCCTCGACGATCTCGCGGACGCGCTGCCGTCCCTCGTCGTCGTTGAGCCGGAGTCCGGCGTAGAGGCACTGCTGGACGGCGGCCTCGCAGCCGGCGCGGCTGAAGATGAAGGTGATCGCGGGCAGGAGCCCCTCGGCGTCGAGGCGCTCGATGACCTCGGGCCGGCCGGGCGTCCAGATCCGGGAGCGCTGGCGGCGCTCGCGCTCGCGGTCGGCCTCGCGGACCATCTTGCCGCGCCGCCGGTCGCGCGGGTTGTACGTGCGCGTGTTCTCGGTGCGGGCGAGGCGGAGGAGGTCGGGGTTGACCTCGCGCCGGGACGCGCCGCGGCCGCCGTGGTCGGTCTCCTCCTCGAAGAGGTCGTACATCCGGCGTCCGGCGAGGACGTGCTGCCAGAGGGGGACGGGGCGGCTCTCCGAGACGATGACCTCGGTGTCGCCGCGGACGGTGTCGAGCCAGTCGCCGAACTCCTCGGCGTTGGACACGGTCGCGGAGAGCGAGACGAGGGTGACGGACTCGGGGAGGTGGATGATCACTTCCTCCCAGACGGCGCCGCGGAAGCGGTCGGAGAGGTAGTGGACCTCGTCCATCACGACGTATCCGAGGCCGGAGAGGGCCTGGGACCCCGCGTAGAGCATGTTGCGGAGGACTTCGGTGGTCATCACGACGATCGGGGCGTCGCCGTTCACGCTGTTGTCGCCGGTGAGCAGGCCGACCTTGTCGGCGCCGTACCGCTTGACCAGGTCGGCGTACTTCTGGTTCGACAGCGCCTTGATGGGGGTCGTGTAGAAGCACTTGCGGCCCTGGGTGAGGGCGAGGTGGACGGCGAACTCGCCCACGATGGTCTTGCCGGAGCCCGTGGGAGCGGCGACGAGCACGCCCTTCCCCGCTTCGAGGGCCTGGCACGCCTCGATCTGGAAGGGGTCCAGACCGAAGTCGTACAGCTCGCGGAAGGGTGCCAGTGCGGTGCGCTGCTCGGCGTTGCGGGCGCGGGCGGCCGCGTACGCCTCGGCTGGTGTGAGGTCCTCTGTCATCTTGTCGTCGAGCCTACCCGCCACCTGTGACAGTGACGCGATCTTTATCGAGGGGATGCGGAGGGGTCGGTTCCAGGGGGCGCCGGGGCGGGGGCGAGGACGCGCAGGGCGGCCGGGACGCACTCCGCGGTGAGCGGCAGCGGGCCGAGCGGCTCGCCGTCGGCGTAGCCCGTGGTGTCGGGGGCGTCGAGGGTCAGGGAGCGGACCCGATGGGTGGTGACCTCGGGGTGGTCGAGGTGGGTGCCCTTGTAGACCCGGGGGAAGACCTTGATCAGGGTGGTGCGGTCGCAGTCCCCGACGACGGTGACGTCGAGGAGTCCGTCGTCGGTGCGGGCGTCGGCACAGATCCGCATGCCGCCGCCGTAGGAGGAGCCGTTGCCGACGGCGACGAGGGTGGCGTCGGTCTCCAGGACGCGCCCGTCGTCGAAGGCGAGGCGGTACGGGACGGGCCGGAAGGCGGCGAGCTCGGCGAGGATCGCGAGGTCGTACTTGAAGCGCCCGGCGGGGACGCGCATGCGGTTGCCGCGGTCGTTGACGCGGGAGTCGAAGCCGGAGGCGAGGACGGTGCCGTACCAGCGGCTGCGGGTGTCGCTCGTCACCCGCCCGAGGTCCATGGCGCGGGCCCCCTCGCCCTTCAGGAGCGCGGCGGTGAGGCGGGCCGCGGCGGCCGGGTCGCGGACGGGCAGGCCGAGGGTGCGGGCGAAGTCGTTGCCGGTGCCGGCGGCGATGACCCCGAGGGGGGTGCCGGTGCCCGCGACGGCCTGGAGGGCGAGGGAGATCATGCCGTCGCCGCCGACGGCGACGAGGGCGCCGGTGCCCTCGGCGACGGCCTCACGCGCGCGCGTGAGGGCGTCGCCGGCGTCGAGCCCGAGGACGGTGCGGACGGAGAATCCGGCGTCTCTGAGGACCCGCGCGGCGGGCTGGGCGGCGTGGGCGCCGCGGCCGCGGCCGGCGGTGGGGTTGACGAAGAGGGTGAGGTCGCTGGTCATCGGTGGTCCCCCCGGACGGAGTCTGGGGGGACCCTACAAGATCAGGTGATGTCGTCGTAACCGTTGAGCCGGTGCGTCCCCGCGCCGCCGTGCTCCCCGGTGGCCTGCTCGGGCAGGACGCGGGGCGCGCCCACGGGCTCGACGGCCCCGACGGCCTGGGGGGTGAGGTCGAGCGGGGAGGCCTCGTCGTCGTCGAGCTCGGCGTCCGGGTCGTTGCGCCGGCGCCGGCGGTCGTTGAGGAGGGAGAACCCGACGGCCCCGAAGTACAGCACGGTGATGGGCCCGGCGAGGGCGAGCATGCCGACGGGGTCGGTGGTGGGGGTGATGACGGCGCCGAAGACGAAGACGCCCATGATCACGCCGCGCCACCAGCCGGCCATCCGCCGGCCCGTGAGGACGCCGGTGAGGTTGAGCATCACCAGGACGAGCGGGAGCTCGAAGGCGAGGCCGAAGACGAGCACCATCCGCAGGGTGAAGTCGAGGACGTCGTTGAGCGCCAGGAAGTTGGCGGAGCCCGCGGGCGTGAGGCTGATGAGGACCTTCACGCTGACCGGCAGGATGAGGTACGCCAGGTAGGCGCCGGCGGCGAACAGCGGCACGGCCGCGCCGACGAAGGCGTACGTGTACTTCTTCTCGTTCCTGTGCAGCCCGGGCGCGATGAAGGCCCACAGCTGGTAGAGCCAGACCGGGCTGGCCAGGACGAGGCCGGCCGTCAGGGAGACCTGGATCGTCGTGCTGAAGGGGGCCAACAGCGTGTTGAAGGTGACGACCGCGCAGTTGCCGCCGTCGCTGCTGACGCCCTTGGGGCACTTGGGCACCGGCTGCGACAGGAACTGCAGCAGCTCCTCGCTGTACATCAGGGCGACGATCGTCACCGCCGTGATGGCGAGGAGACCCTTCGCCAGGCGGTTGCGGAGTTCACGCAGGTGCTCCACGAGGGGCATCCGGCCCTCGGGATCCTTCTCCTGCTTGCGGGCAGACTTGGGCAACCCACGTCCTCATCTCGTGCGGCAGCCGCCGCACGGTGCGGCGGCCGCGGCGGACCGGGTCAGCGCTTGGTGGTGTCCGAGGGCTCGGTCACCGGACGCGCGCTGGTGACGTCGCCGGGAGCGGCCTGGATGGTGCGCGGGGCGGGCTCCTGCGTGCCGGCGTGCGGGGGGTCGGCGGGGGCGCTGGGCTGGTCGTCCGCCTTCATCGCCTTGGCCTCGCTCTTGAGGATGCGGGCCGACTTGCCCAGCGAGCGCGCCATGTCCGGGAGCTTCTTGGCGCCGAACAGGAGGATGACGACGACGAGGATGAGAATGATCTCGGTGGGGCCGAGCCTACCCATAGCTGTTTACCTTCTTCACCGAGGCGACAGGGAGTACGTGCCCGGCGGGTCGGACGGGCGTCCGACCACCGCGCTGCCTGCGATCGTAACCCGCAGGAGTAAACGGGGGGCAATGCCCCTGCGTACTCCCGATTGCGTCCCGCCGACTCCGGCCGGAGCCGTTCCCGCAGCGTACGGCACGGAATCAGCGGAGCGTCTCGCCGCTCCGGGCGAGGCCGACGGCGGCGGTCTCGAGCTCTTCGGCGGCCTGCTGGATCCGCTCTGTGGTACGGGCCACTTGACGGCCGAGGCGCTGGACCTCCAGGAACACCTTGACGGCGAGGACGCCGAGGACGGCGATGCCGAGGAAGCCGAGGGCGATGGCGAGCATGGGCCAGAACATGTGCTGAGCCTAGACCTTGGGCGGGTGCGGGTCGTTCAGACGGTGGTGTGGAGGCGCAGGGTGCGGACGCCGCCGCCGGTGAGGAGTTCGACGATGCGCTCGCCGGCGGGCTTGCGGACGGAGCTGCCGCACTCGGGGCAGGTGAAGGAGTAGAAGGTGGTGCGGCGGCTCGCCCCGATGGCGAGGCGCAGGGCGCTCGCGGAGAGTTCGAAGCGCGAGCGGCAGTCGGGGCAGGCGGCCTTGAAGAGGACCGGGGCCATGGACGCCGCAAAACCGTGCATCACGGACATCTCCCTCACATCTCTCGACCCGCTCGGCTCTGGTATCACGTCGGTGACCACGTCAGTAACAGCGTCCCCGGGGCGGGGAACGTCACACGCCCTCGTACGCGGCGAGCGCGGCGGCCGCCGCCGTCCTCGCGCTGTCGGCCAGCTCCGCCGGCGCGACGATCCGCCCGTCGCTGCCGAGCCGCAGCGCCAGCCGGCGCAGCGAGGCCGGGTCCGGCGTCCGCAGCGTGATCCGCAGCCCGCCGTCCGGCAGCTCGTCGGCCCGGTCGTGCGGGTAGTACTCGGCGACCCAGCGTCCGCCGGGCCCCACCTCGACCACGACCTCCGGGTCGTCGGCGGAGGGGTGCACCAGGCCCTCGGAGAGGTCGCGCAGCTCCAGCTCCGGCGGCGCCGCGTGCTCGTCGAGGATCCGGATCTCCGCGACCCGGTCGAGCCGGAAGGTGCGGCGCGCCTCGGAGAGCCGGCACCACGCCTCCATGTAGGTGTGGCCGACGGCGAAGAGCCGGATCGGGTCGACCTCGCGCTCGGTGAGCTCGTCGCGCGCGGGCGAGTAGTACCGCACCCACAGTCGCCTGCGCTCCGAGATGGCCCGGTCGACCTCGGCGAAGACCCCGCCCTCGGACTCGAAGGTCACCGAGAGCCGGGCGCTGGCGCCGGCGGCCTCGCCGGCCGCCGCCTCCAGCTTGGCGGTGGCGCGCAGGAGGGCGTCCCGGTCGCTCTCCCGGAGCCCCGGCAGGGTGGCGACGGCCCGGGCGGCGACGAGCAGCGCGGTGGCCTCGTCGGCGGCGAGCCGCAGCGGCTCCGCGACGTCGTCGGGGTTGTGCCACCAGATCCGGTCGCCGTCGGTGTCGATGTCCAGGAGGTCGCCGCCCCGGAAGCTGGTGCCGCACATGGGCAGCACGTCCAGGTCGGAGATCAACTCGTCCTCGGTGATCCCGAAGGCGCGCGCCACGTCGGCGACGTGGGCGCCGGGGCGCTCGCGGAGGTAGGTGACGAGCGAGAGCATCCGCCTCGTCTGGTCGATCGCGTTGGCAGCCATGCGGTACGTCTCCCCCTCAGCCCTTGGCGACGGCGCGCAGCCGCTCCACCACATCGGCCCGCAGATCGGCGGGTTCCAGTACGACGACGTCCGGGCCGAACTCGACGAGCCAGGCGTCGAGCCCGTGCCCGTACGGGATCTCCAGCTCGTCCCAGCCGTCGGCGCCCTCGGTCACCGCCCGGGCGCGGGCCCGCAGCGGGTAGCCGCAGCCGGTCCGGAGCCGGATCCGGGCGGAGCGGGTGGCGGTCTCGCCGGCCCAGCTCTCGACGGTCTCCCGGACGGTCACGACGTCGGGGACGGGCGCGGTGAAGGCGCCGGCGCGGGAGCGGACCTTGCCGGTGATGCGGGAGAGCCGGAAGACGCGCTCGGCGCCGCGGTCGCGGTCCCAGCCGGCCAGGTACCAGTGGCCGCGCCAGCACTCCAGGGTCCAGGGCTCGACGTGGCGGGTCTCGGGGCGGGCCGCGTTGGCCTTGCGGTAGTCGAAGACGACGGGCCGGCGGTCGCGGCAGGCCAGCATGAGCGGCTCGAAGGCGGCCTCGTGGACCGGGATGCGCGGTTCCAGGGCGCTGGGCTGGATCTCGTACGAGTCCTCGGCCTCGGGCATGCCGGCGGCGCGGAGCTTCTGGAGGGCGCCGCTGGCGGCTCCGGCGAGGCGGGCCTGCTGCCACACCTTGGCGGCGAGGCCGAGGGCGGCGGCCTCCTCGGCGTCGAGGGTGATCGGCGGCAGCCGGTTGGAGTCGCGGCGGGCGAGGTAACCGGTCTCGCCGTCGAGGTTCTCGACGGTCTCGATGACCAGGCCGAGCTCGCGGAGGTCGTCCTTGTCCCGCTCGAACATGCGGTTGAAGGCCTCGTCGCTGCTGGCTTCGAGGTACGCCTCGATGGAGCCGCGGAGCTCCCGCTTGCTCAGCGGGCGGCGCGTCCCGAGCAGACACAGCGCGAGATTCATCAACCGCTCGGACTTGGCAATCGCCATCGACGCCCTGCACCCTTCCGCCGGTTCCACTTCTCGGACGTCCGACCGTACCGCCCCGGGGTGTCGGGACAAAAGCCGAGGGCCCCCGCCGCGGACGGCGGGGGCCCCGAGCGACCTGAACCGGGTCAGCCCTGCACGGCCACGAGGTCGCAGACGAAGATCAGCGTCTCGCCCGGGGCGATCGCGCTGCCGGCGCCGCGGTCGCCGTAGGCCAGGTGCGCGGGGATGACCAGCTGGCGGCGGCCGCCGACCTTCATGCCCTGGACGCCCTGGTCCCAGCCGGAGATGACCTGGCCGACGCCGAGCTTGAACCCGAGCGGGGCACCGCGGTTCCAGGAGGCGTCGAACTCCTCGCCGGTGGAGAAGGCCACGCCCACGTAGTGGACCTGCACGAACTGGCCGGCCTTGGCGACCTCGCCGTCACCCTCCCAGAGGTCCTTGATCTCCAGGTCCTTCGGCGGCTCGCCACCCGGGAAGTCGATCTCGGGCTTCTCGATGCTCACTGAACTGCTCCTCAAACCGATGAACTGCGCGATGACGATCCGCGCGAACGGGACAGTCTTACATCTTCGTCAGGATGTCCACGGCGAAGACCAGCGTGGAGTTCTTCGGGATGCCCTGCTTCTCCTGGTCGCCGAACGCCTCCGACGGCGGGGCGACGATCAGGACGCGGCTGCCGATCTTCTTGCCGACGAGACCGTCCTTGAGGCCCTTCAGCGTCAGGTTCGCGAGCGGGAAGTTCGCGGGCTTGCCCGTGGTGTAGGTCGAGTCGAAGACCTTGCCGTCCTTCCACAGGGCGGCGACGTAGTTCACGACGACCGTGTCGGTGGCCTTGACGGCCTCGCCCTTGGACTCGAGCACGTAGTTCGAGACGAGCTTGGTCGGCGGGTCGGTCTTCGGAACGGTCAGCGAGGGGGCCTTGCCGTCGGTGTTCGTACCGACCTTCGGCAGGTCTTTGTCGTCCTGGGCGACCTCGGTGCCCGTGGCGGACTTCGGGATCGTCACGGCCTTCAGGATGTCCACGACGAAGACGAGGGTGGCGTTGGGCTTGATGTCGCCCTGGCCCTGCGCGCCGTAACCGAGCTCCGGCGGGATGCCGATCTCGATGCGGCTGCCGACCTTCTGGCCCTCCAGGCCCTGGTCCCAACCCTTGATGACCTGGCCGGCGCCCAGCGTGAGGTCGAAGGGCTGGCCGCGGTCGAAGCTGTTGTCGAAGGGCTTGTCGGAGTCCCAGGCCTGACCCAGGTAGTTCACCTGGAGGGCGTCGCCCTTCTTCGTCACCGGGCCCTTGCCCTCGCTGATGACGTTGACCTTCAGTTCCTTGGGCGGGTCGCCCTCGCCCTTGGCGAGGGTCGGCTTCTCCCCGAACTTCTCCCCCGCGGTGATGGCGGGCAGCCCGTTCTTCATCGAAGCGGAATCGGAGCCCTTGTCGTCGCTGCCGCAGGCCGCTGTGGAGAGCAGCAGCAGCGGGACGACGAGAAGGCCGGCAAGTCGGCGCACGTGTTCCTCAGATCTCAGACGGCACAGTAGTGGTGCCGACACTCTAGGCGTTCCTCCTGTCACGTCGAGGGCCCCGCACGCCGAACGTGCGGGGCCCCACCGGTCGATACGACCTGCCTACATTCCGGCGATCAGCTTTTCCACCCGGTCGTCGACGGAGCGGAACGGGTCCTTGCACAACACCGTTCGCTGCGCCTGGTCGTTGAGCTTGAGGTGGACCCAGTCGACGGTGAAGTCCCGCCGCTGCTCCTGCGCACGGCGGATGAAGTCGCCGCGCAGCCGGGCCCGAGTGGTCTGCGGGGGCACCGACTTGCCCTCGAAGATCTTCAGGTCGTTGCAGATGCGGGCCGCCTGGCCGTTCTTCTGGAGCAGGTAGTACAGCCCGCGACGACGGTGGATGTCGTGGTAGGCGAGGTCTATCTGCGCGACCCTCGGGTTCGACATGGTCATGTTGTGCTTGGCCCGGTACCGCTCGATGAGCCTGTGCTTCATGACCCAGTCGATCTCGGTCTCGATCCGGTCGAGCTGCTCGCTCTCGATCGCGTCGAGCGTACGGCCCCACAGCTCCAGGACCTGGGCGACCGTGCCGGCGCGGATGCCCCGGCGGTCGACGAAGTCCACGGCCTTCTCGTAGTACTCGCGCTGGACCTCCAGGGCGGAGGCCTCCCGGCCGCTGGCGAGGCGGACCTTGCGCTGTCCGGTGATGTCGTGGCTGACCTCGCGGATGGCCCGGATGGGGTTCTCCAGGGTCAGGTCGCGCATGACCGTGCCCGCCTCGATCATGCGGAGCACCAGGTCGGTGGCGCCGACCTTGAGCAGCATGGTCGTCTCGGACATGTTGGAGTCGCCGACGATGACGTGCAGTCGGCGGTAGCGCTCGGCGTCGGCGTGCGGCTCGTCCCGGGTGTTGATGATGGGGCGCGAGCGGGTGGTGGCGGAGCTGACGCCCTCCCAGATGTGCTCGGCCCGCTGGGAGACGCAGTAGACCGCGCCGCGGGGGGTCTGGAGGACCTTTCCCGCGCCGCAGATGAGCTGCCGCGTCACGAGGAAGGGAATGAGGATGTCCGCGAGCCGGGAGAACTCTCCGTGCCGGGCGACGAGATAGTTCTCGTGGCAGCCGTAGGAGTTTCCGGCCGAGTCGGTGTTGTTCTTGAAGAGGTAGACGTCGCCCGCGATTCCCTCCTCGTGCAGGCGGCGTTCGGCGTCGACGAGCAGGCCCTCGAGAATGCGCTCGCCCGCCTTGTCGTGGGTGACCAGTTCGGTCACGTTGTCACATTCCGGTGTGGCGTATTCCGGATGCGATCCCACGTCCAGGTACAGGCGGGCGCCGTTCCGCAGGAAGACATTGCTGCTGCGGCCCCATGACACGACACGGCGGAAGAGGTAGCGCGCCACTTCGTCAGGAGACAGTCGGCGCTGTCCCCTGAACGTGCACGTGACGCCGTACTCGTTCTCCAGCCCGAAAATGCGGCGGTCCATGTCTGAACATTACGCCTGACGGCGTGCGCTGAAACCGGGTTGGACGTCCCCGTTTCGATCATTTTCCGATCAGTGCGCGTTCTTTTCGGCGTGCACGGCGGCGGAGGCCGCCTCTCCGTCGGCGTGTCGCACGTCGACACCGGCGCCGCCGGGCGTGTCGGGGACGGCGAGGACGCGGCCGGTGGCGAGCAGGACGAGCAGCGCGACGAGGCCGCCCGCGCCGGCCACGGCGAACCCGGCCGCCGTTCCGGCCAGTTCGACCACCGGTCCCGCGACCGCGGAGCCCAGGGCCGCGCCGACGCCGAAGGTGGTGACGAGCCAGGAGAAGGCCTCGGTGACGGTGCCGCGGGGGGCGTGCCGGTCGACCACGATGAAGGCGCAGGCGAGGACGGGGGCGAGGAAGACCCCGGAGAGCGCCGCGAGGCCGGTCATGGCGACCGGGCCGGGGACGAGCACGAGGGGCAGGTAGCAGAGCGCCAGGAGGCCCACGAGGGCCCGCAGCCGCCGCTCGGGCGCCCCGACCCACCGCCGGGCGCCGTAGACGACGCCGCCGACCAGCGCGCCGAGGCCGAGGGCGGCCATCAGCCAGCCGTACACGGACGGCGCGCCCCGGTCGTCGGCGTAGGCCACGGCGGCGACCGTGATGGAGCCGAGGGCGAGGCCGACGAAGAAGAACGAGCCGAGGAGGGCGAGGAGCCCGGGCGAGCGCAGGGCCCCCAGCCAGTGGGCCTCGCGGGCGGCGGAGCGCCAGGCGCGGGAGGGCTCGGAGAGGACGACGGCGAGGGCGCCGAGGACGCCCAGGACGTTGATGACGAGGAGGGCGGCGGCGGGCGACCACAGGGCGACCAGGAGCGTCACCAGGAGCGGGCCCACGGTGAACATGACCTCCTGGGCGACGGCGTCCAGGGCGTACGCCCGGTGGACCCGGTCCTCCCGGCCGAGGACGCTCGGCCAGAGGGCGCGCAGGCCGCCCTCGAGGGGCGGGGTGAAGAGCCCGGCGACCACGACGGCGGCGTAGGCGAGGGCGAGGTGGCCGATGCCGGTGAGGGCGAACAGGGCCGTGCCGAGGGCCGAGAGGACGGCGGCGGGCAGTTGGACGCGGGGCTGGCCCCTGAGGTCGACGGCGCGGCCGAGGAGCGGCTGCCCGATGGCGTTGGAGACGCCGTAGGCCGCGATCAGGCCGCCGGCCAGGGTGTAGCTGCCGCCCTGGTCCCGGACGAACAGGGTCATGGCGATGGGGCCGGTGCCGTTGGGCAGGCGCCCCACGAGGGTTCCGGCGAGGAGCCGGGCGGCGTGCGGCGCCCGGAGTATGTCGAGGTAGCCGCCGTGCGCGGGGGCCTCGGTGGCCATGTCACTCTCCCGTCACCCCGGAACCACACCGAGGTTTTACGTATAACTTCCGAAGTCATACGTACCATGTCGGCGTGACGCGGTCCACCCCGCGCCCTCCGTGACGCGGGTCCTCCCGCGCCCCGCCCCCGACCACCGTCCCATGCGGAGGCCACCCGTGCAGTCCCCCGAGTCCTCCGGCGGCGCCCGCCCGACCAGCAGGGACGTGGCCCGGGCCGCGGGCGTCTCCCAGGCCACGGTCTCCCTGGTCCTCGGCGAGAAGTGGCGCGGCCGGGTCTCCGAGCGCACCGCGGAGTCGGTCCGCCTCGCCGCCCGCGGGCTGGGCTACCGGCCCAACCTCGCCGCCCGCAACCTGCGCCTCGGCCGGACCCGCACCGCCATGCTCGTCGTCCCCGCCCTCACGAACGAGTTCTTCGCCCACGTCCACACGGGCGCGGCCCTCGCCGCGGCGCGACACGGCTTCGGCGTCGTCCTCTACCCCTCCCCCGACGGCGTCGGCCCCGCCCGCGACCCCTTCGCCTCGGCCCAGGCCGCCCTGGACGGCGTCATCGCCTCCTCCATGGCCGCCGACGCGCTCAAGGCCCTCCGGGGCACCGACCTGCCCCTCGTCATGCTCGACAGCGACCCGTCCGACCCGGGCGCCTCCGCGCACCTCAACCTCGACGTCGCCGACGGCATGCGGCGGGTCACCGGCCACCTGCTGGAGCTGGGCCACCGCCGCTTCCTGCACCTGGCGTCCGCGGTCCCCTCCTGGACCTTCGACGTCCGCGCCGCCGCCCTCGCCGAGGCCCTGCGCGGCGCGGAGCTGCGCACCGCGCGGTCACCGCTCGACGTCGCCGCCGCGCGGGAGGCCGCCCACCTCGCGTTCGGCGCCCCCGGCCCCCGGCCCACCGCGGTGATCTGCGACGACGACATCCTGGCGGTCGGCGTCCTCAAGGTCGCCCGCCGGCTGGGGCTGCGCGTCCCCGAGGACCTGTCGATCACCGGCTTCGACGACCTGGCCCTCGCCACCGCCGTGGATCCCGAGCTCACCACGGTCCGGCTCCCCGCCGAGGAGTTCGGCCGGCGGGGCATGGAGGCGCTCCTCGCCGTCCTCGCGGGCGAACCTGCCCCGTCGGTCACCTTGCCCGTGGCCCTGGTCCGGCGCGGCTCCACCGGCCCCGCGCCGGCCGTCTGAGCCCGGAAACGCCGGAGGGGCCCCGGTCCGCGCGGACCGGGGCCCCTCCGGGCAGGGCCGACTACTCCTCGGGCGCCTCGTCCGAGGGCTCGTCCGTCTTCGCCGCCGCCGCGTTGTCCGCCTCCATGAGGCGCGACAGCTGGCGGCCGACGATCCGCTTGAACTTGCGCTGCTGCGGACGCGTCCGGTCCAGCACCGCCACCTCCAGGCGCTCCGCGGGGATCTCCCGCTCGGTGCCGTTGGTGTCCCGCGACAGGGCCTGCACGGCCAGCTTCAGGGCCTCGGCCAGCGTCATGCCGTCCCGGTGCCGCTGGTCCAGGAAGGAGCTGATCTGCTCCGCGTTCCCGCCGACCGCGACCGAGCCGTGCTCGTCCACGATCGAGCCGTCGTGCGGCAGCCGGTAGATCTGGTCGCCCTCCGGCTCGGAGCCGACCTCGGCGACGACCAGCTCCACCTCGTACGGCTTCTCCCCCGCGCTGGAGAAGATCGTGCCCAGGGTCTGGGCGTAGACGTTGGCCAGGCCGCGCGCGGTGACGTCGTCCCGGTCGTAGGTGTAGCCCCGCAGGTCGGCGTAGCGCACGCCGCCGATGCGGAGGTTCTCGTACTCGTTGTACTTGCCGGCGGCCGCGAAGCCGATCCGGTCGTAGATCTCGCTGAACTTGTGCAGGGCACGGGACGGGTTCTCGCCGACGAAGACGATGCCGTCGGTGTACTGGAGGACGACCAGGCTGCGGCCGCGGGCGATGCCCTTGCGGGCGTACTCGGCCCGGTCGGCCATGGCCTGCTGGGGTGAGACATAGAACGGCGTGGACACCGGCTACCGTCCCTTTCTTCCGGTCTGAAGGGCTTCTGGGGCGAGGAACGGTCAGAGCAGGGCGGCGCGCGGCCCGTCGGGCTGCTCGAGACGCCGCTCGGTGACCGACCGGGCCAGCTCGGAGGACTCCGCCTCGCTGAGCCTGCGGAAACCCTCGTCGGTGATGACGGTGACGATCGGGAAGATCCGGCGGGCCATGTCGGGACCACCGGTCGCCGAGTCGTCGTCCGCCGCGTCGTACAGCGCCTGCACCACCAGCGTGGTGGCCTGCTCCTCGGTCAGGTCGGCGCGGTACAGCTTCTTCATCGAACCGCGCGCGAAGATCGAGCCGGAGCCGGTGGCGGCGAAGCCGTGCTCCTCGGAGCGGCCGCCGGTCACGTCGTACGAGAAGATCCGGCCCTTCTCCTTGCCCTCGTCCCAGCCCGCGAAGAGCGGCACGACGGCGAGCCCCTGCATGGCCATGCCCAGGTTCCCCCGGATCATGGTGGAGAGACGGTTCGCCTTGCCCTCCAGGGAGAGCGTCGCGCCCTCCACCTTCTCGAAGTGCTCCAGCTCCAGCTGGAACAGCTTGACCATCTCCACGGCGAGACCGGCGGTCCCGGCGATGCCGACGGCCGAGTACTCGTCGGCCGGGAACACCTTCTCGATGTCCCGCTGCGCGATCATGTTCCCCATGGTGGCCCGGCGGTCGCCGGCGAGCACGACGCCCCCCGGGAACGTCGCGGCCACGATGGTGGTGCCGTGCGGGGCCTCGACGATCCCCTCGGGCAGCTTCCGGTTCCCCGGGAGCAGCTCCGGCGAGTGATCGGCCAGGAAGTCCATGAACGAGGACGAGCCCGGCGTCAGGAAGGCCGCCGGCAGACGCCCGGTGCTTCGAGGGTTGGCTTCCACGCGATTCCTTCCGGTGGGACAGTCGGCCGGTCGTGGGAGGCACCGGCTGATCTTGGATGCTGTGCACGGACCTTACCCGTGCCACCGCTTGTCATCCGTCCCCGGACCCGCGGCTTTCACCGGGCTCCGGGGACGGAGGACGACAGGCGCGCGAGGCGGCTACTCGCCGCCCTTTTGCACGAAGGACCGCACGAAGTCCTCGGCGTTCTCCTCCAGGACGTCGTCGATCTCGTCCAGGACGGAGTCCACGTCGTCGCTCAGCTTCTCCTGACGTTCCTGGAGGTCGGAGCTCGCCTCGGTGGTGGTCTCCTCGACCTCCTCCGTGGATCGCGTCGCCTTCTGCTGTCCGCCGCCGGTGTCCTTGGTCGCCATATCCCTCACCCCGCTCGAATCGGCCCGCTCGGTTGAGTCCGTACAAGATCAGACCCTATAGGTCGGGTCTGACTTCGGCCCCGCAGTTTCCACAACGCCCGGGCACTGTTTCCATGATTCCCAGCGCCGGGGCATTTCAGGCCCGTGCCGGGCCCCCGGTTCAGCTGCCGGACAGGACGCGGACGAGTTCCTCCGCGGTCCGGCAGCGGTCCAGCAGTGATTTCACGTGGGCCTTGGTGCCGCGCAGCGGCTCCAGGGTCGGGACGCGCTGGAGGGAGTCCCGGCCGGGCAGGTCGAAGATCACCGAGTCCCAGGAGGCCGCGGCGACGTCGTCGGCGTACTGCTCCAGACAGCGGCCCCGGAAGTAGGCCCTGGTGTCCTCCGGGGGCGCCGTCTCGGCCCGCTCCACGTCCGTCTCGTCGAGCAGCCGCTTCATGCGCCCACGGGCCACCAGACGGTTGTAGAGGCCCTTGTCGGGGCGTACGTCCGCGTACTGGAGGTCCACCAGGTGCAGCCGGGCCGCGTCCCAGTCCAGGCCGTCGCGGCGCCGGTAGCCCTCCATGAGCTCCCGCTTGGCGACCCAGTCCAGCTCGCCGGCGAGGCTCATCGGGTCGGCCTCCAGGCGCCCCAGGACGTCCTCCCAGCGCGCGAGGACGTCCATGGTCTGCTCGTCGGCGTCGGAGCCGTAGCGCTCCTCCACGTACTTCCTGGCCAGCTCGAAGTACTCCATCTGGAGCTGGACCGCGGTCAGTGTCCGGCCGCTGCGGAGCGTGACCAGGTACTGGAGCGTCGGGTCGTGCGAGACCTGGTGCAGCGTGCGGACCGGCTGGTCGACGGCGAGGTCGACCGTGATGAAGCCGTCCTCGATCATCGAGAGGACGAGGGAGGTGGTGCCGAGCTTGAGGTAGGTGGAGATCTCCGAGAGGTTCGCGTCGCCGATGATCACGTGCAGGCGGCGGTACTTCTCGGCGTCGGCGTGCGGCTCGTCCCGGGTGTTGATGATGGGCCGCTTGAGGGTGGTCTCCAGGCCCACCTCGACCTCGAAGTAGTCGGCGCGCTGGCTGAGCTGGAAGCCGTTCTCCCGCCCGTCCTGGCCGATGCCGACCCGCCCCGCGCCGGTGACGACCTGGCGGGAGACGAAGAAGGGGGTGAGGTGGCGCACGATGTCCGAGAAGGGGGTCTCCCGCTTCATCAGGTAGTTCTCGTGCGTGCCGTAGGACGCGCCCTTGTTGTCGGTGTTGTTCTTGTAGAGGTGGATGGGCTGGGCGCCGGGGAGCTGGGCGGCGCGCTCGGCCGCCTCGGCCATGATCCGCTCGCCGGCCTTGTCCCAGAGGACGGCGTCGCGCGGGTTGGTGACCTCGGGCGCGCTGTACTCGGGGTGGGCGTGGTCCACGTAGAGACGGGCCCCGTTGGTGAGGATCACGTTGGCCAGGCCGATGTCCTCGTCGGTGAGCTGGCTGGAGTCGGCGACCTCGCGGGCGAGGTCGAAGCCGCGGGCGTCCCGCAGCGGGTTCTCCTCCTCGAAGTCCCAGCGGGCGCGGCGCGCCCGGTGCATCGCCGCCGCGTAGGCGTTGACGATCTGGGACGAGGTGAGCATGGCATTGGCGTTCGGGTGTCCCGGGACGGAGATCCCGTACTCCGTCTCGATGCCCATTACTCGCCGTACGGTCATGCGGCCCTCCTTGCCCGGCGGCGCTCACGGTGCGCGACTCGGCGGTACCGATGAGCCTAGAACGGCTCCGCGCTGGTGGGGAGATCGATTGCGGTATTTCCCTGCGGTGCCGGGGGAAAAACCAGATGGAATGCGTCGGCTGCGGATGCCCGGTTTCCGGACATCCGCAGCCGGTGGGCGTTTTACAGGTACTGGCCGGTATTGGCCACCGTGTCGATGGAGCGTCCGGTGTCCGCGCCCTGCTTTCCGGTGACGAGCGTGCGGATGAACACGATCCGCTCGCCCTTCTTTCCGGAGATCCGGGCCCAGTCGTCGGGGTTGGTGGTGTTGGGCAGGTCCTCGTTCTCCTTGAACTCGTCCACGCACGCCTGGAGGAGGTGGGAGACCCTGATGCCCTTCTGGTTGTGGTCGAGGAAGGCCTTGATGGCCATCTTCTTGGCCCGGTCGACGATGTTCTGGATCATCGCGCCGGAGTTGAAGTCCTTGAAGTACAGGACTTCCTTGTCGCCGTTGGCGTACGTGACTTCGAGGAAGCGGTTCTCCTCGGATTCCGCGTACATCTGCTCGACGACGGACTGGATCATTCCGTGGGCGGCGGCGGCCTTCGAACCGCTGTGCTCGGAGATGTCGTCCGAGTGGAGCGGCAGATTGGCCGTGAGGTACTTCGCGAAGATGTCCTTCGCGGCCTCCGCGTCCGGACGCTCGATCTTGATCTTGACGTCGAGCCGGCCGGGCCGCAGGATCGCGGGGTCGATCATGTCCTCGCGGTTGGAGGCGCCGATGACGATGACGTTCTCCAGGCCCTCCACGCCGTCGATCTCGGCGAGCAGCTGCGGGACGATGGTGTTCTCCACGTCCGAGCTGACACCGGAGCCGCGGGTGCGGAAGAGGGATTCCATCTCGTCGAAGAAGACGATGACGGGGGTGCCCTCGCTCGCCTTCTCCCGGGCACGCTGGAAGACGAGGCGGATGTGCCGCTCGGTCTCTCCGACGTACTTGTTGAGGAGCTCGGGGCCCTTGATGTTGAGGAAGTAGGACTTCCCCGCGGGCTGGCCGGTCACCTCGGCGACCTTCTTGGCCAGGGAGTTGGCCACGGCCTTCGCGATCAGCGTCTTGCCGCAGCCGGGCGGGCCGTAGAGCAGGATGCCCTTGGGCGGCCGCAGTTCGTGCTCCTTGAAGAGGTCCGGGTAGAGGTACGGGAGCTCGACCGCGTCGCGGATCAGCTCGATCTGGTTGCCCAGACCGCCGATCTTGTCGTAGTCGACGTCCGGGACCTCTTCCAGAACGAGCTCTTCGACCTCGCTCTTGGGGACCACCTCGTAGACGTAGCCGGACCTGGGGTCGAGCAGCAGGGCGTCGCCGGCGCGGATGGTGACGTCCAGCAGAGGCTCGGCGAGCCTCACCACCCGCTCCTCGTCGGTGTGCCCCACCACCAGGGCGCGCTCGCCGTCCTCGAGGATCTCCTTGAGGGTGACGATGTCCCCGGCCCGCTCGAACTCCATGGCCTCGACCACGTTGAGCGCTTCGTTGAGCATGACTTCCTGGCCGCGCCTGAGCTCTTCGAGCTCGACGCTCGGGCTGACGTTCACCCGGAGCTTGCGGCCCCCGGTGAAGATGTCGCACGTGCCGTCCTCATTGGCCTGCAGGAAGACACCGAAGCCGGCCGGCGGCTGCGCGAGCCGGTCGACCTCCTCCTTGAGGGCCACGATCTGGTCGCGGGCCTCACGGAGCGTGTTCGCCAGACGTTCGTTCTGCGCGGACACGCCGGCCAGGTTGCTCTGCAGCTCGACGATCCGCTCTTCGAGAATCCTCGTGTGGCGCGGAGAGTCGGCGAGCTTGCGGCGCAGGACGGCGATTTCCTGCTCGAGATAGGCAACCTGACCGGCGGGGTCTTCAGACCCCCGCCCCGGCCGGATGCCGCGGTTGATGTCGTCGTCGTGGGCTGCCACGGTCCTCACCTCCTCCAAGGGGAGCTGGACGCTTCCTGACCCTACCTGCGTGGGTGGCGATTGAAACCCCTAGATCAAAAAGACTCCGGGGTGTGTCCGATCTTCACCCTTGCGCTTCCCCTCTCGCCAGGGGAATACCCACCCTTCACCGTCTGAAAGCGGGCGGTTGTATCGTCGTCATTGGTCAACACCCGTCAGGGGTGGCCCGACTTATCGCGCGAAGCAGAAACGGCAGGAGATATGACCGTGCAGCACGAGGCCCCGGCGACGGGTGCCGAAGAGGCGCTGGAGGTCTGGATCGACCAGGACCTGTGCACCGGCGACGGGATCTGCGCGCAGTACGCTCCCGAGGTCTTCGAGCTCGACATCGACGGGCTCGCTTATGTGAAGAGCTCCGACGACGAGCTGCTCCAGGACGCGGGGGCCACCACGCCGGTGCCGCTGCCGCTGCTCCAGGACGTGGTGGACTCCGCGAAGGAGTGCCCGGGCGACTGCATCCACGTGCGCCGGGTCGCGGACAAGGTGGAGGTGTACGGCCCCGACGCCGAGTGACGGCTCAGACGCCGAGCGCGTCGGCCCGGTCCCCGCGGACGAAGGCCCCGCCCTGCCAGCGCCAGCTGACCTGCTCCTTCTCGTCGGGGCAGCAGCTGGGCACGTCGAGGGACGAGTAGCCGAGCAGGGTGGCGCGCACGGCTCCGTCGCGCACGGCGAGCTCGGTGACGTTCCGGCGCTGCTCGGGTGCGACGAGGGTGGCGACCACGCGCGCGGGGGCGCCGTTCCCCTTGCCGCGGGTGAGGACGTAGACGCCGCTCGGCGGGGTGCCGGAGCCGGCTTCGCAGTGCACGACCGCAACGGTCTCGGGGTTCCCGTCGCCGTCGAGGTCTCCGGAGACCCGCTTCGCGACCGTACGGGGGCCTCCCCCGCATTCCAGGGGGTAGGAGGCTCCGGCGGCGTCGGGGGCGGGCGCCGGGCGCGGGGCGGCGGCCGGGACGGTGCCGGCTCCGGCGGGGCCGGGCTGGAGCAGTCCGGCGAGGGCGACGACCGCGGCGGTCGCGGTGGCGGTGGCCAGCCAGTGGGCCGGCCGGGCCTGGGTGTGGGCGAGGTCCGCGAGGTCCGGGGCGGCGGAGTGCTGCACGCGAGACGTCTCCTGTGGGGTGGTGCGGCGGGGTTCCCGGCATCGTGCCACACGTCACACGGGGACGGAACAGGTGGGGTGGCCGTCGGTCGGCCGGCCCCCGGCGGCGGCGAACATGAGGACGCCGCCGTCGAGTTCTCCCGCGTGGGCGGGAACTCGACGGCGGCGCGGTCTGAATGTCGGAACGTCAGTCCTCCGTACCGGGATTCGGCCCGGTTCCGGGACTCAGCTCTTGTTGGGGCCCTCGTAGTCCTCGCCGTAGGCGCCCTTGGCGGGGCGGCGGCGGCGCATCGGGGGCTCGACCCCGTCCGCGAGGCGACGGGCGGTGACGAGGAAGCCGGTGTGGCCGATCATGCGGTGATCGGGGCGGACGGCGAGGCCCTCGACGTGCCAGTTGCGGATCATGGACTCCCAGGGCTGCGGCTCGGCGTAGCAGCCGAACTCGCGGATGGACTCCACGGTGCGGGCGAGCTGGGTGGTGGTCGCCACGTAGCAGCAGAGGATGCCACCGGGGACGAGGGCCTTGGAGACGGCCTCCAGGCACTCCCAGGGGGCGAGCATGTCCAGGATCACGCGGTCGACGTCGGTGTCGGACAGGTTGTCCTGGAGGTCGCCGACGGTCAGCTGCCACGCCGGGTGCGGGCCGCCGAAGTAGCGCTCGACGTTGCCCTTGGCGATCTCGGCGAAGTCCTCGCGGCGCTCGTAGGAGTGCAGCATGCCGCTGTCCCCGATGGCGCGCAGGAGGAAGCTGCTCAGCGATCCCGAGCCCACTCCGGCTTCCACGACGCGGGCGCCGGGGAAGATGTCGGCGAAGGCCAGGATCTGCCCCGCGTCCTTGGGGTAGACCACGGCTGCGCCGCGGGGCATGGACAGGACGTAGTCGGGGAGCAGGGGGCGCAGCGCGAGGTAGGCGACGTTTCCGGTGGTACGGACAACGCTTCCCTCGGGGGCGCCGATCAGTTCGTCGTGCGGGAAAGAACCCTTGTGGGTGTGGAAGTTCTTTCCCTCTTCGAGCGTGAACGTGTAGTGACGGCCCTTGGGGTCGGTCAGCTGAACCTGGTCCCCGACCTTGAAGGGCCCGCGTCGGCGGGCGGCACCGGTCGGTTCGGACATGTGAGCACCCTATCAAGGGGTTCCTCGCCTCCGGTCCGCTCGAGCCGGCTCCGGGGTCACGCGGACGGTCGCGCCATGGCCTGGACGAAGGCCCGCTCGACGTCGGTGGTGGCGAGGACGCCGTAGATCTCGCCGGTGTCCTCCACCACGAGGTACTCGGTGGCGGGGCTGGCGCGGAGGTGGTCGAGGAGGGGCTGGCCGGTGAGCTCGGCGGGGACCCGCATGCCGTCGGTGAGGTCCTGGGCGAGGGTGCTGACGGCGACCCAGGGGCGGCGGTGCTGGGGCACGGCGGCGATGGCGGTCTCGCGGACGATGCCGGTGGGTTCGCCGGTCCCGTCGACGACGACGAGGGCGCGGGCGCCGGCCTCGTTGGCGCGGCGGAGGGCCTCGGAGAGGGGTGTGGCGGGTTCGACGGGGATGGCGCGGCGGGTGAGGGCGCGGGCGCGGAGCTCGGGGAGGTGCTCGCGGAGGCGGGCCATGCGGAGGCTGTTGCCGGCACCGGTCCAGATGATCGCGGCGAGGATCGCGGCGAGGAGGGCGTCGGTGACGGTCTCGAAGCCGCTGATGTCGTCGGTGGAGTTGCCGAGGAGGCCGGTGCGGGTGAGCAGGGGCAGGCCGACGAGGACGAGGACGGCGAGGGCCCGGCCGACCCAGGCGGCGGCGACGGTGCCGCTCATGGGCTTGCCGGTGATCTTCCAGACGACGGCGCGGAGCATGCGGCCGCCGTCGAGGGGGAGGCCGGGGAGCAGGTTGAAGGCGGCGACGATCAGGTTGGAGATCATCAGGCCGCCGAGGAGGACGCCGGGGACGGTGCCGGGCTCGACGGCGTACAGCGAGAGGTAGAACAGGCCGGCGAGGACGAGGGAGAGCAGGGGGCCGACGAAGGCGAGGACGAATTCGCGGCCGGGGGTCTCGGTCTCCTTCTCGATCTCGGAGACGCCGCCGAAGAACTGGAGCTGGATGCGGCGCACCGGGAGCTTGAAGCGGAGCGCGGCGAGGGTGTGGGCGAGCTCGTGGACGAGCACGGAGGCGTAGAAGGCGACGGCGAAGAAGAGGGAGACGAGGTAACGGGCGGCGCCGAGCTCGGGCAGGACCCGGTCGATCTGGTCGCCGAAGACCCAGGTGATGAGGGCGGCGACGACGAACCAGCTGGGGGCGACGTAGACGGGCACGCCGAAGGGCCGTCCCATGAGGATCCCGCCGCCGGGCTCCTCGGTCCGCTGCGGCTTGGGCTCGTCCTGGTTCACGGGTTCCTTTCGTCGCGTGGTGTGACCCGCGTCGGTGCGTCACGGTTCGATCATGCAGTGCGACGGGGTCCCAGGTCGATGGTATTCGGCGCGCTGTCGGCGGCGGGTCGTAGGGTCGTGTCATGAGTACGAGCGAGCAGGTGCCCGCGGAGCCACGGGCGCCCATGTCGTTGTCGCCCTCGCGGGCGAGCGATTTCATGCAGTGTCCCCTGCTGTACCGGTTCCGGGTGATCGACCGGCTGCCGGAGAAGCCGAGCCCGGCGGCGACGCGGGGCACGCTGGTGCACGCGGTGCTGGAGCGGCTCTTCGACGATCCGGCGGCGGAGCGGACGGCGTCGCGGGCGAAGTCGATGGTGCCGGGGCAGTGGGAGCGGCTCCTCGAGTCGAGGCCGGAGCTGGCCGAGCTGTTCGCGGAGGATCCGGACGGGGAGCGGCTCGCGGGTTGGCTGGAGGAGGCGGAGGGGCTGGTCGAGCGGTGGTTCACGCTGGAGGACCCGACGCGTCTGGAGCCGGCCGAGCGCGAGCTGTTCGTGGAGACGGAGCTGGATTCGGGGCTGCGGCTGCGCGGGGTGATCGACCGGGTCGACGTGGCACCCTCGGGCGAGGTGCGGATCGTCGACTACAAGACGGGGAAGGCGCCGCGGCCCGAGTACCGGGACGGCGCGCTGTTCCAGATGACCTTCTACGCGCTGGTGGTGTGGCGGCTGAAGAAGGTGATCCCGCGGCGGCTGCAGCTGGTGTACCTGGGCAGCGGGGAGGTGCTGACGTACGACCCGGTGGAGGCGGATCTGCTGCGGGTGGAGCGGAAGCTGCTGGCGCTGTGGGACGCGATCCGGCTGGCCACGGAGTCGGGCGACTGGCGGCCGCGGCCGACGAAGCTGTGCGGCTGGTGCGATCACCAGGCGGTCTGCCCCGAGTTCGGGGGGACTCCCCCGGCCTATCCCCTGAAGATCGTTTCCGCGCGCCCGCCGGAGTCCGGTGAATCGGGGCAAGGCAGAATGGACCCGGCCCAGCCGTCTTCCTGAGCACAGCCCCGTGAAGGAGCCCTTGTGACGATCCGCGTCCTGTTGGTCGACGATCAGCCGCTGCTGCGGACCGGCTTCCGGATGATCCTGGAGGCGGAGCAGGACATCGCGGTGGTGGGTGAGGCCGGGGACGGTCTGCAGGCGCAGGAGCAGGTGCGCGCGCTGCAGCCGGACGTGGTCCTGATGGACATCCGGATGCCGCGGATGGACGGGGTGGAGGCGACCCGGCAGATCACGGGTCCGGGGCGGGACGGTCCGGCGAAGGTGCTGGTCCTGACGACCTTCGATCTGGACGAGTACGTGGTGGAGGCGCTGCGGGCGGGGGCGAGCGGCTTCCTCCTGAAGGACGCTCCGGCGAACGAGCTGGTGCAGGCGATCCGCGTGGTGGCGGCGGGCGAGGCGATGCTGGCGCCGTCGATCACGCGCCGGCTGCTCGACAAGTACTCGGCGCACCTGCCGACGGGCGAGGAGCAGGTGCCGGACACGCTGAACACCTTGACCGACCGCGAGGTGGAGGTGCTGAAGCTGGTGGCGCGGGGCCTGTCGAACGCGGAGATCGCGGCGGACCTGTTCGTCAGCGAGACGACGGTGAAGACGCACGTGGGCCATGTGCTGACGAAGCTGGGGCTGCGGGACCGGGTCCAGGCCGCGGTGTACGCGTACGAGAGCGGTCTGGTGCGGCCGGGGGCCGGCGGCCGGTAGGCGCGGGAACGACGGGGGCCCGGTGCGCGTGGTGCGTACCGGGCCCCCGTGCGTGGAGGGGCGTCAGCCCTTGCGGATCTCCCAGAAGCGGAAGACGGTCGAGGTGTCGAGGGTCCATTCGAGGCCGGTGACGTCCTCGCGGGCGACGGCGTACTGCTTGCCCTGCCAGAGCGGCAGGATGGGGAGTTCCTCGGCGACGAGGTCCTGGAGGCGTCCGTACTCGTCGGCGGTGGCGGCGCGGTCGGCGATGGCGGCGGTCTCCGGGAGGAGGGTGCCGGTGATGGTGCTGTTCTCGTAGTGGTTGCCGAGCACGTTGCCCTCGCCGAAGAAGGGGCTGGTGAAGTTGTCGGCGTCGGGGTAGTCGGGGACCCAGCCCTTGACGTAGACGCCGTACTTGCCGGCGGCGATGTCCTTCTCGTACTGGTCGAAGGCGACGGACTTCACGTCGGCGTCGAAGAGGCCGCTCTCGTTGAGCTGTTCGGCGATGGCCTTGAGCTCCTGGTCGGTGGCCGGGCCGTAGCGGCTGGGCGTGGACCAGAGGGTGAGCTTTACCTTGCCGGTGATGCCGGCGGAGCGGAGGGCCTTCTTCGCCTTGGCCTTGTCGGGGGTGCCGTAGGTGTCGAAGAAGGCGGTGTTGTGTCCGGCGATGCCGGCCGGGACGATCGAGTAGAGCGGGGTGGCCGTCGACTGGTAGACGTGCTCGACGAGGGCTTCGCGGTCGACGAGGTGGGCGATCGCCTTGCGGACGGCGAGCTTGCCGACGACCGGGTCCTTCGTGTTGAAGACGAGGTGCTGGACCTCGGCGCTGCTGCCGGTGATGACCTCGATGCCCTTGTCGGCCGTGGTGGCGGAGTTCTCCAGGGCGGCGACGTCGTCGGCGGAGAGCCCTCGGTAGGCGACGTCTATGTCGCCGTCGGTGAAGGCCTTGGCCAGGGCCGTGCGGTCGCCGCGGTAGAGCTTGAGGGTGATCGCGCCGTTCTTGGGCCTGGCGTTGCCCTTGTAGCCGGGGTTGGCGGAGAAGACGGCCTCGGTGTCGCTGAAGGAGTCCAGCTTGTACGGGCCGGAACCGGTGGCCTTGCCGTCGGTGCGGAGCGCGTCGGCGGGGTAGTCGCGGTGGTCGACGATGGAGCCGGCGCCGGAGGCGATCTTGCTGGGGAAGGTGGCGTCCGGGACCTTGAGGCGGAAGACGACGGTCCGCTCGTCGGGGGTCTCGATGGTGTCGATGGTGGCGAGCAGCGGCGCCGGGCCGGACGGGTCGGCGATCTCGAGGGCCCGCTCGAAGGAGAACTTGACGTCCTCCGAGGTGAGCTTGTTGCCGTTGGAGAAGGTGAGGCCGTCGCGCAGGGTGCAGGTGTAGACCTTGCTGCCCCCGGAGAACTCGCACTTGTCGGCGGCCTCGGGCTCCGGCTCGGAGCCGCCCTTCGGGAAGGCCAGGAGGGACTGGAAGACGTTGTTGAACAGCAGCCAGGAGCCGGGGTCGTAGCCGGCGGCGGGGTCGGTGGCGAGGATCTCGTCGGACATGCCGACGCGTATGCCGCCTCCGGAACCGCCGGAGCCGCTCCCCTGCTCGGTGCCGCAGCCGCCGAGGAGGGCGGCGGACAGGCCGGCGGCGAGGGGGGCCGTCAGCCACTTGTTTCGTGCCTTCACAGAACTTGCCTCTTGATCTCTTGTCAGGCCGGCCGCGCAGGGGCGCGCGGCCGGGACAACGAAGGGGTCAGGCGGTGCCGCGGCCCAGTTCCCACAGCAGCAGGTCGGAGGAGGTGTTGAGGGCGTACTCGACTCCGTTGAGGTCGTCGCGGGCGGCGACGTACTGCTTGCCCTGCCACAGGGGCAGGACGGGGACGTCCTTGGCGACGATCTTCTGGATCTGCGCGTAGACGGGGCTCGCGGCGTTGCGGTCGGCCTGGCGGCGCGAGCGCGGGATGAGCTTCTCGCGGACGGTCTTGTTCACGTAGGGGGTGTTGAGGAAGTTGTCGCTGTCGAGGAACGGCGCGACGTAGTTGTCCGGGTCCGGGTAGTCCGGGAACCAGCCGAGGCCGTAGACGGCGTAGTCGCCGCGCTTCTGGGCCGTGCGGAAGGTGGACCACTCGGCGCCCTGGACCTTGGCGTCGAAGAGGTCGCTGGCGACGAGCTGGTTCTTGAGTGCCTCGAACTCCTTGGCGGTCTCGGCGCCGTAGTGGTCGGTGGTGTAGTTGAGGGTCACCTTGACCGGGGTCTTGACGCCCGCGTCCTTGAGGATCTTGGCGGCGCGGGCGGCGTCGGGCTCGCCGTACTCGTCGAAGAAGGGGGTGGCGTGGCCGGTGATGCTGGAGGGGATCAGCGAGTAGAGCGGCTCGGCGGTGGGGCCGTAGACGAGGTTGACGAGGGCGCCCCGGTCGACGACGGCGGCCATGGCCTGGCGGACGGCCTTCTGCTCGACGGAGGGGGCCTCGGTGTTGAAGCCGAGGTAGCGGATCTCGAGGCCGGGGACCTCGGTCACGCGGATGCCGTCCTTGGGCGTCTCGGTGAGGTCCTTGATCTGCTTCTGCGACAGGGAGCGGGCCATCATGTCGATGTCGTCGCGCTCCAGGGCCGCGCCCATGGCGCCGGCGTCGGCGTAGGGGCGCAGTTCGACCTTGTCGTTGCGCAGGGTGATGTCGCCCTTGTAGGCGGGGTTCTTGGAGAAGACGAAGCGGGTGGCCTTGTCGCCCTCGCGCTCGACCTTCAGGGTGTACGGGCCCGAGCCGTCGACGTCGAAGCCGTCACGGAGCTTGTCGGCGGCGTACTTGTCCTTGCTGAGGATGCCGGCGACGGGCGTGGAGAGCTTGTACGGGAAGGTGGCGTCGGGGGTCTTGAGGTGGAAGACGATCCCGTCGGTGCCCTGGGTCTCGACGGTGTCGATGTTCGCGAGGAGGGCGGCCGTGCCGTTGTCCGACTTGATCTTCAGGACGCGCTCGATGGAGTACTTGACGTCCTCGGCCGTGATGGGGGTGCCGTCGGCGAAGGTGAGGCCGGAGCGGAGCGTGCAGCGGTAGCTCTCGCTGGCCTTGTCGGAGAAGCCGCAGCTCTGGGCGGCCTCGGGGACGGGCTCGCCGCCGCCGCGGGGCACGTGCAGCAGGGTCTGGACGGTCTGGCGGAGGATGTTCCAGGCGCCGGTGTCGTAGGCGTAGGCCGGGTCGAGCGGAGCGGGGGCGTCCTCGGTGGCGATGAACTGGTCCGTGGTGCCTACGGCGATCGCTCTGTCCTCCTCCGCTCCGCCGCAGGCGGCGAGCAGGGGGACGAGCAGTCCGGCCACGGCCGGCAGCACCAGGGTCTTGCGGTTCATCAGGGACGATCTCCTCATCCGGCACTGGGTACAGCGGTCAGTGGAACTCCGCCGCCGGCCGCCCGGTCGGGGCGGGAGCGATCGGGCCGGGTGTTTCGATCGGTCCTGTGTTCACGGCGACTTGGGTGTGCGCCGGTGCACGCGGTTATGCGGCGAAGTACTCGCGAAAGATTAGTGGGCGGCGCCGGTATCACTTGACCGGGGCCGTACAGGGGCGTAATCGCAGAGTGATCATGGATGCGTCGGTCTCGATAACCATGCGCCGGACGTTGGGGACGACGGTTACCCAATCAGGACACAGGGGGCACCCAAACATCCGGTTTTGAGACGGGGGACGAGAACGGGCCACCCGCCGTCCGGCACTCTGAGTGACCAAGGTCACGTAGGTGCTTTTCGGCGAATGGCCCGCCCGCTTTCACCGGATCACTTCCCGGATCGCTTCCTCAAGGAAAGCTCACATTCGCGTGATCAAGGTCCGCAGGAATGGCACGTCGACCTCTTCCAGCGAGCGCACGACGACCCGGCCCGGGGAGGCCGCGATCGGGGCGACGGAGGGCACCGCGACGACCCGGCAGCCCGCCGCCTCGGCGGCCGCCACACCGGTCGCGGTGTCCTCGATGACGGCGCAGAGCGCGGGGTCGGCCCCGACGCCCTGGGCGGCCGTCAGGTACGGCTCGGGGTGCGGCTTGGTGCGGACGACCTCGTCGCCGGCGACGGACAGCGCGAAACGGTCGCGGCCGAGCGAGGCGAGGACCCGGTCGATGATCCGCCGGTGCGAGGCGGAGACCAGGGCGGTCGGGATGGAGTGCCGCGCCAGCTCGGCGAGCAGCCGGTCCGCCCCCGGCATGAGGGGGACGCCCCGCTCGATGCGCTGCTCGAACTTCTCGTTGAGCAGGACGGTCAGCTCTTCGAGGGTGACGTCGGCGCCGGTGGACTCGATGAGGTAGCCCGCGCTGCGGGTCATCGGGCCGCCGACCACGACCTCCCGCCAGGCCTCGTCCAGCCGGTGCCCCAGGTCGGCGAAGACCTCGACCTCGGCGTCCCACCAGAACCCCTCCGTGTCGACGAGGGTCCCGTCCATGTCGAGGAAGACCGCCTGCAGGGCGGAGCTGCCGTTCGTACGGAACGGGGACGCGGGGACCGTACTGGTCATCCGGCACACCTCCATGAGGGACGAGAAGGCCGGCCCCCTCCCCGGTACGGGGAGGAGGACCGGCCTGCACTGGACGGACAAGTGTACGTCGCGATCACCGCGAAAGCGCGGATTTGTTCCGCGCCGTCACGGCGGGGTCACCGCGCGTTGAAGTACTTCGCCTCCGGGTGGTGGATGACGATGGCGTCGGTGGACTGCTCGGGGTGGAGCTGGAACTCCTCGGAGAGGTGGACGCCGATCCGCTCCGGGCGCAGCAGTTCCGCGATCTTCGCGCGGTCCTCCAGGTCGGGGCAGGCGCCGTAGCCCAGCGAGAAGCGCGCGCCGCGGTACTTGAGGTCGAACATGTCCTCGACGTTCGCGGGGTCCTCCCCGCCGAAGCCGAGCTCGGCGCGCACCCGGGCGTGCCAGTACTCGGCGAGGGCCTCGGCGAGCTGGACGGAGAGGCCGTGCAGCTCCAGGTAGTCGCGGTAGGAGTCGGACTCGAAGAGCTTGGCCGTGGCCTCGCCGATCTTCGAGCCGACGGTGACGACCTGGAGGCCGACGACGTCGGTCTCGCCGGACTCCTCCGGGCGGAAGAAGTCCGCGAGGCAGAGGCGGCGGCCCCGGCGCTGGCGCGGGAAGGAGAACCGGGTCCGCTCGTTGCCCGCCTCGTCCAGGACGATCAGGTCGTCGCCCTTGGAGACGCAGGGGAAGTAGCCGTGGACGACGGCCGCCTCGAGGAGGTTCTCGGTGTGGAGGCGCTCCAGCCAGCCGCGCAGCCGGGGCCGGCCCTCGGTCTCGACGAGCTCCTCGTACGCCGGTCCGTCGCCGGCCCTGTTCTGCTTGAGGCCCCACTGCCCCTTGAAGAGGGCGCCCTCGTCGAGCCAGGAGGCGTAGTCCTTCAGCGGGATGCCCTTGACGACGCGGGTGCCCCAGAAGGGCGGGGTCGGCACCGGGTTGTCGGTGGCCACGTCGGAACGGCCGCCGGGCTCCGGCTCGTCGACCTGGAGGGCGGCGGCGCCGGCGCCCTTGGCCACCCGGCGCTGCTTCAGCTCGGGGAGCACGGCGCCGGGGACACCGCGCTTGACGCCGATGAGGGCGTCCATGAGGCGCAGGCCCTCGAAGGCGTCGCGGGCGTAGCGGACCTCGCCCTGGTAGATCTCGTGGAGGTCCTGTTCGACGTACGC